>CAUCNB010000009.1:0-45973 GCA_958444075.1 uncultured Collinsella sp. | reverse complement strand
ATGCCGAGTACGACGTGGTGGAGGCCGACGATGCCGTGGCGAATGCAACTGCCGCCCGCGATGCCTCTGCCGCCGCGGTTGCCCGCCTGCGCAGCGTCAATCTTGCCGAAGCTATCGTCAATGGCAGCGCTGACGATGCGGACGAGGCGCTCAATGCCAAAATCGCTGCGGCTCACGATGCCGCCGAGCACGTCGCAGCCGCCAAGGCCGAGCTCGATGCCGCCGTGGCTGCGGCGGATGCTGTGGCGCCGGCATACTTGGAGGCGCTTGCAAACTACACCGCCGCCAAGGCCGAGCTCGACCAGGCTATTGTCGAGCTCAACGCCGAGATTGCTCGCCAAGAGGCCGCCGAACGCGGGAATGGCGAGCAGGCCCAGCCCGTCACGCAGGTGACGTATCAGGCCAATCATGCGGTGGCAACGACTGAGATTGCGACGCAGCAGACGGCGATGCCTACCACGGGCGATGCGTCCGACCTGCTGGGTGAGACCTTCGTAATCGGCGGCACGGTCCTGGTGGCCGCCGGTGTCTTCCTGTCCGATAAGCGCCGCCAGCTGACCCGTTAGGGACAGAAGGGGCTGCGGACCATTTTCGGCGCGTACCGTAGGGGGTGATGAGGCTCCATGCGGCGCGCGCCGCCCTTTTCTTCAAGAGCGATTAAGGAGGGATATATGCAAATTAGAGGAGAGGCCGCGATCGTCTGCGGATTCATAGCGGGCCTGGCAACGGGATTGCTGTTCGATGGGTGTTTTGACGGCTATATTAATCGGTTCTGCGATTCTGGTTTTTCGGGAGGCAAGCCTTGGAAAACAGCACCGGCTCGTCAAAAGGTGGCCGCGCCCATCGAGCCCCGCAGTGTGGATGTCTCAAAAATCAAGGTAATCGTTACCAAGAACGGCAAGATTTACCACCGTTCTACGGGGTGCAAAAGCCTTCCTCAAAACGCCATTAAAACCAGCGTACCATTAGCGGCCGCACTCAAGCGAGGCAAGACGCCCTGCCCAACATGCTGCCCGCCAACAGTGTGCTCGATCTAGTTTTTTGGGTGTTTGATCCGTTTGGATGGAAGAACGAGGGGTAAGCCCTAAGGGGTGCGGATGCCGGGGCTGATCCGCAATTTCTGCCATCGATTTGTCTAGAGTCGCACAGCACGGAGGTGCCGCTTAATGTCCATTTTCGTTACCGGAGACGTTCACGGTGTTGCCGAGTACGGGGCGAGCCGCTTCTCGTCGCGCGTTTGGCCATTGGGCCGTACGCTGACGCGCGATGACGTGGTGATCGTTGCCGGCGACTTTGGCTTTATATGGAGTGGCTCAAACACCGACAAATACTGGCTCGACTGGTTTGAGTCCAAGCCCTGGACTACGTGTTTTGTCGACGGCAATCACGAGAACTATCATCTGCTGGCGGGGCTGCCGATCCGAGAGTGGAACGAGGGCCTCGTTCACGAGGCTCGCCCGCATGTGCTGCACCTGATGCGCGGAGAGGTGTTCGACATCGCGGGGAACACGGTGCTCGCCATGGGTGGCGCCGCGAGCCATGACAAACAGTGGCGCCGGGAGGGAAAGACGTGGTGGCCCGAGGAAATGCCGAGTGAGAGCGAGATGGAATACTGTCGCGCCTCGCTCGATCGTGTGGGCTGGAAGGTCGACTATGTTGTGACTCACGAGGCGCCGGTCGATTTGGCAGACGAGCTGTGCATGGAGTGCAATCGCGAGTTCTACGACGATTCGCTGCAGGCCTTTTTGGGCGAGCTCGACGGGCGACTCGACTACCGCACCTGGTTCTTTGGCCATTACCATGACGATGAATGGCGCGACGACAAGCATCGCCTGATCTACCAAGATATCGTGCCGATTGAGGCGCGATGCACCGATGAGTAGGGTGGGGCGGCGAGTGGAAATTCTGGGCAACAGCGTTAGGAGGTTCCCATGATCTGGTTTACCAGCGATACCCACTTTGGACACGAGAACATGCTGCGGCTCGCCGACAGGCCTTGGTCGACTGGTGCGCAGATGAACGACGCCATGGTCGCCAACATTAATAGCAAGGTCGCTTTGGACGACGAGCTTTATATTCTGGGCGACTTCAGCTTTAAGATGACGGTGCAAGACGCCTACGAGCTGCGTAAGAGCATTGCATGCAAGCACGTCCATCTGCTGCCTGGCAACCACGACAAAGACTGGACGCAGCCTGCGGTGGCGGATGCTTTTATCGTCGAGCCGCCCATTTGTGTGCTCAAGATCGACCGCCAAAAAATCGTGCTGAGCCACTATCCCATGGTCGACTGGCAAGGCATGTCGCACGGCGGCTGGCATCTTCACGGACATATCCACAGCTGCGGCGGCGCGTACAACACGTTCAACCTTAGGCAGGGGCTGCTGCGCTATGACGTGGGCGTGGACGCCAACGGCTACGCCCCGGTGAGCCTGGAGGAGCTCAAGTCGTGGTTTGCGCAGGTCGACGAGCCGGCGTGTTGCGTTAAATGGCCGTGGTGGGTCAACGCCACGGGCGACGAGCAGATCGAGCACGATCTCGAAGCCTATAAGAGGGAAGTGGTGATCCGATGACGGTTTATGTGACGGGTGATGTCCACGGTGGCATCGACATGCAAAAGCTCCGCGACTGGGAGCTTGGGGATAGTCTGACGAGCGACGACTATCTGATTATCGCGGGAGACTTTGGCTTTCCGTGGGATTTTTCTGCCGAGGAATGCGCCGATATCGCCTGGCTGGAGTCGCGCCCCTATACCGTGCTGTTCGTCGACGGCAACCACGAACGCTACGACCATTGGGCGGAGCGCCCCCTGGAGTTGTGGCACGGTGGACTGACGCAACGCCTGTCGGACACCTCGCCTATACGGCGCCTGACGCGCGGCGAGGTTTTTGAGCTCGGTGGGTCGACGATCTTTACCATGGGCGGCGCCACGAGTGTGGACAAGGAATACCGCATCCCGTATTCCAGCTGGTGGCCGCAGGAGCTGCCGGGCGAGCGCAACTTTGAGGAGGCGCGGGCAAAGCTCGATAGCGTGGGCTGGAAGGTCGACTACGTGATCACCCACACCTGCTCCACGCGCATGCTCTCGCCCACGCTCTATCCGGCACCTGGCTGGAATTATCCAGCTGTCGATCGGCTTACGGCATTTTTCGACGAGCTGGAAGATCGCTTGGACTACAAGCGCTGGTACTACGGGCATTTTCATCGGGATGCCAACCCGGCCGAGCGCCACACCGTGCTCTACGACTGCATCGTTCGCCTGGGCGGCGAGCTCCAGCCCTGGGACGTTGCGTAGGGGCAGGCATAGCGAGCTCTTCGTATGATGCCTTGGGTAGTTACCCTACATTTTGGCAATAGTCATTATCTGTAGGGTAACTTAAGGCATACTGGGAGCTGGAGGAGATGCTGCTGGCGGTCTAGAGTTTCAACGCCATTCGGTTGGTGCCGGGTAGGGCTGCAAAGCCGAAATGCGCATAGAACGCTGCCGCCTCATCATCTACTGGATCGACAACCAAAGCTCGCGCTCCCGCTAGGGCAGAAATTTTCAAGGCGTTTTCGATGGCATCTTTGAGCAACGATGCTCCCAGACCAAGCCCCTTGAATTTCTCATCAACCCCCATCATTCCAAGCAACACTGCGGGAACTTGGGAGGGGGAGTTCCGAACGAGCCATCCTCCGTCAACATTTTCGCGAGCTACGGAGTGCGTACATAGCGTATAGAACCCGGCGACTGCGCCGTCGTAATACGATGCGTATATAACCGCCGACCCTCTTCTTCGCGCCGAGGCTGATCTGTTTTTAGCCCATCCGTCTACAAGGGTATTACCGCAGTGGAAAGCCTCGATGCCTTGACCAACGGGGAGTTGAACGGGCTTGGTAAACGTGCTCATTCCCAAATCGCTTTACGGTCGAGCAACGCTTTTGCGGCTTGGGGCATGGGTGAGTCGAGCATTTCGCAAAATGCATCAAAACCATCAGGAGAAAGATAGGTTGTTGACGCCTCGGCGATGTCACGTGCGGAGCTCTCGTCAAGGTGAGCCGTGGCCCATTGGGTGAGAGTTTGCCCGCGCAAGGCCGCGGCGCGCTCGTAAGTAAGGCGTTGACGCTCGGTCAGCCTTAGATCCATACGGCGCTGTTTCTCAATCGTTGGCATGGTAAAACCTCCTTTGCATCATTGTACGGAACTATTCCGTACATAACAAGATACAGAATTACGCACTCGTCGGGGGGGGGGGGGTAGTGAAGGGGGCAGGGCGTTTGACTACTCGGCCATTACGGTGATGTTCTCGCGGTGCGCGCGGATAACGTCCCAGCTAAAGTGCTCGACCAGTTGCTCGGCAGAGCGCGGCGTGGTGTCCGGCACGATGCCTGTTTGCCCGGCGAGCCATCCCAACAGTGCCTCGGGTGTGCCAAAGCGGGTGCGGAGCTCGCTCAGGTCCAGATCGCGATCGCGCTTGGAAAGGCGGCGGCCGTCCGGCGACATGAGCAGCGGAATGTGCGCGTAGCGCGGTGTGGGCAGTCCCAGCAGATGTTGCAGATAGATCTGGCGCGGCGTGGAACCAAGCAGGTCGCATCCGCGCACGACCTCGGTGACGCCCATGGCAGCGTCGTCGACCACCACGGCCAGCTGATAGGCAAAAACGCCGTCGCTGCGGCGCACCAAAAAGTCGCCGCACTCGGTGGCGAGTGCCTCGCATTGGGCTCCGTACGTGCGGTCAACGAATTCGATCACGTCTTCCGCGAGGTCATCTACGGTGGGCACGCGCAGGCGCGTGGCCGGAGCGCGCAGGGCACTGCGGTGGGCAACCTCCTCGGCAGAAAGGCCTCGGCAGGCGCCGCGGTAGATGGGCGTGCCGTCGCTGGCGTGCGGCGCGCTTGCGGTGTGGAGCTCGGCACGCGTGCAAAAGCAGGGATAGGTGAGGCCGGCGTCTTGCAGCTGGTGCAGGGCGTCCTCGTACAAGTCCAGGCGATCGTGCTGGTAGTAGGGGCCTTCGTCCCACTCGAGACCCAGCCAGGCCAGGTCGTCGATCAACTGGGCCGCAAGTTCGGGACGCTTGCAGCGATCGTCCAGGTCCTCGATGCGCAACACGATACTGCCGCCCTGGCTGCGGGCCGAAAGCCACGCACACAGGCAGCTGAACACGTTGCCCAGGTGCATGCGGCCCGAGGGCGACGGGGCAAAGCGGCCCGCGACGGGCGCGGGAGCGGCCGCTGCTGGTGCGCCCGCGGCGTGTGTCGCTATGTTGCATGCGTTGATATCCATGCGGACGAGTATAGCGCGGGGTGAGGTGAGGGGGCGTCGTCGATGCTCGCGAGTTGCCGAGGCTGCGTGTTGTGCGCGGCGGGCACCGACTCAACACCTCGATTACCGCCCCAAGCTCAGCCCCTTCAACCCCTCAAACGACAGAAACCCCGGCAGCTCTTCGCAACTGCCGGGGTTTCCGCGGAAAAGGGGGACATGATCCTCAAGCGAACGGCAAAGGGGCAAACCGTTTTCGCTCAACTGCTTTATGCCCCTCGCTCGCCGGCTTAATCGGCTCACGCCGCGCCCACACAAAGCCGCTACACCTGTGACGGAGCTATGAAGTGGTATCTATTGCCGGAGCGGGCTATGCCAAGGAGTGTCCCAGATTGCCGGCAGATAAGGAACGTCCCCAGGTGCCGGCCGCGGGCGTGACTTTCGTCCCGTTTGATACTCCGCTGACCTAGATGTTCGTCACATGAACCCGCAAACGTGGGACAATGACGCTACTGGTATCACAGACAAAGGATGTGCCTATGAACGCCCCCGTTGCCAAGACCTGTCGGCAGCGCTGCCCGTTTGCGCGATTTGCTTCCATTTGCGCGCTCGTCGCGTGCGCGCTGCTGCTGTTGCCCGCCGTTGCACGTGCCGACGGGTATTCCATGACCCAAACCTACATCAGTGCCACGGTCGAGGCCGATGGATCGCTGACCGTTGTCGAGGGACGCCAGTTTGATTTCGACGACGACATCAACGGCGTGTTTTGGGAGATCAATACGGGCTCCAACCAGCAGGGCGGCACGGCGGGCGTCGACGTGCTGAGTGTCGAGGAAGAGGACACCGCGTTTAACAAAGTCGATAGCGCGAACAAGGGCGACTCTGGCGTCTACACGGTCGAGCAGACCGGTGACGGCGTAAGGATTAAGGTGTTCAGCCCTCACGAGAGCGGCGACAGCGCAATCTACTACGTGAGCTACACCATGACCGGTGCGGTTATGAACTGGGCCGATACCGCCGAGCTCTACTGGAAGTTCGTGGGTGACGGCTGGTCTGCGGATTCCGATGACGTCGAGATGGAAGTGTGCTTCGCGAATGCCGCTGCCGGGACGGCGGCCGTCAAGGGCGATAACTTCCGCGCATGGGGCCATGGTCCGCTGACGGGCGACGTGTCGCTCGATGAGGACGAGCCCATGGTCACCTATACCATTCCCTGCGTGCACCAGGGCGAATTCGCCGAGGCACGCATCGCCTTCCCTAGCGACTGGGTGCCGCAGCTTGCCGCTTCGGGCGAAGAGCGCATGTCAACGATCCTGAGCGAAGAGAAGGAATGGGCCGACGAAGCTAACGCCCGCCGTGAGCACGCGCGTGCGGTTGCCAGCGCGATTGCCGTGGTGTGTGTTGTTGTGGCGGTTGCCTATACCGGTGTAATCGTGATGCTCAAGCTGCGCAGGCCCAAGCCCAAGCCGCTCTTCCAGGACGAGTACTTCCGCGATGTGCCCTCCGCCGATCATCCCGCGGTGCTTGCAACTCTTATGAGCTGGAACGACGTGCCCGATCAGGCATATATCGCCACGCTGATGAAGCTGACCGACGACCGCGTGATCAAGCTGGAAGAAGCGACCGAGACCAAGAAGAAGGGTCTGCTCCGTCGCGAAAAAGAGGAGCAGACGTATCGCATCACAGTGACCGACGAGGCCTGGAAGGCTGCCAAGAAGGACGGCATCGATCGCGACGTGCTCAAGGTCTTCTTCGCTGGCGTTAAGCCCGATAAAGACGGCGTCCGTTCGCGCACGTTTAGCGAGCTGGAGGAGTATGCCAGCGAGCGTACTGAATCTGTTGGCGACAAGCTCGAGGACTATCAGAGCACGGTTAAGGGCAAGCTGGAGGAGTGCGAGTTTATCGCATCGGATGGCACTATCGCGATGGTGGCCGGCCTGGTTCTCGGCATCATCATTGTCTTTGGCATTTTGGGCTCTCTGTTCTATACCGACTTTGCGGACGCCAACGTCGGTGCCGCTATGATTTCGATCCCCGTCACGATCGTGGGCTTTGTCCTGAGCTGCACCTTCCGCCGTTACACGCCGGAGGGCGCCGAGGTGGCGGCTCGCTGCAAGGCGCTCAAGCATTGGCTCGAGGATTTCACACGCCTAAAGGAAGCCGTTCCGGGCGATCTGGTGCTGTGGAACAAGCTGCTGGTGATGGGCGTTGCCCTAGGCGTTTCGAAAGAAGTGCTGCGACAGCTGGCCGAGGCCGTGCCTGCGGACCTGCGCAACAGCGACGATTTCTACGACAACTACCCCTGCTACTGGTGGTATTACCATCACTACGGCAACGAGTCTCCGCTCGATTCGTTCAACGATGTGTATCACGAGACCATCCGCGAGTTGGCTTCGAGCTCCGATAGCTCGAGTGGCGGCGGTGGTGGCGGCTTCTCGGGCGGCGGAGGCGGCGGCGTCGGCGGAGGCGGCGGCGGAACGTTCTAACGGTCGTAAATTATGGGATGGGCTTTTCTCGACAGCCGTCGGGGAAAGCCCATCCCCATTTTACGCGCTACCTACGAAGACTGTCCCCAGCGACTAGTCATTTAAGAACGTCCCCAATGACTAGGTGTGGTTGCTGCCAAGGGGTGTCCCGGAGTGCCGGCACAAGAGGAACGTCCCTAACTGCCGGGTTTAGGCTGTTAGGTCGAGTTCGTAGAGAAAGCTTTCGCGCGGCATGGCGTGGCGGCGCTCTTCGCGGTTGGCGCGGTGCGTGGCCGTGCGCTTAAAGCCGTGCAGCTCGTAGAACTTCCACGAGCAGTTGGAGTCGGTGTACAGGTGCGCCCTCGTCGCTCCAAGCGAGGACAGGTGCGAGACTGCGGCATCGAGCAGAACCGTGCCAACGCCCAGGCCATGGACATCGCGATCCACGGCAAGCAGCGTGACCTCGTTGTCGTGCGGCAACGGGCTGCTCTCGAGCAGACGGTTGTTGGTTCGGATGGTTGCGCGTACAAACGAGAGATACTCGGCGCAGGCATCGGGCTCCAGCTCACGCATCTGCGATAGCAGCGCGCGTTCGGTATCCATCCAGTGTTCCTTAACGGCGCCGGAGCTCTGTCCCGCACGCGCGAGCGAAATGCCACGCGCCTGACCGTCAATCACCGCAACCTGCGAAAACGTCGACGACGAAAGGCAGTAGGCAAGGTCGCACGCGGCCTCGAGGCGGTTGTACTCATCGTTATCCGAATTGTTATGCCAAAGCTGCTGCAGAATCAGCGCGATGGCGTCGAAGTCTTCGGTATCAAACGGTCGGTAGAGAACCCGCGAGACCATGGTGCCTCTTTCTTTTGCGGATGCATATCGAGCACAGTTCTACCACGCCATTGGCATCTAATTATGGTGCCCCTGTGTTCCATGAACTCACCGTGCCCGGTGCCGTGCCCATCCCCCCGCTCGCAAACTTTTTCCGCACAGCCGTGCGTTGCGGGATGCAACGTCGCGCTCGATGCGCTACATTGAATCAGTATTTTCAATGCCGCTGCGCGAGCGCTGCAGATCGACGTATCACCGACTCACAGAGCACGGCGGCGTATCAGACAGGAGGACTGCATGGGATCTGATGTGAAGATCGCACGCGCGTTGATCTCGGTTACCGATAAGACGGGTGTCGTCGATTTCGCACGGACGCTGGTCGATGACTTTGGCGTCGAGATCATCTCTACGGGCGGCACGGCTCGTGCCATCGAGGACGCGGGCGTTCCCGTAACCCCCATCGAGGAGTTCACGGGTTATCCCGAGATGATGGACGGCCGCGTTAAGACCCTGCACCCCAAGGTTCACGGCGCGCTGCTGGCCCGCCGCGATTCCGAGCAGCACATGCAGGAGGCCGCCCAGCACGGCATTAAGCTGATCGACCTGGTCGTCGTCAACCTGTACGAGTTCGAGAAGACCGTCGCCAACCCCGAGGTCACCTTTGCGGATGCCATCGAGCACATCGACATCGGTGGCCCCTCCATGTTGCGCTCTGCCGCCAAGAACGCCGCGAGCGTTACCGTCATCTCCGACCCGGCCGACTATGATGCCGTCCTGGCCGAGATGCGCGAGACCGGTGGCTGCACCACGCTTTCCACCCGTCGTCGCCTGCAGGTGAAGGTCTACCAGACTACCGCCGCCTACGACACGGCTATCTCCCGTTGGCTTGCCGCCCAGGCAAGCGACGTGGCGGACACCTCTGCCAAGCTCGAGATCTCGTTGGAGAAGGTCGACGACCTGCGCTATGGTGAGAATCCTCAGCAGAAGGCTACGGTCTACCGCTTTGCCGAGGGCTGCGAGAACACCGCGAGCTCGCAGTTCCCGCTCGTGGGCTCCGAGCAGATTCAAGGCAAGCCGCTCAGCTACAACAACTATCTGGACGCCGATGCCGCTTGGAACCTGGTGCGCGAGTTCGACGAGCCGGCCTGCGTGATCCTCAAGCATCAGAACCCCTGCGGCTCCGCCGTTGCCGAGGACATCACGGCTGCTTACGACCGCGCCTTTGCCTGCGATCCCAAGAGCGCCTTCGGCGGCATCATCGCCTGCAACCGTGAGGTTCCCTTTGAGCTGGTTGAGCATTTCGCCGACCAGAACAAGCAGTTTGTCGAGGTCATCATCGCCCCGAGCTACACTGCCGAGGCGCTCGAACGCATGACCAAGCGCCCCAACCTGCGCGTGCTGGCTACCGGCGGCGTGGACCACGGCGCCCAGGTGGAGCTGCGCTCCGTCGACGGCGGCATGCTGGTGCAGGAAGTTGACCACGTGACCGAGGATCCCGCGACCTTTACGTTCCCCACCGACCGCAAGCCCACCGACGCCGAGATGGCCGAGCTTGAGTTTGCCTGGAAGGTTTGCAAGGGCGTTAAGTCCAACGCCATCCTGGTCTCCAAGGGCAAGGCCGGCATTGGTATGGGCCCCGGTCAGCCCAACCGCGTGGATTCTGCGCTGCTGGCCTGCGAGCGTGCCGAAGACTTCTGCGAGCGCGAGGGCGTGGAAAAGGGCGGCTTTGCCTGCGCAAGCGACGCGTTCTTCCCGTTCCGCGACAACGTCGACGTGCTTGCCGCACACGGCGTGACCTGCATCATCCAGCCCGGTGGCTCCAAGCGCGACGACGAGAGCATCCAGGCCTGCAACGAGCACAATATTGCTATGGTCTTCACGGGCGCCCGCCACTTCCGCCATTAAGTAGGGAGGTGGCGCTGCGGCTTGCCCAGCCACCGCACCTTGCCGTTCATTCGTCGCTCGCGTACCCAAGTACGCGTCGCTCCTCTTTCACGGCAATCTGCGGCACCTGGGCAACCCTCGCCGACCTGTTAGGTTGACTGGGGAGGATGGGATGTTATCTCGTCCCTTGGATTGGCTTCGTTTCTAAAATAATCTCTGCAAAAGACGGCCGCTCCGTTTGGAGGGCCGTCTTTTTGGTATAAGAGGACGGAATGACTAACACGAAAGGTATGACCATGCCCCAGATTGATGATGCAGAGCTGTTTGGCAATGCCGAGGACCAGCGTGCGTACGAGGACTTTTGCGCCAATCAGGAGGCGGTCGAGAAGTTTACGCTCGACAAGCCCGCGCTTATCTGCCGTTGGCGCATGTCCAACAAAAAGGTGCCCATGCTCAACCGTCACATCCGCGCGCTGTCCGAGCGCTTGGTGCAGGGCGAGCCGCTTACCCATAACATGCTCAGCTGGGCCAAGCAGCACGTTGAGTGGTCGCTTGCCGAGGGCGATTACACCGCGCACGACGGCGTGCTCATGCTGGTGATCGACGTTAACGGCAATGCCGCCATGACGGTGGGTGAGTACGAGCCGCTGGCCGATACTTCGGCCAAGGCGCTGCGTGCCCGCTCCGCCGAGGCCCGCTCCGAGGCCGACGAAACCGGCGTGGCGCCCGAGCTGCTAGCTGCCGTCAACAACGGCGAGCTGGCCTTTGTGGCGCCGGCGGACGAGTGTCTGTGCGGCACGGCGACGCTCATCGAGCAGCTGGCCCAGACCAAGCGCATCCCGGTCACGCGCGTGGACATTCCCGCACAGCTCAAGGGCGCGCTGTTCCTGGTGAGCGACGAGCACGGCGTGGTGCCTGCCGCCGACGCTGACGTCGCCGAGTCCGATGCCGAGACGGTTGCCTTCTTTGCCGACGGCTACGAAAAGCTTCGCGCCCGCCGCTAAATGATTTTTCTGGGACGGGGATTATTTAATCATTTGATCCCCGCGCCCGCTGCGAGCGAGGGGCGATTCGAACGCTTTCGTTCGCGAACAGTTCTGTCACCTTGGTGCCGCGTGGGGCGCGTACCTGCGGCTTCGCGGTCATAATGGGATAAGACAACCAGGAGGGGAGCGGAATCCATGGCGCTGATCTATATCGTTGAGGACGACGAGCCCATTCGTCGCGAGCTTGCCGACATCCTTGCCCGTGCCGGTTTTGAGGTCGAGGCCTGTGAGTCGTTCGAGCACGTCTCGCGCGATATTCTCGCTGCCGCGCCCGACCTGGTGCTGCTCGACCTGACGCTTCCCGTCAAAGACGGTCAGCACATCTGCCACGAGGTTCGTCGCGAATCCGAGGTCCCCATCATCGTCCTCACGTCGCGCACGACCGAGATCGACGAGGTCATGTCCATGACGCTCGGCGCGGACGACTTTGTTCCCAAGCCCTATAGCGCGCGCGTGCTCGTGGCGCGCATCAACGCACTGCTGCGTCGCACCGCGGCGGCAGGCGAGCGCAGCACGCTCGTCCACAAGGGATTGGAGCTCGACCTCGCCCGCTCCGCGGTCACCAACGCGGCAACCGGCGACAGCACCGAGCTCACCAAAAACGAGCTGCGCATCCTCTCTTTGCTCCTGAGCCGCGCGGGCAAGATTGTCTCGCGCTCGGCCATCATGCAGGACCTGTGGGACTCCGATGCCTTCGTGGACGACAACACGCTCACCGTCAACATCAACCGCCTGCGCACCACGCTCGACAAGATCGGCGTCAAGGGGTATCTGACCACGCATCGCGGCCAGGGCTATTCGGTCTAGGTGCCAGCTATGTCGTTTGGCAAGTTCTTTAAAGATGCGCTGTTGCCCGTCGCCGTGTGGACGTGCGGCGTGCTGCTGAGCTGCTTTGTGCTGATGGTTGCCGGGGCCCCGGCATCTATCGTGGTCGTGGCGGTCGGTGTGTCCTTTATCTTTGGCATGCTGGGTATCGTGATCGAATATGCGCGCCGTCGTCGTTTTCTGCACCAGTTGGAGCGTGCAGCCGAGGAGCTGGAAAGTCCCGCATGGGTGCAGGAGATGGTGCAATGCCCGACCTATGCCGAGGGCGAGCTCGAATACGAGGTCTTGCGCCGGGTGGGCAAAGCTGCCTGCGACGAGGTTGCCGAAGGCCGACGTCAGACCGATGACTATCGCGACTATATCGAGAGCTGGGTCCACGAGGCCAAGCTGCCCCTGGCGGCGGCCCACCTGATTTTGGAAAACCTGGACGGCAGCGAAGACGACCTGTCGCGTGTGGATGACCTGGGTCGCGAGCTGGCTCGCGTTGAGCGCTATATCGACCAGGCGCTGTACTATGCGCGCTCGGAAGTCGTGGAGCGCGACTACCTGATTCGCCGTTGGGATCTCAAGACCTTGGTGACGGGCGCGATTAAAGCCAACGCGCGCGAGCTTATCGCGGCGCACGTGGCTCCGGTGTGCGAGAACCTCGACTTCGAGGTCTTTACCGACGAGAAATGGCTGGAGTTCATCTTAGGCCAGCTTATTCAGAACAGCATCAAATATGCGCGCGAGGACGGCGCAAAGATCGTGTTTTCGGGCGCGTTGCTGGACGAGGGCCTGGCGAGCGAACGCATCGAGCTTACCGTCGCGGACAACGGCTGCGGCGTGAGCGCGGCCGACCTGCCGCGCGTGTTCGAGAAGGGTTTTACCGGCGACAACGGCCGCACCACCAAGCGCGCAACGGGCATCGGCCTCTACCTGGTGGCGCGCCTGTGCTCCAAGATGGGCATCGACGTCACCGCGGCATCCGAGCCCGGCGAAGGCTTCGTCGTAACGTTTGCCTTCTCAACGAACAAGTTCCAATACTTCGAGTAGCCGGGCCGTTTTGCGGTGCGAACGGCCATGTTCCCGAACGTGAACTTAGCTAAGGCAACTGGCGCTATGTTTCCGAACGTGAACATAACTATGAGGCTCAAATGGATCTCCCAAAAACAAAAACGTGCAGCCCAAACAAAACGTGCCACCCCAAACGGGGCGGCACGCCATCTTTTATCAGCCAACTCGCTGAAGTAAGGCTGCGAAGGCCGCGGGGCCGGGAGGGGTTTCCTAAGGGCACATCCCGCAGCCGCAACGCGGCGAGGACGTGCCCGTGGAAACCCCGCAGGCCCCGCGGCCGGTGGGAGCAACGCTACTTCACGACCAAAATGTCGCAGTCGGTGTTGCGCAGCAGGAACGTCGAAATCGAACCCAGGAGCGCATACTTGATCGAGGACAGGCCGCGGGCGCCGCAGAGCACCAGGTCGGGCTTGACCACGTCGAGCATCTCGTCCTTGAGTGTCTCGCGAATGCGGCCGGCGCGAATCATGACCTCGACCTCGGGAATATCGGGATTGGCCTTGGCCTCTTCGAGCTGCTTGGCGATGGAGTTCTTAAATGCCTCCTCTAAGCCGTTGACCAAATCGACCGGATAGGAACCGGCGCTCTCGAGTGCCGTGGAATCGATGACGTGGCCGATGATCAGCTTAGCGCCGTTGTTCGCGGCGACTTTGATGGCGCGTGCGAGCACAAAATCCTGCTGCTCAGTACCGTCGAGTGAAACAAATACCTTGGTGTAGCCCTCGTTCATGGTTTCCTCCTTGGTCTATCGCACGGGCGCGGGGCTCGTGCGTCGGGCGGGCGCGGGCGCGTTGGCCGCCGGACACTTTATCTTGTTGCAGTTATACCCAAGGATTTCGGTTTGACCGCTCGCAATTCTGTGAACGGGCGAGTTTTTTGGTAAGGGTAGGCGCGGTCGCACCGCCAACGGTTGATAATGGGACATCGCCCGCATCGTCCGCAGAACATCTACCGGCGGGTGTCTAACGAGGGGGTCCCTTTGGATATTATCGAGCTTCTAAAATCTGCCTTCATGGGCCTGGTCGAGGGCATCACCGAATGGCTGCCCGTTTCGTCGACGGGTCACATGATCTTGGTGGACGAGTTCGTCAAGATGAACGTGAGCGAGACGTTCTGGAACATGTTCCTGGTCGTGATTCAGCTCGGCGCCATTCTGGCCGTCTGCGTGCTGTTTTTCCACGAGCTCAACCCGTTCTCGCCCAGCAAGGGCAAGGAGGGCCGTCGCGACACCTGGGTGCTGTGGGGCAAGATTGTGCTTGGCTGCATTCCCGCCGCGGCAATCGGCCTGCCGCTCAACGACTGGATGGAGGAGCATTTCTACAACGCTCCCGTCGTGGCGCTGGCGCTCATTGTGTACGGCGTGCTGTTTATCGTGATCGAGAACTGGCGCGCAAACAAGCGCGAGGAAATGACCGTTGCCGGTTCGTTTGGTTCGCGTGCTGTGGTGTCGGGTGGACGTCCCGCCGGTGCGCACTTTGCGGCGCCCGCCGCGGCTACCGCTGAGGATGAGGACGATGACGAGAACCTGGACTTTGGTTCCATCGCCACGCTCGAGGACCTCAGCTGGAAGACTGCGCTGGGTATCGGTTGCTTCCAGGTGCTCTCGCTGGTACCGGGTACGTCGCGCTCTGGCTCCACCATCATCGGCGGCCTGCTGCTGGGCTGCACACGCTCGGTGGCGTCTAAGTTCACGTTCTTCCTGGCCATTCCCGTTATGTTTGGTGCGAGCGCGCTCAAGCTGGTCAAGTACTTCATCAAGGGCGGCACGTTCGGCACCAACGAGATCGCCATCTTGGGCGTGGGCTGCGTCGTCGCCTTTGTGGTGTCGCTCATTGCCATCAAGTGGCTTATGGGCTTCGTTCGCCGTCACGACTTCAAGTGCTTCGGCGTCTACCGCATCATCCTGGGCATCGTGGTGCTCGCGTACTTCTTTGTCCTGGAGCCTATGCTCGGCCTGTAATTTGGTTGACGCTGCGCGGCGGCCAGAGCGACAACTTGTCATTCAAAGAGGGTGGCATGACCAAAAGGTCTATGCTGCCCTCTTTTTTGGGCGATGGGGCGGGCCTGACGGTGGCGCACGGAGTCGTGGTGTGATTTGCGTCGGTGTCCGCGCGGCTCGGTATACTGGTACGGCTCAAACTATGGCGCTGCCCGCAGGCGCGCCGTCCGTCAGATGAGGAGTCGCCCATGACCCAGCCCTTGCCCTGGGAAAAGAACGCCGCGGTACCCGTGCCGCCTGCGCCGGAACCCGTGCCGCTCGATGCATACACCGCCCCCGCTGCGCCGGAGCCCGAGCTCGTTCCGCTCGACATCTACGACGCTTCCGCGCCGGCGCCCAAACCTGCCAAGCCGCTCGTCGACATCGACAGCCTTAATCCCGCCCAGCGCGAGGCGGTCCTGACCACCGAGGGCCCGCTGCTGGTCCTTGCCGGTGCTGGCTCGGGCAAGACCCGCGTCCTGACCTTCCGCATCGCTCATATGCTCGGCGACCTGGGTGTTAAGCCTTGGCAGGTTCTTGCCATTACGTTTACCAACAAGGCCGCTGCCGAGATGCGCGAGCGTCTGGCGGCACTCATTCCCAGCGGCACCCGTGGCATGTGGGTGTGCACCTTCCATGCCATGTGCGTGCGCATGCTGCGCGAGGACGCCGACCTGCTGGGCTACACCGGCCAGTTCACCATCTACGATGACGATGACTCAAAGCGCATGGTGCGCGACATTATGCAGACGCTCGGCATTGAGCAAAAGCAGTTCCCCATCAACATGATCCGCAGCAAGATCAGCTCTGCTAAAAACGCCATGATCGGGCCCGAGGACATGCTCAAGAGCGCCGATAGCCCCAACGACAAAAAGGCCGCGCAAGTCTACCTGGAGCTGGAGCGCCGCCTGCGCGCCGCCAACGCGATGGACTTCGACGACCTGCTCGTGCGCACGCTCGAGCTACTGCGCACCCGCCCCGAGGTGCTCGACAAGTACCAAGAGCGCTTCCGCTACATTAGCGTCGACGAATATCAGGACACCAACCACGTCCAGTACGAAATCGCCAACCTGCTGGCCGCCAAGTACCAAAACCTCATGGTCGTGGGCGACGACGACCAGTCCATTTATAGCTGGCGTGGCGCCGACATCACCAACATCCTGGACTTTGAGCAGGACTTTAAAAACTGCAAGACCGTCAAGTTGGAGCAGAACTATCGCTCCACGGGTCACATCCTGAGCGCCGCCAATGCCGTTGTTCGCCACAACTCGCAGCGCAAGGACAAGCGCCTGTTTACGGCCGAGGGCGATGGCGAGAAGATTCAGGCCTTCCAGGCAAGCGACGAGCGCGACGAAGGTCGCTGGATTGCCGGCGAGATCGAAAAGCTGCATGCCAAGGGTGCGAGCTACGACGATATCGCCGTGTTCTACCGCACCAACGCCCAGTCGCGTATCCTCGAAGATATGTTCCTGCGCGCGGGCGTGCCCTACAAGATCGTCGGCGGCACGCGATTCTTCGACCGCGCCGAGATTCGCGACGTCATGGCCTACCTCAAGATGATCGTGAACCCGGCCGACGAGATGAGCGTCAAGCGCGTCATCAACACGCCGCGCCGCGGCATCGGCTCCACCTCGATCCAAAAGATCGAGCAGCTGGCGCGCGACAACCGCTGCTCGTTCTTCCAGGCCTGCGAGATCGCAACAGCCGAGACGGGCATGTTTAGTGCCAAGGTGCGCAACGGCCTGTCGAGTTTTGTGGCGCTGGTGCGCGAGGGCCGCCGCATGGACGGCGAGCTCAAGGACGTCGTCGAGATGATTGTCGATAGGACGGGCCTGCTGCAGGCGTTTCGCGCCGAGGGCACCATGGAGTCCGAGAGCCGCGCCGAGAACATCCAGGAATTCCTGGGCGTCGCCGCCGAATTTGAGGAGACGCACGAGGATATCGAGGGCACGCTCGAGAGTCTAGAAGAGCTGCGCGCGGCCGGTGTTGCCGACGTGCCGTCCGTCGCCGAGTCCGAGTCCGCCGTGGTGAGTGCGCCCGCGTCCGAGCCGGGGCCGTCCGCTCCGGCATCCTCGTTTGAGGCACTTGTCGGCGCTCGTGACGCCGCGGGCTCCAATCCGCTCGATAGCCTAGCCGCCCCGGCGCTCTCGCCGCAGGATGCCCTGGCCGCCGCCATCGCGGGCAACGCGTATGCCGTGCCAACAGAGCTACCGGCGGGCGCCGTGCATGCCGACGAGATCGAGCGCACCTACGGTCCGCTCACCTGCAAGGCGCTGCCGGCACTCATGGAGTGGCTGGCCCTGCGCTCCGACTTGGATTCCCTGGCCGGCGAGACGTATGCCATCACCATGATGACCATTCACTCCGCCAAGGGCCTGGAGTTCCCTGCGGTGTTCGTGGCCGGCATGGAGGAGGGTATCTTCCCGCACGTGCACGACTTTGGCGGCAGCGATGACCCGGGCAAGCTCGAGGAGGAGCGTCGCCTGGCCTACGTTGCCATCACGCGTGCCCGTAAGCGCCTGTTCCTGACCTATGCGGCCACGCGTCGCACCTACGGCTCGACCTCTGCCAACCCGCGCTCTCGCTTCCTCAACGAGATTCCGTTTGAGGATATCGAGTTTAGCGGTATCGGTTCTGCCGGTTTTGAGGGCACGGGCTGGGAGAAGCGCGGCGACCGTCACGGCACCTTTGGCTCGGGCATGGGCTCGGATATGTATGGCGGCAAGGTGTTCGGTTCGCATACGCGCTCGACCGGCGGTTCCGGTTCGCGCGGCGGATCGAGCTTCGACGATTTCTTTGGTGGCAGCACCTATGGCACCGAGCGCCATCGCGGGGTTTCGCCCGACGCCGGCCGTGTTGCCTCGACCTTTGGTTCGGGCGCGCCGCGAGCTAAAAAGCCGTCGTCCAAGGTGTCGCCGACGGTGGAGCGCAAGGTCGATCGCGCCAGCGCGTCGCAGGACTTTGCCGCGGGCGATACCGTGAGCCACAAGACCTTTGGCACCGGTACCGTGATCTCGGTCGCCGGAGACATGATCGAGGTCCAGTTCGAAAAAACCGGCCAGACCAAAAAGCTGATGAAAGGTTTTGCACCGATCGTCAAGCTGTCGTGATCCCGGCGGCCCCGGACAGGCGCCATGGACAACATCGCCTGCTCGGACAGTCCTGACTCGCACGGAGAGCACATTAAGTGCTCTCCGGCTCGTGCGGAACTCGCGATCGACGTTGCCCATGGCGCCTGTCCGGGGCCTTGGGCAACGTTGCTGTACGACCGTTGCTCTGCTCGGTCGCTTTTTGGTCTGGAGAGCCGGGTGGGCTGATATATAGATACGAGTAGGGGCTCCTCCGTTGATGAACGGGGGAGCCCCTTGTTTCGTTTTGGTTGTTGTTGCGACCTAGAGGTGGCTGATGATCAGTTCCATCTTGCCTTTGAGGTCAATGGAGCTGACGGTACTGGGTGCCAGCAGGTGACTGCCCTTGTGGACGGGGTCGCCGCAGACGGTGCCTTCGCCGTCGATGACCGACAGACACATGAAGGGCCAGCGCTGCTCCAAGGTCTTGCTGCCGTTGACGCGCACGCGATCGACGGTGTAGCAGGGGTTGGACTCGAGTTCGGTCACGCCGTCGACTTCGGGCGCGGTCACGGTGCCGTCGGTCGGGGCCTGAGAATCAAAGTCGATGCAGTCGAGACTCTGCTCAATGTGCAGGGGACGCAGTTTGCCGTCGGTGCCGGGACGGTCGTAGTCGTACAGGCGATACGTCACGTCGCTCGACTGCTGCGTCTCTAAAATGAGCGTGCCGGTCTTGATGGCGTGCACGGTACCGGAATCAATCTGGAAAAAGTCGCCCTTGTGAATCGGCAGTACGTTGAGCATGTCGTCCCAACGGCCTTCCTCGATCATCTGTGCGGCCTCGGCGCGGTCCTTGGCACGCTGGCCGACGATGATCGTGGAGCCGGGCTCGCAGTCCAGCACATACCAGCACTCGGTTTTGCCCAAGCTACCGTTCTCGTGCTCGGCGGCGTACTCGTCGTTGGGATGGATTTGGATCGAAAGGTCGTCCTTGGCGTCCAGAATCTTAATGAGCAGCGGGAACTCCTTGCCCTCGCAGTTGCCAAAGAGCTCGCGGTGCTCGGCCCACAGCCATGACAGCGTGTGACCGGCGTACGGGCCCTCAGCGATCTGGCAGTCGCCGTTGGGGTGTGCCGAGATGGCCCAGCACTCACCGATGGGACCCTCGGGAATGTCATAACCAAATACGGTTTCGAGCTGGCGGCCGCCCCAGATCTTCTCGTGAAAGATCGGCGTCAGTTTAATCAAATCGGACATGTTCATACCCCCATGGTGTTGCGCGGCCGCCCACTCTAAACGAGCCGTAACGAGCGCCCGCATGACTACAAAAACCTATGCCAACGTTACGTTGTGCAGCTCAAAGCGGTCACCAACGTTGCGCGAGATCGAATGCTCAAAGGCGGTGCCGCTATCCAAAAAGCCAATCTGGTTGAGCTCGAGCAGGGGAGAGCCGGGTTTGGTGTCCAGGCGCTCAGCCTCTTCCTCGGTTGCCGCTACGGCGCGAATGGTGCGGTGGAAGCTCGAAATCTTCAGCCCGCATTGCTTGCGGATGAAGCTGTAGATCGATGCGTACAGGTCTTTTTTCTTAAGGCCCGGAATCAGCTCGAGGGGCATGTAGGTGTACTCGATAACGATGGGCTTCTCGTCGACCTGGCGCACGCGCACGATGTGATAGGCAAAGTCGTCCTCGGCAATTCCCAGCTGGGCAGCGACGTCTGCTGGCGGATTGACAATCGAGAAATCGTAGACCACCGAGGTCACCTTCTCCCCGCGGTGCTCATACGAAAAGCCCTGGGAGCGATCGTTCTTGCCCTGGAAAAACGCCTGGCCGGGAAGCCCCGCCGTGTCCTTAACGTAGGTGCCCGATCCGCGCCGGCTGGTAACAAGACCTTCATCGGTAATCTGCTCAATAGCACGTTTGACGGTGATTTTGGAAACGCTATAGATCTCGCAGAACTCAACGACGGTGGGTAGCTTGTCGCCCGGTTTAAGAACGCCGTCCTCGATGCTTCGGCGGATATCCGCAGCTATCGCCTCATATTTGGGAATCATGGAACCTCCTTTCCAGCTTGATTGGGTATAAAAAAAGTATAGTCCACGCCTAAGCATCCCTATTGCGTTTTTGAAAAGTTCGAGAAAGATATAATTAAAAAACGCTTCTCTTTATCAACTAGAGCGCTCTAAATGAATATGCATTCGAATAATGTGGTATTGAGCAAATTGATCGGCTCGAAGATGGGGTTGGGCCGTTTTGCCGCCCAGCGAACCGAATCTCATGCCTTGCGTTTTCCCAGATAAAACCTGCCAAAACAAACCTGTCCCTTTTTGGTAGGTTTTTGCCTTGGGAGCGGTACCATACAGGCAATGTTTAAACGAGAAAGGTGGGCTCCCATGGAACCTAAGCAGTACTACATCGGCATTGACGTCGGCGGCACTTCGGTTAAGGAGGGCCTGTTCGACGAAGACGGTAACCTGCTTGCCAAGGCCAGCGTGCCTACGCCTCCCATCGTTGACGCTGCGGGCTTTGCCGCGGTGACCGAGGCTATCGACCAGGTGGTCGCCAAAGCCCAGATTCCGCGTGCCTTTGTGGCGGGCATTGGCCTGGCCGTTCCGTGCCCTATCCCGGCATCGGGCGATGCCAAGGTCAAGGCCAACATTGCCATCAACCTGCCCGAGCTGAGGATCGCCATTCAAAAGCACTGCCCCGACGCGGTCGTTAAGTACGAGAACGATGCCAACGCCGCTGCCATGGGCGAGGCCTGGCTCGGCTCTGCCAAGGGCGTGCAAAACGTGGTGATGGTCACCATCGGTACCGGCGTGGGCGGCGGCGTTATCGTCAACGGCGACGTGGTGTCGGGCGTTGTGGGTGCCGGCGGCGAGATCGGCCATATGTGCCTGAATCCCGACGAGGAGCGCACCTGCGGCTGTGGCGGCCATGGTCACCTGGAGCAGTATTCCAGCGCCACCGGTGTGGTGAGCAACTACCTGGCCGAGTGCAAGAAGGCGGGCGTCGAGCCCATCGAGCTCACCGGTCCCTCCGATTCCAAGGACGTGTTCCAGGCCTGCCGCGAGGGCGACAAGCTCGCGCTTGCCGCGGCCGATACCATGGCCGACTATCTCGGTCGCGCCCTGGCGCTTATTGCCAACGTGGTCGATCCCGAGATGTTCCTCATCGGCGGCGGCGCATCCGCCTCGGCCGATGTCTACCTCGACAAGGTCCGCGAGCACTTTAAGCAGTACGCGCTTTCTGCCTCGCGCGAGACGCCCATCAAGGTCGCTTCGCTCGGAAACGACGCCGGCATCATCGGTGCCGCCTACGTAGCCCTGCGCGCTGCCGGTAAATAGCTGGTGCAAGGGGGTCAGGTTACTTTGCACCAACATGGTGCAAAAGGGACGGCCTTGGCCCCCATGCCTGCCCCAAAATATGCCGTGGCCCTTCCGTCTGCGAAGGCTCGGCATCGGCGTGCTACCATAGCTACGTCCAAGTACACATATCAAGTGGAGGATATCCATGGCAAACGTTCTTGTCTTTGGTCACCAGAACCCCGATAACGACGCCATCATGAGCGCCGTCGTCCTGTCCCAGCTGCTCAACCAGGTTGAGTATGCCGGCAACACCTATGAGGCCTGTGCCCTTGGTCAGCTTCCGGCAGAGTCCGCCAAGCTGCTTGCCGACGCCGGCATCGCCGAGCCCCGCGTGATTGAGTCCGTCGAGGCCGGTCAGCTCGTTGTCCTCACCGACCACAACGAGTCTGCCCAGTCCGTCGCCGGCCTTAAGGACGCCACGGTCTTTGGCGTCGTCGACCATCACCGCATCGGCGACTTCGAGACCGCCGGCCCGCTGCACTACATCTGCCTGCCCTGGGGTTCCAGCTGCACCATCGTCACCAAGCTCGCCGGCGTGCTCGGCGTTGAGCTTTCCGACGTCCAGGCCAAGCTGCTGCTCTCGGCCATGATGACCGACACGCTCATGCTCAAGAGCCCCACCACCACCGATGTCGACCGCGCCGTCGCCACCAAGCTCGGCGAGCAGGTGGGCGTCGACCCGGTCAAGTTTGGCATGGAGGTCTTCCTCACCCGTCCGTCCGGCTCCTTCACCGCAGCCGAGATGGTCGGCAACGACATCAAGATGTTCGAGCCCGCTGGCAAGAAGCTGCTCATCGGCCAGTACGAGACTGTCGACAAGAGCCGCGCTCTCGGCATGATCGACGAGATCCGTGAGGCCATGCGCGCCTACGCCGCCGAGAAGGGTGCCGATGGCATTGTCCTGTGCATCACCGACATCATGGAGGAGGGCTCGCAGGTCCTGCTCGAGGGCGAGACCGAGGCCGCTCAGAAGGGCCTGGGCATTGCCGACGAGCACGACGGCGTCTGGATGCCGGGTGTCCTCTCCCGTAAGAAGCAGGTCGCTGCCCCCATCATGGCTGCCTGCTAGGTTTAGTTGACCAAACGCCACGACCGGATCGCGGACGTCCCGCGCTCCGGTCGTTTTTTGTGCACGGCGCCGCGTCGTCTCTTGGACAGGCGTGCCCGTGCCGTTGAGCAAATAATGTTCAACCTGTGGTTCCGCTTTTCGGCCACGCCTGCGTGCTTGTCGTGCAGGGTAGGCTAGATGCAAGCGTAATACGTTAGAGCGCGGCACCGCCACTTGGGCGGGCCGTGCTTTTTTAAGACGGGAGCTTTCCCGTGAAAGGAGCCGCCCATGGCAGCAACTGAGCAGCTGTTCAACGTTCGTGAGCGCAAGCGCTTTGAACGTCACGACATCTGGGAGCGCATCGCCGAGAACGGTACGATTTCCGCCGCCGTCATGGTCTTCGCCGCCATCGCCGCCGTCATTTGCGCCAATACCGATGCCTACGAGGCCATCCATCACTTTTTGGAGACCCCGCTGTATGTGGGTCTGGGCAACCTTACGGCCGGTCTCACCGTTGAGCTTTTCGTCAACGACTTCCTCATGGCGATTTTCTTTTTGTTGGTGGGCATCGAGCTTAAGTACGAGATGACGGTCGGTGAGCTCAAGAATCCGCGTCAGGCCATGCTTCCCATGCTGGCGGCCGTGGGCGGCGTTGTCGTTCCCGCCTGCATCTACCTGATCTTTAACCATGCCGGCGCCCGCAACGGTTGGGCCATCCCCATGGCAACCGATATTGCCTTTGCGCTGGGCGTGCTGTCGCTTTTGGGCAATCGCGTGCCCAACGGCGTGCGCGTGTTCTTCTCGACGCTCGCCATCGCCGACGACCTCATCTCCATCGCCGCCATCGCCATCTTCTACGGTCAGAGCCCCAATCCGTTTTGGTTGGGCGCCGCCGCGCTTGTGACCTGCGCGCTCGTGTGGCTCAACAAGACGCAGCACTACCGCCTTGCCCCGTATTCGGTACTGGGTCTGCTGTTGTGGTTTTGCATGTTCAAGAGCGGCGTGCACGCTACGCTTGCTGGCGTCATCTTGGCCTTTACCATCCCGGCCAAGTGCGGTGTCAAGCTCGATAGCCTCACCGATTGGTTGGGCGAGTGCCTGCCGCTGCTCGATGACCGCTACGACGACGAGGCACACATCCTGGGCCAGCATGACTTTACCGTCTCGACTACCAAGGTCGAGCGCGTCATGCACCGCGTGACCCCGCCGCTCATCCGCATGGAGCGTCTGATCTCCACGCCGGTCAACTTTGTGATCCTGCCGATCTTTGCGTTCGTAAACGCTCAGGTTCGCTTAGTGGGCGTGGACATGAGCACACTGCTCACCGACCCGGTGACGCTCGGCGTGTACTTTGGCATGCTGCTGGGCAAGCCGATCGGCATCTTTGGTATGACGTTTGCCCTGGTTAAGCTTAAGGCCTGCGAGCTGCCGCACAATGTCAACTGGCACATGATTGCCGGCGTGGGCATTCTGGGCGGTATCGGCTTTACCATGTCGATTCTCATCAGCGGCCTTGCTTTCCCGACGGCCCAGTTTGAGGTTCTTGCAGCCAAGGCCGCTATTCTCGCCGGTTCGGTCACCGCAGCCGTGCTCGGCATGATCTACATGAGCGTGGTCTGCAAGCATCCCTCGCCCAAAGACGAGTAAGAGCGCGAAAACCGGCTCCAGAACCGATTCGGGCGCGTTCAAAATGCGGATTCGGGCGGTGCTTGCCGCCTGCCAGACACGCCAGTGGTCAAAAAACGCCGTTTGTGAGTACTGTCACAAACGGCGTATCATTTTAGGTGCGGAAAATAATGAACAAAGTTATAAGAACTGTACGTTAATGAGTGACCATCGACTTCCAATTTGGCGCTAGCTGACGGTGATTAGGAAGTTTCAAGTCGAGTTTTGCCGATTTCGACCAAGAATCGCTGCTACTAAAAAGGTAACAGTACTCATATTTGCCCTTTTTTGGCCACAAGCTCTAAAACAAGCCTCGCCAAGGTCGGGAAGCGGGCCAAATCGCCGGCCTCGAGGCTTATTCCACCGTTCCGTAGACGGCGCCCCAGCCGTGGGCGGCCAAGGCGGAGTTGAGCTGGTCGCAAAGTGACTGGCGGTCGTAGTAGCCGGGCGGCAAAAGATTCACGATCTCCATGAGGTCGGGCGCCAGGTCCAAGATTTCGGCCTGTACGATCAGATCCAGGCGGTCGATGGCGTGGCGGTCGTAAAACAGTCCGTCGACCAGGCGCTGCAAGTCGCCGAATTCCTCGGCCTGAAACGATCCGTACTCCATAGTGCCTCCTTGGGCGCCCCACGCCGGCATGCGCGGCGATTCGTAATTGATTGCGATGAACTTAATCTATCACGGCTTCATAACGTTGCGACGATGGCGGTCTATACTTAGACGAACTGCAACGTACCGCTTCGCGAAAGGTCGCACCCCATGCAGACGATCTACCAGAAGATGGAAACCACCGAACTCGATGCCGCCATCGAGGCGCTCAAAGCCGAGGTCGCCAAGGTCAAGGCCAAGGGCCTGGCGCTCGACATGGCCCGCGGCAAGCCGTCGCCCTCCCAGGTGGACATCTCTCGACCCATGCTCGATATCCTCAATGCCGATGCCGATCTGCATGACGGCAACGTCGACTGCTCCAACTACGGCTGCTTTGAGGGCGTTCCCTCGGCACGCAAGCTGGCGGGGGAGTTCCTGGGTTGTCCTGCCGAGCAGACGCTCGTACTGGGCTCATCGAGCCTGCTGATCGAGCACGATATCGCCGGTATGTTCTGGCGTTGCGGCTCGTGCGGCAGCGACCCTTGGGAGGCTTACGAGGCAGCGCACGACGGCAAGAAGGTCAAGTTCCTGTGCCCTGTTCCCGGCTACGATCGCCACTTTGGCATCACCGCCGATCTGGGCATCGAGAACGTCCCCGTCGCGATGACCGACAACGGCCCCGACATGGACGAGATCGAGCGCCTGGTTGCCGCCGACGATTCCATCAAGGGTATCTGGTGCGTGCCCAAGTATTCCAACCCCACGGGCATCACCTTTAGCGAGGACACTGTGCGCCGCTTGGTCGAGATGCCCACGGCCGCGCCCGATTTCCGCATCTTCTGGGACAACGCTTACTGCGTGCACGACCTGTACGACGAGACCGACGAGCTCGCAAATATCTTTGACCTCGCTCGCGCGGCGGGCACCGAGGATCGCGTGGTGGCCTTTGCCTCGACGTCCAAGATCACCTTCCCGGGCGCCGGCATCGGCTTTATCGGTGCGAGCCCCGCGGTCATCGCCGAGTTCTCCAAGCGCCTGAAGGCCGGTCTTATTAGCGCCGATAAGCTCAACCAGCTGCGTCACGTGCGTTTCCTTCCCACCATCGAGGCGGTCAAGGAGCACATGAAAAAGCATGCCGAGTTCCTGCGCCCGCGCTTTGAGGCCGTCGAGCGCAAGCTCACCGAGGGCCTGGGCGACACGGGCTGCGCCACCTGGACGCACCCCCGCGGCGGCTACTTTGTAAGCTTCGATGGTCCCGAGGGCTCGGCCCAAAAGGTCGCCGCGCTTTGCGCCGACCTGGGCGTCAAGCTCACGCCGGCCGGTGCCACTTGGCCCTATGGCAAGGACCCGCGCGACACCAACATCCGCATCGCGCCGAGCTATCCCACGGTCGAGGACCTGGAGGCCGCGCTCGATGTGCTGGTGCTGGCCGTTAAGCTTGTCGCTGCCGAGCTTGCGCGTGCCGAGCGCGCCTAACGCGTAGGGCCCCGCAAGTCCGCGCCTAGTACTATCCGCACTTTCGATACGTAAAGGAGCGTATACATGGATTTGGGTATTTCCACAAACCCCGCGCCAGAGCTCTACACCATTAAGGTGACCGGTGAGATCGATATCTCTAACGCCGATAGCCTGCGCAATGCCATCGACCTGGCGCTCGAGCAGCCCACTGAGGCCGTTGAGCTCGATTTTGCCCAGGTGAGCTACATCGATTCGACGGGCATTGGCGTGCTTGTGGGCGCCGCACACCACGCAGCTGATCATGGTAAGCGTTTTAGCTGCGTCAACGTGCAGCCCCCGGTGATGCGCGTGGTTCAGCTGTTGGGCGTCGACCAGGAGATTTCGATCACCGCTGCATAATCTTTGCCCCCAAAAGGGCGTGCCGTTTGGCATATGTTTGTGATGCGCTCGGACGTTTTGGCGTCCGGGCGCTATACTTGACCGAATGAATAGACGAGTTCCGGCCGAATGGCGCGGTGCGGGCTCGAATCACATCGAGCCTTGGAGGTATGTGTGTTTGGTATTGGAGAAGGTGAGCTGGCAATCATCGTGGTCTTCGGCTTTTTGCTGTTTGGCCCGGATAAGCTCCCGCAGATGGGCCGTACGATCGGCCGTGCCATCCGTCAGTTCCGCGAGACGCAGGAAAAGATGACGGCGGTTGTCCAGTCCGAGATCATCGATCCGGTGAGCGAGGCCGCTTCGGCTCCGGTCAAGCCCAAGAAGGCTGCCGTCGATGACGATTCCGATGCGGACGAGGATGCCGCCGAGACGGTAGCGCCCGCCAAGAAGGAGACCTTTGCCGAGCGTCGTGCCCGCCTTGCTGCCGAGAAGGCCGCGAGCGAGGCTGCCGCCGAGGGCGAGGGTGCTGCTGAGGAGTCCGAGGCCGCTGCCGCCGAGGCCGAGCCTGCCGCTGCCGCCGAGCCTGCCGTCGAGCCCGAGCCTGCTGCAGAGCCCGAGCCCGAGCCGGCAGAGCCCACGACGGCCGACCTCTACGCCCGTCGTCCCCGCAAGCGCAAGGCCGTTGTCGACCAGCTCGCCCGCGAGCTCGAGGCCGAGGACGCTGCCACTGCCGCCGATGCCCCGAAGGGAGGCGATGAGTAATGCCGATCGGACCTGCGCGCATGCCGCTCTTCGATCACTTGGGAGAGCTCCGTCGCCGCCTGACCATCGTGATCGTGTCGGTGTTTGCCGCCGCCATCGTGCTGTACTTTGCCACGCCCGTGGTGCTCGATATCCTGGAAGACCCCATCCGCTCGTTTGTGCCGGACGGTAAGTTCTACATCACCACCACACTCGGCGGCTTTGGCCTGCGCTTCTCGCTGGCCATCAAGATGGCCGTGGTCATGTGCACGCCCATGATCATCTGGCAGATCCTGGCATTTTTCCTGCCGGCGCTGCGCCCCAACGAGCGCAAGTGGGTCGTGCCCACGGTGCTCGCCTCGACGGTGCTGTTCTTCCTGGGTGCCATCTTCTGCTATTTCATCATCATCCCGGCGGGCTTTGAGTGGCTCATCGGCGAGACCTCGGCCGTCGCTACGGCGCTGCCCGACCTGGAGAACTACGTCAACATGGAGCTGCTCTTTATGATCGGCTTTGGTGTGGCGTTTGAGCTGCCGCTCATCATCTTCTATCTGTCCGTCTTTCACATCGTGTCCTATGCGGCCTTCCGCAGCGCCTGGCGCTACGTGTACGTAGGCCTGCTTGTGGGCTCGGCTGTGATTACGCCCGACGGCTCGCCCGTTACGCTGGGTCTCATGTATGGCGCCCTGCTCTCGCTCTACGAGATTTCGCTCGCCATTGCTCGCGTGGTCATTACCGCGCGCGAGGGCAAGGAGGGCCTGTTCGTGAGCCGTCTGGACCTGTTCTCGGACGACGAGGACGACGAGGAGTAAATCGGTATGCACGAGGTTGGCATTGTCAACGGCATACTCGATACAGTGATTCGCGCGGCGCGTGGGGCGGGGGCCTCGCGCGCCGTTTTGGTAACGCTGCGTATCGGGGATATGACCGAGGTCGTGCGCGAGGCGCTTTACTTTGCGTGGGAGACGTTTCGCGACGAGGACTCGCTCACGCGCGGCTGCGAGCTTGCCGTGGAGGAAGTCCATCCACAAAGCGAGTGTCTGGACTGCGGTGAGGTCTTTGAGCACGACCGTTTCCATTGCCGTTGTCCCCAATGTGGCGGTGCCAACGTGCGTCTGCTGCATGGCCGCGAACTCGACATCGCAAGTATCGAGATCGAGACCCCCGACGATTAGCACGCTCGCCATCTAGCGATGGGGTATAAAAGGGCCAAAGTAAGGAGCGCTAAGTATGGCCGAGAAAACGATTGATATCGCATCGCCGATTCTGTCGCGCAACGAGCGCCTGGCAGATCAGCTGCGTCAGCGGTTTGAGCAGACGAACACCTACGTGATCAATGTGCTGTCGAGCCCTGGCTCGGGTAAGACCACCACGATTCTGGGCACCAACGAGCGCCTGCGTGACAAAGCCAGCCTGCGCTGTGCCGTTATCGAGGGCGATATCGCCTCGGACGTCGACGCCATCACCATGAAGGAAGCCGGCATGCCCGCCATCCAGATCAACACGGGCGGCCTGTGCCACCTCGAGGGCAACATGATCATGGAGGCCGTCGACGCCTTCGACCAGGCCGTCGGTCTGGAGAACATCGACGTCATCTTTATCGAAAATGTGGGTAACCTGGTCTGCCCGGTCGACTTTGACCTGGGCGAGAACCTGTCCATCATGATCCTCTCGGTGCCCGAGGGCGACGACAAGCCCATCAAGTACCCGGGCATCTTCCAGCACGCCGGCGCGCAGCTGCTCAATAAGGTCGACGTGGCTCCGGCTTTCGATTTTGACATGGATAGGTATACTAAGACACTCGATGACCTCAATCCGCAGGCGCCGCGGTTTGCCGTGAGCGCGCGCAAGGGCGAGGGCATGGATGCCTGGTGCGATTGGCTCATCGGGCAGATTGAGCAAGCAAGGGCGTAAGTCGGCCGCCAAGAGGGCGGGCGCAGCCGCAGACACACGAGATAGGAGCCTCTTTTGAAGCTCATCATCGCTGAGAAAAACGACGCCGCGCGTCAGATCGCCGAGCGTCTGTCCACGGGCAAGCCCAAAAAGGACAAGGTGTACAACACCGCCATCTACCGTTTTGAGTGGAAGGGCGAGGAGTGCGTGACGATCGGCCTTGCCGGTCACATCCTGGCACCCGATTTTTGCGACAGTGTGCTGTTCGATAAAAAGTTGGGCTGGTATTCGGTCACGGAGGACGGCGAAATGCTGCCGGCCGATATGCCCGATGGCCTGGCCCGCCCGCCGTACGACACCAAGCGCAAGCCGTTCCTTGCCGATGGCATTTCCATCAAGGGCTGGAAGCTCGAGAGCCTGCCCTATCTCACCTGGGCGCCCGTCATTAAGCTTCCGGCCGAGAAAGAGCTCATCCGCTCGCTTAAGAACCTCGCCAAAAAGTCCGACAGCGTCATCATCGCCACGGACTTCGATCGCGAGGGCGAGCTGATCGGTTCGGACGCCCTCAACAAGGTGCGCGAGGTGGCGCCCGACTTGCCGGTCGCCCGCGCCCAGTATTCTTCGTTTACCAAGGCCGAGATCACGCAGGCCTTCGATAACCTTGTCTCGCTCGACCAGAACCTGGCCGACGCCGGCGAGAGCCGTCAGCACATCGACCTCATTTGGGGTGCAGTGCTCACGCGCTACCTGACGCTCGCCAAGTTTGGCGGCTTTGGCAACGTGCGTTCCGCCGGCCGCGTGCAGACGCCGACGCTTGCCCTGGTGGTCGAGCGCGAGCGCGAGCGCATGGCGTTTGTGCCCGAGGACTATTGGCAGATTCGCGGCATGGGCGCCGCGCAGGGCGCTGCCGAGGATGACCGCTTTAAGATTGCGCACAAGACGGCACGTTTTACCGACAAGGATGCTGCCGAGACGGCGTACGGCCACGTCGACGGCGCTACGACGGCAACCGTCGCCGCGGTGACCAAGCGCTCCCGCAAGCAGCAGCCGCCCACGCCGTTTGCGACGACCTCGCTGCAGGCTGCCGCCGCGGCCGAGGGCATCTCACCTGCACGTACCATGCGCATCGCCGAGTCCCTCTACATGGCGGGCCTCATCAGCTACCCGCGTGTCGACAATACCGTGTACCCTGCGACGCTCGATCTGGGCGCCGTGGTGAGCGACCTGGCAAAGATTAACCCGGCGCTGGCGCCTGTGTGTAAAAAGGTGCTCGCCGGTCCCATGAAGCCCACGCGCGGCAAGGTCGAGACCACCGACCACCCGCCTATCTATCCCACGGGCGAGGGCGATCCGTCCACGCTCGATGGCGGCCAGCGCAAGCTCTACGATCTCATCGCCCGCCGCTTCCTGGCGACGCTTATGGGTCCTGCGACCATCGAGAACACCAAGCTCGAGCTCGACGTCAACGGCGAGCCGTTCGTGGCCTCGGGCGACGTGCTCGTGACCCCGGGCTTCCGCGAGGCGTACCCGTACGGCCTTAAGCGCGACGAGCAGATGCCGCCGCTGGAACAGGGTGATACGGTCGACGTGTTCGACATTAAGCTCGAGGCCAAGCAGACCGAGCCGCCCGCGCGCTACAGCCAGGGCAAGCTCGTGCAGGAGATGGAGAAGCGCGGCCTGGGTACCAAGTCCACGCGCGCGAGCATCATCGAGCGCCTGTATGCCGTGCGCTATCTCAAAAATGATCCCGTGGAGCCGAGTCAGCTGGGTATTGCCATTATCGATGCGCTGACGCAGTTTGCCCCGCGCATCACGAGCCCCGATATGACCAGCGAGCTCGACGGCGACATGACTCGCGTGGAGCGCGGCGAGGACACCGAAGAGCATGTCGTGACGCACTCGCGTGCGCTGCTGGCCGGCGTGCTCGACGAGCTGCTCAAGCATACGCAGGAGCTCGGCGACGCCATCAGCGACGCCGTTACGGCCGATGCGCGCGTGGGCGCCTGCCCCAAGTGCGGCAAGGACCTGGTTATGAAGACGAGCGCCAAGACCCGCGGCAGCTTTATCGGTTGCATGGGCTGGCCCGACTGCGACGTGACCTATCCGGTGCCGAGCGGCGTCAAGGTGAGCCCGCTCGAGGGCGAGGCCGCCGTGTGCCCCGAGTGTGGCGCGCCGCGCATCAAGTGCCAGCCGTTCCGCCAGAAGGCCTTTGAGATTTGCGTGAACCCCACGTGCCCCACCAACTACGAGCCCGACCTTAAAGTGGGCGAGTGCAAGGTGTGCGCCGAGGCTGGACGCCATGGCGACCTGATTGCGCACAAGAGCGAGAAGAGCGGCAAGCGCTTTATCCGCTGCACCAACTACGATGACTGCGGCGTGAGCTATCCGCTGCCGGCGCGTGGCAAGCTCGAGGCGACGGGCGAGACCTGTCCCGAGTGCGGCGCCCCCATCGTGGTGGTTAACACGGCGCGCGGTCCGTGGCGTATCTGCGTCAACATGGACTGCCCGACCAAGGAGAAGAAGCCCGCCCGCGGCCGCAAGACTACGACCAAGACGAGCGCGGCGAAGAAGACCACGGCAGCCAAGAAGACGACGGCTAAGAAAGCCACTGCCGCCAAGAAGACGACCGCGAAGAAGTCGACTGCCAAGAAAGCAGCCGCCGACAAGTAACAGCGCAGCCGAAACATTGACCAAAACAAAAATGAGCGAGGATCCCGCGATCCTCGCTCATTTTCTAGGCAGTCATTGGGGACGTTCTTGAATGACTAGTCGTTTAAGAACGTCGCATGCGACTAGTTCACCTCGACAGGCTTGGCGCCGGGATAGCGCTCCTCAAAGTCTAGGCGGTACTTATTGTCATTGGTGCCCGCCACGTTGTCGCGTGACAGCGGCGCCACGATCTCATTCTTGTGGTCCGCGGGCTTTGCGTACTTCAGGCTGATCTCCCAGGCATCGCAGATCGCGTCAATGCGGTGGTCCAGGTCGTCATACAGGGCAACGATGTCTTTCCAGGAGCTGTAGTTCTTAGAGCTCGTCGGGACGTCCAGGTCCTCGACGATGTCGTAATACTGCTCGATGGTGTCCTCCGTGCGCTCGGCGACGTCGGCGAGATTTTGACGGGTGGTTCGATCCTCTTCCAGATAGCTGCCGTTGAAGTTCTGTGCGCAGCCACGGACGTAGTTGTCGAGGTCTTCGAGCAAGTCGTAGTATTCGCTCAGTCGGCGGTAGAGGTTCTGCTCGGAGAGCGTTGCTTCGCCGCCATCCTCGTCGTCATCGTCATCATCGTCGTACAGGCTGTTGGGATCGCCGAGAGGCTTTAGGTCATCGTCGTCGACGTCATGGTGCAGCTTAGCTACCTCGGCAGTCGTCTGCGTGGCGGCGTTGTCGAAAGGCTTGATCACAAAGAAAACGACCAGGGCGATGATGATCGCCACCAGCACAACGATAACAGCGATAAGCGGCCCGGTGCCGCTCTTTTTGGGAGCGGGGGTCTGTGGCGAAGCGGGCGCGTATGCGGGAGCCGGCTGCTGTTGGGACGAGCCGCTCGCGACGGGTATGCGCTGCGTGGTCTCGACGGTCGCGGGGCCTGCGGCGGGGTCGGGGCGATAGGCGAGGGGGTCGTCCGCCTTGGCTTGCGGCGTATCGAGGGAACCGGTCTGCTCAAAAGCGGGCTGGCTATCGCTCGCGGTTGTTTGCTCAACGGGTGCACCGCACGAGGTGCAGAACTTGGCATCATCTGCAAGAAGTTTGCCGCACGAGGCGCAATACCGAGTCATTGCCACTCCTTTCGCCACATTTCAATGCAATACGACGATTATACCCAGCACCCCAAAAAGCCGGCAGTTGGGGACATTCCTTTTCGGCCGGCAGTTTAGGAACGTCCCTAACTGCTGACTGAGTAGCCATTGGCTAGGTGGGGTTTGGGACTCACCGAGCACTGGGGTATCATGGCTTGGTTGATGTATCTGCATTTACGCGCCTTGTAGGAAGGGGCTGCGCCCATGGCTTTTGAGCCCGCTCAACATAGCTTTATCACGCTCGAGGGCGTCGATGGCGCCGGCAAGTCCACGCAGGCGCGCTTGCTGGCCCGCGCGCTCGACCTCGCTGGCTATCAGGTCGTAACTCTGCGCGAGCCGGGCGGCACCGCCATCAGCGAAAAGATTCGCGCCCTGCTGCTCGACCCCGCCAACACGGCAATGGGCGATACCTGCGAGCTGCTGCTCTACGAGGCTGCGCGTGCCCAGCTGGTGCACGAAGTCATCGCTCCCGCGCTCGCAGCCGGCAAGGTGGTTCTGTGCGATCGCTTCTACGATTCCACGACCTGCTATCAGGCATTTGCCGACGGCCTTGACCGCCAGATAGTGCGCGATGCCAACAACCTGGCCGTTGCGGGGACGCACCCGGCGCTCACGCTCGTCTATCACATCACGCCCGAGCAGGCGGCGCTGCGTATGGCCGCCCGTGGTGCGGCAGATCGCATGGAGGCAAAGGGCATGGCCTTCCAAGAGCGTGTCTACCAGGGCTTTTGCGCAATTGCCGCCGAGGAGCCAAACCGCGTAAAGCTCATCGACGCCACCGCGACCATCGAGGAAGTCTTCGAGAAGACGGTCGAGCAGGTTCGCGCCTACGGCCTCGATATTTCCCAGGACGCCGTCACCGCCGCGCTTGCCCAGGAGGCCGAGTAACATGGCCCCCGCTCAGGCAAGCCTGCTGGCCAAGCTCGACACCCAAGAGCGCGTGCGCGACTTTTTGACCAGTGCCGTCGCCAGCGGTCGCGCATCGCACGCCTACCTGTTTTTGGGCGCGCCCGGCGCGGGCAAGCTCGACGCCGCGTGGGCGCTCGCCCAAGCCTTCCTGTGCGAGCAGGATGGCTGCGGCTCATGCGATAGCTGCGTGCGCGTCGCCCGCCATACGCACCCCGACGTGCACTATTACACGCCCGAGAGCGCCACGGGCTACCTCATCGCCCAGACCCGCGAGCTGCTCGATGACGTGCCTCTGGCGCCCATTCGTGCCAAGGCCAAGGTCTACATCATCGACCGTGCCGAGCAGCTGCGCGCCAACACCGCCAACGCGCTGCTCAAAACACTCGAGGAGCCGCCCGAGGGCGTTATGTTTATCTTGCTGGGCACCTCGGCAGACGTGATGTTGCCCACCATCGTGAGCCGCTGCCAGTGCGTGCCGTTTCGGCTGGTGTCGCCCGCCGTGGCCGCGCGTGCCGTGAGTCGCGCCACCGGTCAGGACCCTGCGCGTTGCCGCATGGCCGTCGCCGTAGCGGGAAGCCCCACGCGTGGCATCGAGTTCCTCAAGAGCGCCGAGCGCCAGGATGCTCGCCGCCAGATGGTCCGTGCCATCGATTCACTCATCGCCGCCGACGAGGCCGATGTGCTCAGCCGCGCCAAGTCGCTCATCGTCGCCGTTAAGGCGCCGCTCGCCGAGGTCAAGTCCACGCAGGAAAAGGTGCTCGAGCAAAACGCCGATTACCTGTCGCGTGGAGCATTGAAGCAGCTTGAGGACCGCAACAAGCGCGAACTCAACGCGCGCGAGCGTTCGGGTATCATGGAAGCGCTGGCGAGCGCGCGGACGCTTATGCGCGACGTGCTGCTGACGCTTCAGGACGAGGCAGCCGACGTAGTGAACGAGGACGTGCGCGACACGATCGGGCGGCTTGCCGCCGCGACCAATGTTGCGGGTGCCACGCGGGCGCTCGAGGCAGTCGCGACCGCCGAGCGCAACATTGCCAGAAACGTTACTCCCCAGCTGGCCATCGAGGTCATGCTGTTCGATATCAGGAAGGCACTGAAATGCCGTTAGTCGTACCCGTTAAGTTTACCTACGCCTCGCGCGACCTGTGGTTCGATCCGCAGGATTTGGATATCCTCGAGGCCGATTATGCCATTTGCTCCACCGAGCGCGGAACCGAGATCGGCCTGGTCACGGCCGATCCCTTCGAGGTGCCGCAAGACGAGATCGGTCAGCCGCTCAAGCCCGTGCTGCGCGTGGCGAGCGACATCGACCTGCAGCTTGCCGACGACCTGGCCATCCAGGGCGACGAGGCCATGGTCGACTTCCGCCGCCTGGTCAAGGAGCTCGACCTCGAGATGAAGCCGGTCGGCGTCGAGTACCTGTTTGGCGGCGAGAAGGCCGTGTTCTACTTTGCGGCCGAGGAGCGCGTCGATTTTCGTCAGCTCGTCAAGGACCTGTCCTCGACGCTGCACATTCGCGTCGATATGCGCCAGATCGGCGTGCGTGATGAGACCCGCCTGGTGGGCGGCTATGCCCAGTGCGGACAGGAGCTCTGCTGCACGCGCTTTGGCGGACAGTTTGAGCCCGTCTCGATTCGCATGGCAAAAGAGCAGGACCTACCGCTCAACTCGTCCAAGATCAGCGGCGTTTGCGGCCGCCTGATGTGCTGCCTGCGCTATGAGTTCGAGGCCTACAAGGACTTTAAGAGCCGTGCGCCCAAAAAGAAGACGCTCATCGATACGCCGCTCGGCAAGGCGCGTATCCAGGAATATGACACGCCGCGCGAGCAGCTGGTGTTGCGTCTGGAGAACGGCAAGGTCTTTAAGGTCAACTTGGCCGATATGACGTGCTCTGAGGGCTGCAAAAAGAAGGCCGCCGAGCAGGGCTGCAACTGCCGCCCCGACTGCGTGACGCGTGACGTGCTCGAGCGCATCGAGTCGCCCGAGATGCGCCTGGCGCTCATGGAGCTCGATCGCGAGAACGGCGTCGACGTGGGCGATGGCCTGTCGAGTGCCGACCGTCTGGCCGGCACGTCGATGCCCAAGCACCGTCGTCGCGATGCTGAATCCGATGCTCGTGCCGGTCAGGGCCAGGGCGAGGGCCGTGGCCGCGGAAAGGGCCGTGGTAAGGCCGAGGCACCCGAGGCCGAGGAGGCCGCCGGTGCCCGTCGTCGCAAGCGCGCGGGCTCGGGCGATGCTACCGAGGCTGCAGCCGCGGGCAAGAACGCCTCTCGCGAGCGCGAGGTTCAGCAGCTCCAGCAGCAGAATCGCGGCGGTGGCATGAACCCCACACGTCGCCGCCGCCGTCATCTGTCGAGCGAGGAGCGCGAGGACGCCTTCCGCGCCGCAGCTGCTCGCGAGGCCGGTGCCGCTTCCAAGGGTCCCTCGGCCTCCGATGCGTCTGCCGACAAGGGCGGCAAGTCACGTGGCGAGGAGGAGCGCGCGCCGCGTCCGCGCCGTCGCCATTCCTCGGGCGCGCAACAGAAGCCCTCAGTGCCCTCCGTGGCCGATCAGGTCTCGGATGGCGAGGTCAAGGTCACGCGCCGTCGTCCCGGAGATGGCGGGGGAGCGGCTGCTAAGGCTTCGCGTGGCGCCGCTCGCGACGAGCGCGAGCCGCGCGTGGATCGCGGTGGCGAGGGCTCGGCCGACCAGGGTCAAAAGCGCCGTCGCCGTCGCCGTTCCCGCAAGCCGCGCCAGGATGGTGGCGAGGGCTCGACCCCGTCTTCGTCCGCACCACAACCGCCCGCCGGCGAATAACGCCCGCGAGCGGATTTAGCCCGCCTTGCCCCGAGCGCATCGGGGTATCATAGCGCCGAATCAACAACCCTCCCTGCGACCGAATGTAGGGAGGGTTGTGTCTTGAAGAGCCATCTGAACATATCGAGCCGTCTGCAGGGTGCCGGTGCCCTACCGTTTGCGGACGAATTGCTACCGTTTGCCGAGCGGGTGGCACGCGAGGCGCTCGAGGCATTGTCGCCAACACGATGTGCCGGCTGCGAGCGCGCCGGTGCGCTTATTTGCCAAGACTGCCTGGCCGCGCTCACGCTCATCGACCCACGTCATAGCTGCACCCGATGCGGCGCCCCGTTTGGGGATTTGCTGTGCACTGAGTGTTCGGTCGAGGGCACGTCCTCGGCAATGGCGGAGGCGCTCGACCGCTGCCTGGCGTGTGCCGTCTATGCGCATCCGCTGCCGCGCATCATTAAAGCGTACAAGGATGCGGGCGAGCGACGTCTGGCTCCGTATCTGGCGGAGCTGCTCTACGACACCGCCCTGCATGCCCAGATCGTAGCGCCCGAACGCTTAGGAGGTGTGCTGTCCAGTGCGGATGCGGTGGTGTTTGTGCCTGCGACAGCGGCAGCGTTTCGGCGGCGTGGTTTTGATCATATGGAGGCTATTGCGCGCCCATTTTGCGAGCTGTCGGGTATTCCCTTGCTCGATGCTCTCGTCAAGTTCGGGCATGGCGACCAGCGCGAACTCGGTCGTGAGGAGCGCCGCGAGCGTGCCCAAGGCATGTACGAGACGGTTGAGGACGTGCACGGCCGCCGCTTGCTGCTTATCGATGACGTTATCACCACGGGCGCGACGATGGCAGCGGCTTCGGCGGAACTCAAGCGCGCCGGCGCCGCAGCGGTCGATGGCCTCGCTATCGCACGCGTTTGGTAGGGGTGGTTTTGTGGCTGTAAAGATTGAGCGGTGCAACGAGCCGACAGACGAACAGCTAGCGGCTTCCGTAATCCTAACAGGCGCCTCGGCGCTACGCATGATGCGCGCCGAGCGCCGACAAATGGGTTACATCAGCTGGAGGGACCTCGATCCCGATGAAGAGCGCCGTGTGCTGTGCACGTCGTCGCCCTCGACCGAGGACATCTATCTTCCCGACTTGGTGCGGATTGGGGCCGCAAGCGGCGAGGTGCAAGAGGATTTGTGTTTGCTGGTAGGGTCTGCAGCACAGCGCCGCCGCATTCTTGGCGTGAGTTGGTCCGTATGCTCCGAGTTGCCCGACGGCTCGATTCTAGAGGTGGAACCGGGGGTGTACAGCCTATCTCCCGAGGCCCTTTGTGTTGCCGTTGCGCGCGAGATCGGCTGCATTCGGGCGTTTGCCCTGGCCCAGGAACTGTGCTCCAAGATTTCACTGAGCGACCGCGGGAAATATCTGCCTCCCTACACCTCGCCCGTTGTGAACAAACTTGCAAAGGACAAGGACCAACCGACAGACGTGGGCTACTTTGAAGTCGAGCCAGCGCTGACGCCCGATCGCCTGGCAGATTACCTTGCGGCATGCAAGGGGAATGTGGCCAAACAATTGCAGCGTCTGTGTCCCTACTTGTCAGAAAACCTGCGCTCGCCCATGGAGTGCATCATGCTCGCCCTGTTTTCGCTTCCGTTTCCCTATGGCGGATTTGCCTGCGGTCCCTTTAAGACCGACTACAAGATCGAGTTTGATGATCGCGCGCAGACAATCTCGGGGATGCCCCATGCAGTTTGCGATGCATATCAGGAGACAGCCCGGTTTGATCTGGAATACAACGGTGAGCTGGGCCATTCCTCTCGAAGGGGACGTATCCATGATGAAAAGCGCAACACGGGCTTGATTACTATGGGAATCGAGGTCGCGACGGTCAACAACGAAATGCTCTGTGACATGGAAGCGATGGAAGCGCTCGCATGGCGCATGCACCAGCGTATGAGAAAGCGGTACCGGAATCGTGTCGATGCCCGCAGGAAGAAGCAAGAGGCGTTGCTTAACACGCTGCGGGCGTGTTTTGGGCTTAAGCCGGTCTAATTCACGTCGAAAATAGGGGGTTAATCATATGCCCTGGCCAAAATATGGCAAATATGAGTACTGTCACTAAATCAGTAACAGCAAAATCAAGGAATTTAGGACTCGGAGGCGTCATAAAGTAAGAAGATAATAAACAAATGTAGAATAACTAAGCATCAGGTTGGCGACACTGAGCGCAAAATCTGTCCGAGAGGCTAAAACTGCCTGTTACTAAATTGGTGACAGTACTCATATTTGCCATTTTTTGGCCACAGCACCCTAGGAAGGGTGCCCCGGAGCTCCCCATAGGGGAGCTCCGGGCTTCACAGGGGCACGAATAGCCCACTCCGACCTGCGAAATCTGTACTCGCGATGCGAATGACGCCCCTAACCTTAAACTTTAGCTTGAACTTAGCTATAATGCGCTACGTTCCTACCAGGCTGTGGTTGCGGACGGACGAAATGCCCGTCCTAGTCCAAGACAGACGCGGTCAAAGGGATCCACGTAAGCGACCGCGTGCGCGCGGCGCGATCATGGCGCGTCCTAGATGTAAGCCGCACCGTCCGTTCTACTTTCTTTGGGGCAATACCGCCTCGCGGGCGAGCGGGCCAGTCGTGAAGGTGGCTGCGGCCTCCCGAGCAAACACCCCGGTGCGCAAGTGTGGGGTCAAATACCAGGTCAGCTGGTGGGAACAATCTGATATTCCGCGCATCGCACGGATCGTATACGACACAGAAGGCAGGGTAGTGGACATGGTGAGGGGCAGCTTGATGCACGCGGCTCGGTTAGGTGCTGGGACCGCAGCGGTCATCGCCGTTTTGGGTCTGAGCGGATGCGCGTTCAACCCGCTGTCTACGTTCACGACTCCCACGATCGACCAGATCGAGTACGAGACCGTCACGCCCACGGTGTCGGATGATGCCCTGGTCACCCCCGGTACCCTGACGGTCGCCCTCGATACTTCCGATGCGCCGCAGGCCATGCAGGGCACCGACGGCGAGCTCACGGGGTATGCGGTCGACGCCGCCCGCGCCCTCGCAAGCCGCATGGGCCTTAAGGTCGCCTTTGTCGATGCGTCCTCGGCAGGTTCCGCGCTCGGCGACAAAAAGGCTGATATCTTTATCGGCGAGATCAACTCCACGGACGGGGACGTTAGCTCGCTCGGCACCTGCCTGTACGATGCCGCTTCCGTGTTCGGTAGAACCAGCGATGGTGGGTCGCTAAACGTTTCCACCGATACCCTTAACACGTCTACTCTGGGTGTCCAGATGTCCTCGGCCTCGCAGGAGGCGCTTGCTAAGCAGAGCATCACCGCCAACCAAAAGACCTACCCCAACATCAACGAGTGCTTTGAGGCGCTCGAGTCCGGCGAGGTCGACTATGTGATCTGCGACTCCACGGCCGGCGGCTACCTTGCACGCCTGATGAGCGAGATCTCCTATGTCGGTGCGCTCGAGGCGCCCTCGACGCTTGGTGTTGCGGGCCTCTCGTCCAATGACGAACTGTGCCGTGCCGTGAGCGATGCCCTCGACGGCATCACGGTCGACGGTACGCTCGAGGCGGTCCACTGCGTCTGGTATGGCACGATGCCCTACGACCTCACCACTAAGACAGTATCTGGTGTCAACCTTCAGTCGTCTGGCTCCGCATCCTCCGGCAGCGAGTCCTCCGATTCCAACAATGAGACCGCATCCTCCGAAGACAAATCGTCCAGCCAGGAAGGCACCATCACCGACGACGACATTAACAAACTCAATAGCTAGTTATTGCTAGGGGTGGTGTCTCCTATACGTTGGAAAGGACACCTCTTCACGGTTTCAACACGCACTGCCGGGCTTCCCCAATAGGGGAGCCCGGCTTTTTCATCCCTATAAAACCAGCAGGTCAAAGCCAATTTTCGGGACCAAATACAAAGCTGCCGGCTCCCTCCTATAGCGCACTTTGCCACAGAAAAGTGCGAGACTTCGGTATGCGGTATCAAGCAATCGTTATTCGGGTCTTTAGGAATCCGCGTGATTAAATGCACGGCAATGGGTACATAGCCAGTACAGTAAGTCCCCGAGGCAGATTGGAGCCACGTATGGATATCAAGGTTTCTGGACGCAAGACGACGGTAACCGATGCTCTGCGTGCGCATGTGGATGAGAAGATCGGCGAGGCGCTCAAGGTTTTCGATATCGAGCCCATGACGGTCGACGTTGTACTTCGCTATGAGAAGAACCCCTCGAACCCCAACCCGGCAATCGTCGAGGTTACGGTTCGTGCCCGCGGTTCGGTGATTCGCGTTGCCGAGCGCGGTGCAGATATGTACGCCGCCATCGACCTCTCCGCCGATAAGGTCACCCGCCAGCTGCGCAAGTTCAAGACCAAGGTCGTGGACAACCGCCAGGGCGGTGCCAGCGCCGCGGATGTTGCGCCGGTCGAGCGCGTTGAGGATCTGGCCGACCTGCTGCTGCCCGAGGAGGAGGACGACCTGCTCGTCCGCGAGAAGGTTATCGACGTCACCCCGATGACCGAGGAGCAGGCGCTGGTGCAGACCGATCTGCTCGGTCACGACTTCTACGTGTTCGAGAACGCTACGACCGGTCTCATCAATGTGGTGTATCACCGTAAGAATGGTGGATATGGCATCATCAAGCCCCGCATCGAAACACTTGACGAGTAAAATACGTTAACTTGCATGAGTTAACGGTTGGCGGCCATCCCATGCGGGTGGCCGCCTTTTTTACGTAAGGAGTCGCTTTGATGGACAAGGCTGCATCTACCGGCCATTCGGACCGTTGCCGCATCGTCGTCGATACCTGCTGCGACTTTAGTCCCGAGGTCGCCGCGAACCTTGATGTCGATATCCTGGGTTTCCCCTTCATTATCGATGGCGAGGAGCGCACGGACGACATCTGGTCGAGCATGAGCCCTAAGGAGTTCTACGACCGCATGCGCGCCGGCGCCCGCGTGTCCACCTCGGCTGTGTCGCTCGGTCGCTATATCGAGTTCTTTACCGAGTGCGCCAAAGAGGGTACGCCTACGGTCTACCTGTGCTTTACCTCGGCGCTGTCGTCGAGCTACAACTCCGCGTGCCAGGCGGCAGATGCCGTGCGCGCCGAGTATCCCAACTTTGAGCTCTACGTGGTCGACAACGCTCTGCCCTGCGCGACCGGCGCGCTCTTGGCGCTCGAGGCCGTGCGCCAGCGTTCGGCGGGACTGACCGCCAAGCAGCTGGTCGATTGGGCAAACGAGGCAAAGACCTACGTCCACGGCTACTTTACGCTCGAGAGTTTCGATGCGCTGGCTGCCGGCGGCCGCATTCCGCCCGCGGCGGCGCAGCTCACGGCAAAGCTCGATGTCAAGCCCGAGCTCTCCTACGACCTTGCCGGCTCGCTGTCGCTGATCGGCGTCAACCGCGGCCGCAAGAAGGCGCTCAAGTCCATCCTCAAGTCGTTCCGCGAGAACTACGTGCCCGACCGCACCATGCCCATCGCCATCATGACGGCCGATGCCGAAAAGGACGGTGACTGGCTCGAAGCCGCCATCCGTAAGGAGGAGGGCTGCGCCGACGTCACAATCATTCGCAGCTCCGTGGGCCCCACCATTGGCTCGCACGTGGGCCCCGGCATGGTGGCCTGCGCGTTTTGGGGTAAGAACCGCGCCGACAAGGCGTCGCTTTCCGACCGCATCGCCCGCCGCGTGCGCGGCCAGTAGGCAAGCGCTGCGTCCGTAATTGCCCTCGACTCACAGCCCAAACGCTGGCACCGAGTATTCAACCTGGTAATAACACCCAACCCAAAAGGAAAGGTTTCATGGCAAACAAGCTCTCTGTCGCATTTATCGGCACCGGAATCATGGGTGCCCCCATCGCCGGCCACATCCTGGACGCCGGCTATCCCGTCACGGTCAACAACCGCACCAAGTCCAAGGCCGCAGCGCTCGTTGAGCGCGGCGCCGTCTGGGCCGATACGCCGGCCGATGCCGCGGCGAACGCCGATGTCGTCTTTACCATGGTGGGCTATCCCTCCGAGGTCGAGGAGCTCTACCTGGCGGGCGACGGCCTGCTCGCGTGCACCAAGCCGGGCGCGGTCTTGATCGACCTCACCACGAGCTCGCCCGAGCTCGCCCGTGACATTGCCGAGGCCGCTCAAGTCTCCGGTCGCATGGCGTTTGACTGCCCCGTCACCGGCGGCGAGTCGGGCGCCATCGCCGGCACGCTCACGGCTATCGTGGGCGCCACCGAGAACGACATCGCGCCGGTCCGCGATATCCTTGCCACCTTTGCGGCCAACATCTGCTGCTTCGATGGCGCCGGCAAGGGCCAGGCTGCCAAGCTCGCCAACCAGGTGTCGCTGGGCGCCTGCATGGTCGGCATGGCCGACGCCATGGCATTTGCCGAGCTGAGCGGCCTTGACCTGGAGAAGACCCGCCAGATGATCATGGGCGGCACCGGCAAGTCCGGCGCTATGGAGAGCTTAGCCCCCAAGGCGCTCGACGGCGACTACAAGCCCGGCTTTATGGTCGAGCACTTCATTAAGGACCTGCGTCTGGCGCTCGCCTACGCCGATGACCGCGAGCTCGCGCTGCCCGGCGCCGACGTGGCCTTTACGCTCTACGACATGCTCGACGCCATCGGTGGCGCCAAGCTGGGCACCCAGGCCATCACGGTCCTCTACAAGGAGGAGGCCGATGCCATCGCCGCCGGTCTGGACTGGTCGCAGTATCGTCCCGAGGAGCACGGTGCCCACGAGGACGGCTGCGGTTGCGGCGAGCATGGCGACGACCACGAGTGCGGTTGCGGTCACCATCACGGCGAGGACCACGAGTGCTGCGGCGGCCACGGCCATGACGACGGCCACGAGTGCTGCTGCGGCCATCATCACGAGGAGTAGCGCCCATGAGCTGGACGTTCGTGGTGCTCGCGCTGGTGCTCTTTCTCTTTGCGATCTACATTGGCTTTTTGTGCGGCCAGTGGGCCTGCGAAAAGCGCGTGATCACCAAGCGCGACTACTGGATTGCCAACTTTGCAGGCGCGGCGGCAGTCGTCCTGCTGACCTGGGTGTTCTCACTGTTCCCGCTGGTGCAGTTTGCGCCGATCGGCTGGCTCGGCGGCTTTATCGCCGGCCTTAAGATGAGCTTTGGCGAGTCCGTCGGTCCGTGGCGCAAGCACGACGAGGTCTTTAACGTCAACAAGGCTCACCGCGCCGCCGCCGACGCGGGCGACGCCGAGGAACGCCGCCGTGCGCGTCGCAATGGCGCAGCCGACCGACAGCTCATCTCGGTCACCGATGACAGCAAGGGTGCTGGCAAGCACGCTAAGAAATAAGAAGAGGTAACTATGGCAGAAAACAAAGACGAACAGCTCACCGACGAGGAGCTGGCACAGCTTCAGCTGGCAGAGGAGAACGAGAACGCCGTCGACCGTCTGGTCAAGGAGCTCGGCTGCCCCACGCGCCGCATCCGCCAGTTTGCCGCCCGCGTGCTGCATCTGCTTGCCGAGCGCGATCCGCAGCGCGTCGTGTCCTGCGTGCCCGCGCTGATCGAGGCGCTCGACCGCCCCGAGGCGCAGACCCGCTGGGAGGCCCTCGATGCCCTGACGGCGCTCGCCACCACCTGCCCCGAGCAGCTGGGCGATGCCTTTGAGGGCGCCGAGACCGCGCTGTTCGACGAGATTTCCTCCACGCTGCGCTATGCCGCCTTCCGCCTGCTGTGCGTGTGGGGTGCCACGAGTGTCGAGCGTTCGCGCGAGGCTTGGCCCATCCTGGACGAGGCCATCCAGTGCTACCACGGCGACCTTGAGTATCGCGACATGCTCGGTTGCCTGTACGAGTTTTGCCAGGGCGAGATCGACGCCGAGGTTGCCGAGAAGCTTGCGCTGCGCCTTAAGTTCGATGCCGAGAACGGTAAGGGCAGCTATCTCAAGGCCCGTTCGAGCGAGATTTGCGAAATGCTTGTTAAACGTTTTGGCCTGGATCTCTCCAAAAAGAAGAAGCGTGCTAGCGTTAAAAAATCTGAGGCCGCCGAAGACGAGGAGTAACAGATTATGGCGCACGATGTAGTCCTGATTCCCGGTGACGGTATCGGTCCCGAGATTACGCAGGCCATGCGCCGCGTGGTCGAGGCCGCCGGTGTCCAGATCAATTGGAATGTCCAGGAAGCCGGTGCCGGCGTCATGGACGAGTTTGGCACGCCGCTGCCCCAGCACGTGCTCAATGCGGTCGCCGAGACCAAGGTTGCCATCAAGGGTCCCATTACTACGCCGGTCGGCACGGGTTTCCGCAGCGTCAACGTTGCCCTGCGCAAGCATTTCGACCTGTACGCCTGCGTGCGCCCTTGCCTGTCGCAGCCGGGCGACGGCTCGCGTTTCCGCGACGTCGACCTGGTCATCGTGCGCGAGAACACCGAGGACCTCTACGCCGGCATCGAGTTCGATGAGGGCGCTGCCGAGGTCGAGGAGCTCTCGCAGCTCGTCGAGCGTTCGGGCCAAAAGACCTTCGCCGCCGATTCCGCGATCTCGATCAAGCCCATCTCTATCGCCAAGAGCCGCCGTATTGTGGAGTACGCCTTTGAGTACGCCCGCCGCTGCGGCCGCAAAAAGGTGACGGCCGTGCATAAGGCCAACATCATGAAGGCGACCGACGGCCTGTTCCTGCGCGTGGCGCGCGAGGTGGCCGCCAACTATCCCGATATCGAGTTCAACGACAAGATCGTTGACGCTACCTGCATGGGCCTGGTCCAGAACCCCAACGACTTCGATGTCCTGGTGCTGCCCAACCTGTACGGCGACATCGTGAGCGACCTGTGCGCCGGTCTGGTAGGCGGCTTAGGCATGGCCCCCGGCTCCAACATCGGTGCCGAGTGCGCCATCTTCGAGGCAACGCACGGCTCTGCGCCCGATATCGCTGGCCAGGATATCGCCAACCCCACGGCCGAGATTCTCTCTGCTGCGATGA
>CAUCNB010000008.1:0-47287 GCA_958444075.1 uncultured Collinsella sp. | reverse complement strand
CGGAAAGCACATTAAGTGCTTTCCTTTGCGTGCGGAACTCGCGACAAACTTAACCCCCGCCCCCAGCCCCGGAGACCCTCCCTGCCGTCACTTTCTTCAACCAGTTCTTGTTGCTCGCCGCTTCGCGGCTCGGCGGCCCCGTTCTCCGCGGCGGGGTTGTCTAAGGTTTTTGTTGAAGCTCGGCCATTGGCTCAAATGGAAACGGGAGACGCATCTGCATCCCCCGTTTTTATTGTGGTTACTCTAGATCAATAAATTTAGTGCTTATGATCTTGCCGTCTTTGACGAGCATTCTGGCCATGGTGGGGCCTCGGGTGCCTCTGGGGTAGCTGGCGCTGCCCGGGTTGAGGACTAGGCAGCGGCCCACTTGGGCTTCTTTGGTTACGTGGGTGTGGCCGTTGATGGCTACGTCTACGGATCCCACCGGAAGGTCTTCGCGGTAGTGGGCTACGGCAAATTTGAGGCCTTCGTAGGTAAAGAGCGCAAGACGGTCTACATCGGGGCCGTAGTCGCGGTAGTAATCGTTGTTGCCCAGTACGGCCCGCACGGGGGCGATGGTGCATAGGTGCTCGTAGTCCATCTCTGACGTGAGGTCGCCGGCGTGGATGATCAGGTCTGCGCCCTCAAGCTCATCCAAGAGCGCAGGCGATAAATAGCCGTGGGTGTCCGAGATGATGTCGATGCGCTTGGCGCTTGCACTGTTCATGGGATCCCTTCCGCAAAAAACGATTCGGCAGATACATACAAAAAAGGCCCCACGGCTCCGCAGACGATGGGTCTACAGGGCTGCGGGGCCAGTGTGCTAGAGACTCAGGGCCTTCTTGAGCGGCACGACGCGGCGGCGCGAAACCGGCACGCGTTCGTCGACGCCCGTAATGCCCAGCTGGATGGCGCCCGAGGGCACCGTCTCGACGTCCGTAACGCACGCCAAGTTGACGATATAGCGGCGGTGAACACGGAAGAAGCCAAAGTCGCAGAGCTTGGCCTCAAACTGCGCCAGCGAGGTCGTCGACAAAAAGCGATCATCGACGGTATAGATGCAGGAGTAATCGTCCTTGGCCATGATAAAGCGAATGTCGTCCACGGGAATGAGCACCTTGCGGCCGCCCTTTTCCACCGGGATACGCTCGATGGTCACTTTGCTGTCCGTAACCGGCTTGGCGCGTTGCATGACCTTCTCGATCGCGCGATCCAAGCGAGCTTCCTCGACCGGCTTCATCAGATAATCGACGGCATCGACGTCGAATGCCTCGACCGCATGGTCGCTATACGCAGTCACAAACACGATCGCCGGCGGATTTTTGAGCTTATGCAGCGCCTCGGCAAGTTGCAGGCCCGAGGCACCGGGCATCGAGATATCGAGAAACACGACATCCACGCGACTTTCCATAAGCATCTCGATGGCGGAGCGGACGCTCGACGCCTCCGTGATCGTGCCGATCTTGCCCGTTTGCTCGAGCAGGAAGCGAAGCTCCGAGCGAGCCGGCGCCTCATCATCCACAATCATCGCACGCAGCATAGGGATAAAACCTTTCGTCAACTAACTACGCCGGGCATCCGTCGCATGACGTTGAGCCCGTAGCCTTTTATTTTACTCTTGAATGTCAAAGATGCTCTCTGACAAATCAAGATGAAGGAGCACTTTGGTGCCCTTGCCCGGCGCCGATTCGACACGCGTATAGGAGTGCGGCCCATAAAAGCGATGGATGCGCTCCGAAATATTGTGCATGGCCACACCGGCGCCGCCACCCTGGGGAGAGCTGGCGTCGGGACGGGCAGAGCGCTCGTCAAACAGTCTGGCGGCGGTACCCTCATCCATGCCCACGCCATTATCGGCCACGGCAATCAAGATTGCATCCTCGCCGTCTTGGTGAACGGTCACGTCGATCCTCAGGGCGTCGTCATCGCCCATACCATGACGTACGGCGTTCTCGACAATCGGCTGGATCACGAACGCCGGCACCAGCGTATCTTCCACGTCCTCGGACACATCGAACGTCGCAAGCACGCGGTCCTCGCCAAAGCGGGCCTTCTCAAAGGTAAGGTAGCGCTTGGTCTGTGCGACCTCGCGCGAGACCGGAATAAGCGATCCCGAGTTGTCGAGTGTAGCACGATAGAACGATGAGAACTCACGAAGCAGTTCGCGGGCCCGCAGCGGGTCGGTGCGCGTAAACGATGCAATGGTGTTCAGCGTGTTGAACAGGAAGTGCGGGTTAATCTGCGCCTGCAGCGCACGCACCTCGGCGCGCGCCGTGAGTTCCTTTTGCACCTCGAGCTCGTGGATGGCGAGCTGCGTGGACAAGATCTCGGCAAAGCCCGAGGCAAGCGCATACTGGGTACGGTCGACGGCGCGCGGGGTCTTGTAGTAGAACTTGAGCGTGCCGACGGTACGATCGCCCACCTTGATGGGGGCGATAATGCCGGCGGGGACTTGGTTGTGCGAGCCGTCCGAGCCCACGACATCCACCATACGGTTGAACGACTGCACGATGCCATGTTCGATAACGTAGCGTGTGGCAAGCGTGTGGATGGGAGTATCGGGCAGCAGTTTTTCCTCAAACTCGCCCGCGCAGGCAAGCACGTTGTCCTCGTCGGTGATGGCCACCGTCATGGCGCGCGTCTCGGGCAAAATGCGCCGGCACACCAAACGCGCCGACTCCTGCGTCAGACCGCCCTTAATGTCCTCGAGCATGGCCGAGGCCACCGAGAGCGTCTCCTCGGTGTACTGGGAGCGCACCGAATCGGGATTGAGCGTCAAAAAGATAAAGATGCACAGAAAGATGCACAGCAGCGCGCAGGCAATCACCGTGGCGATCGGCTCGATACCGGTCACTAGGGCAAAAATAAAGTACACCAGCACGCAAATGGCGCAGGCAACGGCAATGATGCGAAAGATTGATATTGAACTATCGCGCTGGGCGCGGCGGTCGATCATTCGGCCCCCTCCAGGATACTGATCAGTTGTGCGTCACGCCAAAGCCCGTCCATGATCTTGGGCCAAAAGCTCTGGAAACGCAGGTAGCTTGCAGCGTTTTGGCGCGCATAGGCCTTTGCCTCGTCGATACCATGGCGCCAGATGCGCAGGTAGCCTTCATGCTCGCGGGTAAACACGCTGCGGACCATAGCGGTCTTGCGCACGCGGTCGTCGAGCTCGCGCGAAATCCACGGGCCCGGGTAGGGCATGAGCGATGCCGCCGTAACGGGAATGAGCTCCTTTTGATGCGCGGCGAACGTCAACTTGGCCCGTTCGTAGTACCAACGGTATACATCCTGCATAAAGCGCGGTGTGCGCTTTTCGGACTCCGGAGGCAGATGGCGCACGGTCCACTCGTTATCGAACCACACGTCGTAGCCAAACATGCGCATGTTAAAGAGGTAATCCAAGTCCTCGCCGCGGGTGATAAACGGGTCAAAGGCCACACGCGTAAAGGCGCGGGCGTGCAGGGCCATCAGGCCGCCGCACACGTAGTTGGAGCGCGAGATGCGGGTGCCCGAGAGCGCCTTTTTCATCCAACGGTTGAACTCGATGCGCTTGGTCCACCAACGATGGCAGATGCCCGCCTTGTCTGTGGGAGCCAGCGGCGAGCCGTCGCGATCATAGAAATAGCCACTCTTGACCAAGATCGGCAAGCCCTGACGCGTCTGCTGCCCCAACGCATAGGTCGCGCGCTTCATAAAGTCGGCGTCGATGACAGTCTCATCGTCATCCAAAAAGATAACCGCGTCATGCCCCAGCACAGCGGCACAGGCCAGCCCCATGTTGCGGATGGCACCGTAGCCTCGCAGACTCACGCACTCGCCCGAACCCTTGGGCGCGATCTGAGCAACCCGGTCTGCGATGCGCGAGGCCTGGGTGTTGGTGACAACGGTGACCTTGAGCGTGGGATGCGCGTCGACAATCTCGTGCACGCGCAGCGACACATCGGCTGTGGCGGAAACGGGACAGACCACCAAAAGGATGATGCGCGGGATGTCGCGCACCTGCTCAAGCGAGGCCAGACAGCGGTCGAGTTCGGGATTGTCGGCGTTGAGTCGTGTCGAATGGTCATAGGTGCCAGGGGCGTTTGCGCGAGCGTCATCGCCCGCCCAATACGTTGGAATCACGACCGTGGCGTTCATGCCTTACCCTCCCTGCAACACAAAAACGGGACGCCGCCAAACACAGGCGACGCCCCGCGACCTAGCTGACTCCATCATACCCACTTGGGCTAATCATTGTTCGAAAGTCAGAATGTTTATTGCGGATAACCCCAAAAGAGTACCGTGGACAGGCACAATAGCCGCTCACTCCTATGCGGCATGCTCTGCCGCCCGAGTCATGCGGGACAGGCGGACCAGCAGCATAAAGCCAACGACCAGCAGCACACCAATGGAAAGGACGCCCAGCGACGGGTTGCCGGTCAGCGAGGTGACGATCGACACCAGGAAGGTGCCCATAACGCTTGCATAGCGGCCAAAGATGTCAAAGAAGCCGTAGTACTCGTTGGACTTTTCCTTGGGAATAATGCGGCCAAAGTAGCTGCGGCTGAGCGCCTGCACGCCGCCCTGGAACAGGCCGACCATAATGGCAAGCACCCAAAACTCAAAGGCGGTCTTTAGGAAGAACGCGGCGAACAGCACAATGCCCATATAGGCGGCGACTGCCACCAAGATCATGTTGAGCGTGCCCACGCGGCCGGCGAGCTTGCCGTAGATGATGGCGGACGGAAAGGCCACGAACTGCGTGACGAGCAGCGCCAGGACCAACTGGGTCGAATCGATGCCCAAGGCCGATCCGTAGCTGGTTGCCATGGAAATAACCGTGTGCACACCGTCGATGTAGAAGAAGAACGCGATCATGTAGACCAGTACGGTCTTGTTGTGGGCAATCTCGCGCATGGTGTGTCCGACCTCGGAGAACACACCGCCCACGATGTGGCCGATGGTGTCCTCGGGACCACGCTCGCGACCGTACTTTTGCTTATAGGTGCGAATGAGCGGCAGGGTAAAGATGAGCCACCAGGCACCAGTGATGATAAACGACAGACGCGTTGCCAGCATGGTGGGGACGCCAAGAGCGGGGCCACCCATGATAAGCGCCAAGCAGATGATGAACGGCACGGTGGAACCGATGTAGCCCCAGGCATAACCCGAGCTGGACACGGCGTCCATGCGCTCGTCGGTGGTAATGTCGGGCAGCATGGCGTCGTAGAACGTCATAGAAGAGTTAAGGCCGATGGTGCACAGCACGTACACGGTCAAAAATGCCATGGCGGGCATTGGGATAGCCTGCGCCAGGCAAAGAACCAGGCCCGTGAGGAAGAAACCCAAGAAAAACTTGATCTTGTTGCCGGCGTAATCGGCAAGCGCGCCCAGAATGGGCATGAGCATGGCAATGACCAGCGAGGCAATCGTCTGCGCGTTGCCCCAAGCGACCACCAGGTCTGCCGAGGAAGCACCGGTATTGATGGCGTTAAAGTAGATGGGCACCACCGAGGTATTGAGCAGCACGAGGGCCGAGTTTCCCACATCGTACATGACCCAGTTACGCTCGAGCTTGGTGTATTTCATGGACAGGGACCCTTCGTATTCGCCCGATATGCAGTTAGTTCATCGTACCCCAATTGCACAGAGGCACCGGTAAGGATTCGGCAAAGGGACAGGCACGGACCCTATTCCTCGCGGTCGAACTCCTCGTCGGCGCCGAGCACGCGGCCGCTGTAGTTGACGTGACCGGTCACGGCCTCCATGTCGCCTGTTTCGATGAATCGAGCGACCGTGCACTCGTAATCGACCAGCGCGCGATCAAAGACCTCGGGGAAGCTCTCGTTCGAGACCTCATCGGTAAAGGGATTCTTCCACGTCAGATGGCCCAGATTGCCGGTGCGCTCGGGCGGCTCGGTCGTCACGCGGTGAGCAAGGCCGTCGAGCAGCGAATAATCGTGCACCAAGCCCTCGAGCAGGGCAATCGCGCGCGTCTTTGCGGAGCCGGCCGGCTCAATCGCGCGGTAAAGTCGCTGCATATTGGCAACGGCAGCACCGTACTCCCCCGCCGGAATGTCAATGCCGTACACGCGTCCGGCAACATAGCTCATCAGCACGCCGGCCACGCGATTGATGCGATCGGTGGTGACGATCTCGCCCGCCGGCGGGTAATCGTCGACCGTAGCGCCATCGCGTTTAAGCTGCAGCATCAGTACATCCAGGTCGCTCTCGATCACGGCATGGACCTGACTGCTCGAATCCTCAAGCTCTGAATCGGACTCCGCGATGCCAAACTGCTGCTCATAGACAAAGGGGTGAGCGTTGCGGTCGAGCACGTAATGAGACAGCAGGCCCAGCGCAAAGGCACGACCCAAGCTGGCATCGCGCGGCAGCAGATGCGACACGCCGTCGCGCAGGCACGCGAACTGGCGAGACATGCGCGACCGATGCATGACCTGCGCCAGCAGCGTGCAGTCGGAAACACGCGGTGTCAGAATGTGAAAGAAAAACGGGTCGGGGCCTTGGTTGCCCAAGATAAAGGCAATGCGCTCTTCATCGGACGTGATGACGCCCTGCGGAAGACGGTCGATGCTTTCCTCGCCAAACAGATGATGGGTGATAAGCGCGGGCATAATGATCCTTTCGATTTCATTCGATGCCACCCATTATGCCCACCGCGCGCCCATACCAAACCTGCGATGGTAAACGACGGCACGCAAGCCTCTTACGCAAGCCCCAGGTGCGACTTGACCTCGGCGGCACGACGACGGGACACCGGCACCGTCGAGCTCACGCGGTCGAGCCTGAGCTCCATCAACCCCGTGGAGCCAATCTCAACATTGTGCACGTCTTCCAAATTGACCAGATAGCTGCGATGAACGCGAATAAAGCCCTCGGAGCCCAAGCGACGTTCGAGCGAAGAGATCGACTCATTGATCAGATATGTTCCCTCGGCGCAGACGGCGTTGCAAAAATCGGCACGCGCCTCAAAGTAGCAGACATCCGCCACGGGGATGAACACCTTTTTACCCCCGCGGTCCACCGTCAGGCGAAGGGGCTGGCGCGGGGTATGGACAGCGCGGCGAACACCCAGGGCGGTTTCGATCTTGTCGAGCGCCTTTGACAGGCGGGCATCCTCGACCGGCTTGACGACATAGTCGACAGCATCGAGGTTATACGCGTCGGCCGCGAACTCTGCAAACGCCGTCACAAACACCACCACCGGCGGCGTCTTTAGGTTTTGCAGGGTCTCGGCTAGCTCAATTCCCGAGCGGCCGGGCATCGTGATATCCAAAAACAGCACGTCGGGCTTGTTCGACAGAATCGACTCCACGGCCTCGGTGACATTGCCCGCCTCGGCAATCTGTCCCACACGTGCATCCTTTTCCAGCAGATAACGTAGCTCAGCCCTAATAGGAGGCTCGTCATCAACCACCAAGATGTTCCATCCCTCGGACATATGCGCTTCCCCTCTTTTTTCTCTCAATCCAACCGCGCGCTACACCTTCATCGGCGCCGGCTCATGCGGCTCGCCGTTCAACTCAACGATGACCTGCGTCCCCACGCCCTCCTGGGACTTCACGCGCATGCCAGAATCTTCTCCGTAAAAGAAATGGATGCGCTGAAGCACGTTGAAGAGTGCCAGGCCGCAGCCTCGCTTGATGGAGCCGTCGGCGGTAATGCTCTCGGGCTCCTCTCGGCGATGCTGCTCAAACAGATGCGCGCAGACTTCTTCGCTCATACCGATACCGTCATCTTCGACGATGATCTCCAAGCCGTCATCGGTCTCAAAAGCCCCAACACGAATAGAAAGCGGCTCGGTCTCGCGCTGGGCATGCTTGATGCAGTTTTCGAGCAGCGGCTGCAAGATAAACGGCGGCACCATGCTGTCGCGCACCTCAAAGTCGATGTCGACCGAAACGCGCAGACGGCCGTCGCCATACCGGGCCTGCATAAGATTGATATAACGAGTGCCCTGTTCCACCTCATGCTCGAGCGTGGTGAGCGTATCGGAGTCAGAAAGCGTCTGACGATAGTAATTGGAAAAGTCGATCAGCAGCGATCGCGCCTTGTCGGGCTCGGTTCGCACGAGCGACACGATAGTGCTGATGGTATTGAACAGAAAATGCGGGTCGACCTGCGACTGCAGGGCGCGCAGCTCCACGCGGGCCGTAAGCTCGTCCTGGCGCTCGAGCTCAAAGCTGGCGAGCTGCGTGGAAATGAGATCGGCAAAGCCCGAGGCCAACGCCGTCTGGCGCATATCGATGCTGCTCAGGCGGGGATAGTACAGCTCGAGCGTACCCACGCAATGCCCACGCACGGTAAGCGGTGCGACAATACCGGCGCGCAGGCGGGGAAAATAGCCACCCGTCTCATTGGAGGTGTCACGCGAAAACACGCTCTGCTCGCCCGTCTCAATCACACTGAGCGTGGTCTTGAGCACGACCGGGGTGCCGGCAGGGCACTTTGCCGAGTCCTCGCCCCAGCTTGCCAGCACCTGCTTGCCGTCGGTAAAGCAGATGGCAGAGGCGATGGTCTCGGACAGGATGATTTTAGAGGCGCCCAGGGCCGCTTCGGGCGTAAGGCCGCGCGACGTGTAGGCGAATATTTTTGATGCGATGGCGAGCGTACGGTCGGTTGCGCTCGATGTGAGGTCGTCGGGGACCACAAAGACATACGAGAAAAAGAAGCACAGCATGACCAGGCCGGCAATAACGACAACGCCCGGAACGGGATTGGGATTATCGGTTAAATCCCAGATAAGCAGCAGGATAAGCGCCGGAACGACAATACCGAGTAGGATGGCCTGGACCACATGCTGGGCCGTACGAAAGACCTTGGTAGAGTTGTAGCTCTTGCCCAGAATCAGCCTGTTTAAATCCACCGTCATCCCCTTTTGTCCGTAGCACCCATAGCAATAAAGAGGGCCGCAAGCGACCCTCTCCATTGCATTATGCAATCAAAAACTGTGTTTTACATCCAGCCATCGATAAACGGTATCTTAGGCGCTGTATTTGTTGGCCTCGCCAAAGGTGCCAGCCTCGACGATCCAGCCGTCCTTCATGATGACGTCCATGTTGTCGGTGTTGAGCACGTGGATGTCGGCGGCGACATCACCGTTGACGACCAGCAGGTCGGCGCACTTGCCGGCCTCGATGGAACCGGTCTCGTCCTCGATGTGGCACATCTTGGCACCGTTGAGGGTGGCGCAGGTGATGGTCTCGACCGGGGTGAAGCCGATCTTGTCGACGAACTCGTACATCTCCTCGATGGAGCAGGTGCCGTACGGGGTGACGAAGGAGAAGGAGTCGGAACCGATCGTCATGACGACGCCGCGCTTCTTGGCCTCGCGCAGGCAGTCGTAGTTGCGCTGCAGCTCCTTCTCGACCAGGGTGCCCTCGTACTTGTCGTGCAGCTCGGGGACGTAGACGGGCGGATAGGTGGCGTACCAGGTGGGCAGGAAGGCGATCGTCGGAGTGAAGAAGGTGCCCTGCTCGGCCATGAGGTCCATGGTGCGCTCATCGATATCGAAACCGTGAATCAGCTGCTCGCAGCCAAAGCGAACGGAATCGTAGGCAGCGGCGTGGTTGTTGTAGCAGTGGCTCCACACGGGGATGCCGACCATCTTTGCCTCTTCGACCACGGCTTGGATCTCCTCGGAGCAGTAGTGCTGGTCGCGACCGGAGTCCCAGCGCCAGATGCCGCCACCGGTAGCCCAGATCTTGATGGCATCGGGGTTCTCGCGCAGGCGACGACGGACGGCCTTGCGCAGATCCCAAGGACCGTCGACCTGGTCGCCCCAGGGGTGGGATTCCTTGTTGAGCTCCTGGGTGCAGTGGTGGGAGTCACCGTGACCGGCAACACGGCAGAAGCCCAGACCGGTGGCCAGAACGCGCGGGCCCTTAAAGACGCCCTTGTCGATGCAGTCGCGAATCTGGATACCAAAGCGGCCGATCTCGCAGACGGTGGTGAGGCCGTGGGTGAGGCAGTCGTAGGCCTGCTTGACGGCGACGGCCTGCTTCTCGAGGAGCGGCTGCATAACCCAATCGGTGTCATCGTCGGTCAGGTTGCCCGAGAAGTGCAGGTGGGTGTCGATCAGACCGGGAAGGACGGTCTTGCCGGCGGCGTCGATAACCTCAACGCCCTCGGGAAGGTCCTGCATAGTGCCGGCGTACTCGATCTTGCCGTTGTCGTCGACGAGAACGAGGGAGTTCTCGACCGGCTCGGCACCGGTACCGTCGATGAGCTTGCCGCCAACGATTGCATACTTAGTGGACATGGTTCCTCCTTATGGATCCATATAGTGGGCGAGGCCATGTTGGGTTATGGCCTCACAAAGCTACCCAAGTGGTGCCGGGTTCGGTGCGCGGAAGAGAGGGGTCCGCGCACCCGATCCGCCCCGGCTAGGCGTTATTTTTTGCGGGAATTGGTGAAGGCCATGAGGGCCAGGCCAACGGCCAGCCAGCCGATCACGATGCTCCACTCCACCATGTTGAGGGAGGCGGGAGAGAACGGGACCACGAGCAGGCCGATGATGACGGCGCAGGCAGCGACAGCGAGGCTGATGCCAAACTTGCCGCCGGGCACCTCGTAGGGACGAGGCAGGTCGGGCTCGGTGAAGCGCATGCGCAGGCAAGCGAGGGCGACCATGCCGCAGGAGAAGATGAAGGCGAGAGCCGACACGTTGGTCAGAGGGATGAGCATGTTCTTGCCCAGGAACGGGCCGATGACGGTGATGACGCCCAGAACGGCGCAGGCGAGCTTGGGAGCGCCGGACTTGGGATCGACCTCGGCGAACTTCTCGGGCAGCTGGCCCTTGCGGCCCATGGCGAGCATGATGCGGCTCGTGGCGCCGTAGAAGGAGTTCATCGGGCCCATGGGTCCAAGCGTGGCGATGACGAGCATGGCCAGGTACAGGAGCATGTTGATGCCCTTGAGGCAGGCAAGCGCGGGAACCGGGCTCTTAACAAACTCATGCCAGTCGAGGATGGTGCCGAACGAGTAGATGCAGACCATGTAGAAGCCGCCGGCGGCCAGCAGGGCCAGGGAGATGATCTTGCCGAACTTGTTCCAGTTGAGGCCCTCGGCTGCTTCCTCAGCCTGCTGAGGAATGGTATCGAAGCCGGCGTAGAAGAACGGGGTCAAAACCAGGACCGACACGATGCCGGCGAACAGGCTGGTGCCCTCGGTAGCGGGCTTGCCGCCGCCAGCACCGGTGACCTGGGAGAACACGGGCATGGCGTGTTCCGGCGAACCGGTGAACAGCGAGACACCCATGGCGAGCAGCATGCCGCAGAGCAGAGCCTTGGTCAGGAAGGCCTGGAGCTTGGCGGCCGAGCTGGCACCGCGGAAGTTGAGGAAGATGACGTAGACTGCAAAGCCGAGCGCGATTAGCGTCGGGAACAAGTAAACGTCGGCGCCCAAGATGGTGTAGAGCTTGACGGCGCGCAGCCACTCAAGACCGGGCAGGCTGCCGAACATCTCGGACACGAGGGTCGAAATGGCGATGGCCTCCCACGGGCACAGGATGCCGTTGCCCAGGGCCAGGAGCCAACCGGTGATGTAGCTCAGCGTACGGCCAAAGCTACGGTCGACATACTCGACGATGCCGCCCGAGATGGGGATAGCAGCCGTGAGCTCACCGAAAACAGCTCCGACGGGCACGAGGAAGATTGCACCCAAGAGGAATGCGATCATAGCGGGAACGGGACCGCCGCCCACGACCATCCAGTCGCCGACCTGCAGGACCCAACCGGTACCGATGATGGCACCGAAACCGATGGTGAAGAAGTTCCAGAGCGAAAGCGTTTTCTTCATGCCGCCGTTACCTTCGACTGCAACTTCTGCGTTCTTGTCCGCCATTGTTCCCCTCCTTTCCTTATTGACGCCTCTTTGGCGTCACCCCTTGCGCGGTCTGTTTTGCCGCGCGCTTTTATTTCGTGGCTTTAAGATACGGCCTTGGCACAGCAGCGCCGCTTGTGGCTCGACCGAAGGCAGAACTGCAAAACGAGCGGCGCCGTTTTTGGGACGAACGGCACGGTTTGCCGCTCATTGTTGCCGCCCGCCCAACGGGCGTACGCTCATCGGGCGCATAGAGAGATGTTTTTGAGACCGTGTGTTTTGCGCCTTTCGTACCGTTTACCGAGCTTTTGACGCGCAGACCCATTTGTTGCACATCTTTTTTGTAGGATAGACAGGTTATACATGAGACAAGGCGGTACGAATGGCATACGGATACAACGACGGTGATCAACGGCGACAAAGCGTTCGCCTTGCTGGCCGCACCACGCCGACGCCTAGAAGTGCCACGAGCAGCAATCCGCAACGCCCTCAAGAGCAACCCAGGTCTTCGTCTCGGCAGCAGACAAACGGAACACGGCAGAGTGGCCGTCCGAGCACGGGCACAAGCGCACAGCAAGATAGCCGCTTGGGCGCGCGCACTCGACAGCGCCAAGCCGAGGTTCCGCAACTGCGCCGCAACGGCGCACGTCAGCCCGGCATCCATATCAACCGCTTCTTTTCGCATCCCCAAGGCGGACGCGACGGCAAGCCCTACCGCTCGACATCGTTCGTGAATGCCCCCGCCCTGCCGGCTCGTCAGCTTTGCCTCGCACTGTGCTCTATCCTCATCTGTCTGGTCTTTGTGCTTATGAGCTCCTGTATGTCCCACGGCTCGGCCGGTCTCGAGCCCACCGCCGAGGACAAGCTGCTCAAGGCCCCCGTCGCGCCCGGTTATTCTTTCGCCTTTTCGACCCCGCGCTCGCAATGGCAAGCCGGCACGATGCCCCATATCTATCAGATCGACCCTGCATGGTCGGAGCTGCCTTACGCCGGCGGTACCATCCGCCAAAATGCTTGCGGGCCTACGTGCCTCACCATGGTCTATATCTTTAAGACGGGACGCACCGATATGACTCCCGTCGATATGTGCGCGCTTTCCGAGGCAGGCAATTACGCCCCCACCGGTGCAACCGAATGGTCGTTTATGACGAGCGGTGCGTGGCAGTTGGGACTTAACGGAACGGAGCTTCATAACGATCGCGACTCGATGACTCAGGCGCTGCGTTCGGGAGCGCCCGTCATCGCCGCCGTTCGGCCGGGCACCTTTACCAACGTGGGCCACTACATTGTGCTTTACGGTATTGACGACGCCGACCAGATTGAAGTCTTCGATCCCAACTCGGCCAGCCGCAGCGCCCGCCGCTGGGGCGTCGTAGAGGTCCTCAACGAAGTCGAAGCCATGTGGGCCTACTACTAGTCATTGGGTACTCATTGGGGACAGACTTAAATGAGTAGTCATTTTTTGACCAGTCGTTTAAGAACGTCCCCAACGGCTACTCATTTAAGTCTGTCCCCAATGAGTACCCGCAGAATGAGAGTGGATAATCTCCCGTTTTTGGCCTGTTTGCAGGCTCAAAGTGGGAGATTATCCACTCTCGTCATTTTGGCGCGGCCCGCAGCACTACCCATGAACAGCTACCTCAATAGCAAAAGCCCCGCAGCCGGAGCGGACTGCGGGGCTCATGAAGAGAGGCTAGTTTGTGGGCGCTTTGCCTGGCGCCCACGAGAGAGGCAACAGAGTAGAGACTACTCGTGGATGCGGGTACCGGAGAGGCCGGCCATGGTCTCGGCGGCCTTGTCCAGAGCGCCAATGATGCAGGTGCGGCCCTTGCGGGAACGAGCGAACTTGATGGCAGCACGGACCTTGGGCTCCATGGAACCCTTGCCGAACTGACCCTCGTCGGCCAGACGCTCGGCCTCGTCGGCGGTGAGGTCCTCGAGCTCCTCCTGGTTGGGCTTGCCAAAGTTGATGGCGACATGCTCAACGGCGGTCAGCAGGAACAGAACGTCGGCGTCGCAGTCCTCGGCCAGCAGCTCGCCGCCCAGGTCCTTGTCGATGACGGCGGGAACGCCCTTGTAGCAGCCCTTGTTCTCGTAGTCGCGGACGACGGGGATGCCGCCGCCACCGCAGGCGATGACGATGAACTCGTTGTCGAGCAGGTTGAGGATGGAGTCAGCCTCGACGATCTTCTTGGGATCGGGAGAAGCGACGACGCGACGCCAGCCGCGGCCGGAATCCTCGACGAAGACCTTGGAGGGATCCTCGGCCATGAACTCCTTGGCCTGCTCCTCGGTGTAGAAGGGACCGATCGGCTTAGTCGGGTTCTTGAACGCGGGATCGTCGGGATCGCACTCGATCTGGGTGACGACGGTGGCGGCGTGCCAACGCTTATAGCGCTTGTGCATCTCGCGGCCGATGCCCTGCTGCAGGTGATAACCAATGTAGCCCTGGGACATGGCGCCGCACTCGGGCAGCGGCATCTCGGGGGTACCGATGGCATCGTGGGCAGCGGCGAAGGCGTTCTGGATCATGCCGACCTGCGGGCCGTTGCCGTGGGTGATGATGATCTCGTTGCCCTGCTCGATAAGACCAAGGAGAGCGTGGGCGGTGTTGCTCACGGCCTCGATCTGCTCGACGGGGTTGTTGCCGAGGGCGTTGCCGCCGAGGGCGACGACAATACGATCGGGCTTGCCAAGAGGCTTAGACATTGCTGGAATCCTTTCTGTAAAAGGCCTACAACCCATTAATAACCCGCGTCCGTGCGATACGCGAGTTTATTAAGGTTTATATTCTCTTTATCGCTCATTTTATTCATTTTGAAAATACCTAAGCGGCGAACGGTCGATTTTACCCGCTCAGCGTAAAGAAGCCCAGTTCAGGCATATCTACGCCATTTACGTGCAACTTTATTTAAATAGAGCAGGGATTAGACCAGATTATGCAAACTATATCTTTGCTAAACACAAAACGGACAGCGCAATATCTTACTCGCACTATACGCGATTCTATACATTAATTTGACGAGTATGCACCCCTGCAAAAACATGGGGCTTTTCATCCAACATAAGGGATAGCCGATCGCGCTTCACCCCGCGGCAAGCGACTGCGAGTTCGCAGTATGGAACTTTACCGTCGGCTTCTGCATGAACGCTACCGACGCCCTTTCGCTCCTGCGCGCCCAAGCAGCCGAGAACGCTAACGGCGCCACTGTCAACCTGGCCACCCTCAACAACGGCGCCGCCAGCCTTTTCGCAAAGTACCGTGCTGGCTCGCTGGCTTTGAGGCCTAAGTGAGCTTTGCTATTTGCCAATTTTTGTATGATTTGGGTCAAATCTATTTGTCAATTTTTGTATGATTAGGGGCAAATCTATTTGCCAATTTTTGTCAATGAGGTGTTTTAATGCTACGCCGCAAAGTCACTGATAGGCTTTTGAGCTGGAAGAATAACTCCCATAAGGCCCTGCTTGTTACCGGTGCGCGTCAGATTGGCAAGAGCTATGCGATTCGCGCGTTTGGAAAGAGCAACTACGCTTCGTATTATGAGGTCAATCTGCTACTTGATGCCGAGGCAAGAGACGTACTTGTTGGCGCTAAGAACTCCATTGACTTCATCAACCGTGTGGCCCTTCTTGCGGATGCACCGCTTGTTGAAGGAGACACGCTTATCTTCGTCGATGAGATTCAGGAGTATCCGCAGATCGTTACACTTATGAAGGCGCTGGTCGAGGACGGACGCTTTAGCTATGTCTTCTCGGGGTCTATGCTTGGGACTGAGTTTAAGGGGATCTCTTCTTTTCCGGTAGGGTATGTCGAGCACATTGTTATGCGGCCGATGGATTTTGAAGAGTTTTGTTGGGCAAACAGCGTCAGCGAGAATGTGCTTGCAGACATCCGCAGCTGCCTTGTCGAGAGGCGTCCCGTCGAAAATTTTATTCATGAGGCGATGCTCAAAAACTTTAGAGCCTATATCGTTTGCGGCGGCATGCCGGAGGTCGTTCAGAACTATATCGATTCGGGCTATTCACTCGTGAAGACGCGTGAGCTTCAAATTCAGCTGGTCGATCAGTACAAAAGTGATATCTCTAAATATGCATCGACTCGAGCGTTTAACGTTCGCGCGATTTTCGAACAAATTCCCGTTCAGCTTGAGGCGGAGTCCCATCGCTTTGTTGTTTCATCCCTGGGCGAGGGGGCTCGCCTTCAAAAATACGAGCAGGATTTCCTATGGCTGGTGAACGCGGGCGTCGGTTTGATGGTCGCCCAGGTGACGGAGGCCCGGAGTCCTCTTAAGAGGACAGAGAAGGCGACCGCCTTTAAACTATACGAGTCTGATACAGGCATGCTCGCATCACGGTATCCCGGCAGCACGGCACGCGCTGTCTACCTTGATATGAAAACCCCCAACCTCGGCGGTCTCTATGAGAACGTGGTCGCGCAGGAGCTTGTCGCCCTTGGAACTGATGCATGGTACTACCAGACACGCGAGGTCGGCGAAGTTGACTTTGTGATCGAAGGCACCCGCGGGCACGTTGTCCCAATCGAGGTCAAATCGGGCAAGAAGGTTCGAGCCCATGCGGCCCTCGACCGTCTGATGAGCGTGAGCGAGTACAAAATCCCCGAGGCCGTTGTGCTAAGCCACGAGAACCTCAGCAAAGAGGGCAAGGTCCTGTACGTTCCAATCTATATGACATTCTGCCTCGATGAGTTTATGGAAAAGGACGACCCCAACAACGATTTCTCGTTTGCACCCATATCCCTCTAGGCCATCTGGGTCCGCGACCAGGTCCCCCTCTATACCCAAAGCAGCGCGTGGTTTCGCGGCAAAGCCGCGAAACAGCGACCGGGACAAGGCACCCCATCAGCCACGTCCTTCATCCAGCCCCACAATCCGAGGACGTAGTCGTAGCAGGATCTGAGGGCTGACCTTCGCGGACACTCCGCAGGACGAAAGAACCCCCGCCGCACGTAGTGCGCAGCGGGGGTTCTTTCATGTCCGAGGACGTCCGCGAAGGTTAGCCCTCAGATCCTGCGGTGGGAGACCTAGGCCTCGTTGTACACCGTCTTGAGCTTCAACAGGTGAGCGTAGCGGTCCATAGCGGCCTGCTCGTTCTCCTTGAAGAGCTCCTCGGCGCGCTCGGGGAAGGAACGCGTCAGCGAAGCGTAACGGGCCTCGTTCATCAGGAACTCCTGATAACCGCCCGCGGGCTCCTTGGAATCGAGCGAAAACTTCTTGCCGGCAGCAGCCTCGGGGTTGAAGCGGAAGAGGTTCCAGTAACCGCACTCGACAGCCTTCTTCATCTCGGCCTGGCAGTTCTGCATGCCGCCCTTCTTGATGGAGTGCATCTCGCAGGGGCTGTAGCCGATGATGAGGGACGGGCCGTCGTAGGCCTCGGCCTCGTGGATGGCCTTGAGGGTCTGAGCCGGGTTGGCGCCCATGGCAACCTGTGCCACGTAGACGTAGCCGTAGCTCATGGCAATCTCAGCCAGAGACTTCTTCTTGGTCACCTTACCGGCAGCGGCGAACTGAGCGACCTGGCCCAGGTTCGAGGCCTTGGAGGCCTGACCACCGGTGTTGGAGTAAACCTCGGTGTCGAAGACGAAGACGTTGACGTTGTGGCCGGAAGCCAGGACGTGGTCCAGGCCACCGAAGCCGATGTCGTAGGCCCAGCCGTCGCCGCCGAAGATCCAGAAGGACTTCTTGGTGAGGTAAGCCTTGTCGGCGAGGATCGCCTTGGAAGCGTCGCAGCCGCACTTCTCGAGCTCGGCAACGTAGGCAGCGGCAGCGGTCTTGGAGGCCTCGGCGTCGTTGACGGAGTCGATCCAAGCCTGGCCGGCGGCCTTGAGCTCATCGGACGGACCATCGGCAGCGATGATGTCCTGGGTAGCGGCGATCAGCTTGTGCTGAACGGCCTCATAGCCAACGGCCATGCCCAGGCCGTGCTCGGCATTGTCCTCGAACAGGGAGTTGTTCCACGCCGGGCCGTGACCGTCCTTGTCCTTGCAGTAAGGAGCGGTGGCAGCGGGGTTGCCCCAAATGGAGGAGCAGCCGGTGGCGTTGGAAATGAACATGCGGTCGCCGGCGACCTGGGTCACCAGACGTGCATAGGCGGTCTCGGCGCAGCCGGCGCAGGAGCCGGAGAACTCCAGGTAGGGCTGCTTAAACTGGCTGCCCTTGACGTTGGCCGCGATGAGCTCCTTCTTCTCGGAGACGTTCTCGACCATGTAGTCCCAAACGGGCTGCTGGTCCATCTCCTGCTCGGTGGGAACCATCTCGAGGGCGCCCTTGGGGCAAACCTTGACGCAGTTGGTGCAACCCATGCAGTCGAGCGGGGACACAGCCATGGTGAACTTCATGCCCTTGGCCTTGGGGCCCATGGCGTCGAGCGTGCGGGTAGCCTCGGGCGCGGCGGCAGCCTCGTCCTCGGTCATCGCAAACGGACGGATGGTGGCATGCGGGCACACGTAGGCGCACTGGTTGCACTGGATGCACTTGGTCTCGTCCCAGTGGGGAACGACCACGGCGACGCCGCGCTTCTCGTATGCGGAGGCGCCCAGCTCAAACTGGCCGTCGGCGCAATCGACAAAGGCGGAAACAGGCAGGCTGTCGCCGTCCATGCGATCGATGGGCTCGAGCAGGTTCTTGACCTGCTGGGCGATAGCGGACTTGGTCTCCTCGGAGAGCTCGACGGGAGCGGCGTCCTCGGCGGTAGCCCAGTCGGCCGGAACCTCGAACTTACGGAAGGCGGTAGCGCCGGCATCGATGGCCTTGTGGTTGGCGTCGACGATAGCCTGGCCCTTCTTCATGTAGGACTTGGTAGCCGCGTCCTTCATGTACTGCAGGGCGTCCTCGGCGGGCAGGACCTTGGCCAGCGCGAAGAAGGCGGACTGGAGCACCGTGTTGGTGCGCTTGCCCATGCCGACCTTAGCGGCCAGGTCGATAGCGTCGATCAGGTAGACGTTGACGTTGTTGTTCGCGATGTAGCGCTTGGCCACGGCGGGCATGTGCTCGGCGAACTCCTCGTCGCTCCACTGGCAGTTGACCAGGAAGGTTCCGCCCGGCTTGACGTCGCGGACCATCTTGAAGCCCTTAACGATGTAGCTGGGGTTGTGGCAGGCGACAAAGTCGGCCTTGGTCACGTAGTACGGCGAACGGATCGGGGAATCACCAAAGCGCAGGTGCGAGACGGTGACGCCGCCGGTCTTCTTGGAGTCATACTGGAAGTAGGCCTGGACGTACTTGTCGGTGTGGTCGCCGATGATCTTGATCGAGTTCTTGTTGGCGCCGACGGTACCGTCGCCACCCAGACCCCAGAACTTGCACTCAATGGTGCCGGGGGCTGCGGTGTTGGGCGCATCCTCGGCCTCGGGCAGGCTCAGGTTGGTCACGTCATCGACAATGCCGATGGTGAACTCGCGCTTGGGCTCGTCCTTCTTGAGCTCCTCGAAGACAGCGAACGCGGACGCGGGAGGCGTGTCCTTGCTGCCCAGGCCGTAACGGCCGCCGACGACCTTGATGCCCGTCTTGCCGGCCTCGTAGAGAGCAGAAACGACGTCCTGGTAGAGCGGCTCGCCGATGGAACCCGGCTCCTTGGTGCGGTCCATGACGGCAATCTTCTGGACGGTCTCGGGGAGAACGTCGACAAAGTGCTTGATGGAGAACGGACGGAACAGGCGAACCTTGACCAGGCCGACCTTCTCGCCGTGAGCGTTGAGGTAGTCGATGACTTCCTCGAGCACGTCGCAGAAGGAGCCCATGCACACGACGACGCGGTCGGCATCGGGAGCGCCGTAGTAGTTGAACAGGCCGTAATCGGTGCCGAGCTTCTCGTTGATCTTCTTCATGTAGCCCTCGACGACGGCGGGAAGCTCGTCGTAGACCTTGTTGCAGGCCTCACGGTTCTGGAAGAAGATATCGCCGTTCTCGTGGCTGCCGCGGGTGTGCGGGTGCTCAGGGTTGAGCGCGTGGTCGCGGAAAGCCTGGACGGCGTCCATGTCGCACATCTCGGCCAGATCCTTGTAGTCCCACATGGCGACCTTCTGGATCTCGTGGCTGGTGCGGAAGCCGTCGAAGAAGTTAAGGAACGGGGTCTTACCCTCGATGGCGGCAAGGTGAGCCACCGGCGAGAGGTCCATGACCTCCTGGACGTTGCCCTCGGCGAGCATGGCGAAACCGGTCTGGCGGCAGGCCATGACGTCGGAGTGATCGCCAAAGATGTTCAGGGCGTGGGAAGCGACGCAACGCGCGGAGACGTGGAAGACGCCCGGGAGCTGCTCGCCCGCGATCTTGTACATGTTCGGGATCATCAGGAGCAGACCCTGAGAAGCCGTGTAGGTGGTGGTCAGAGCACCGGCGCCCAGCGAACCGTGAACGGTACCGGCTGCACCTGCCTCGGACTCCATCTCGACGACCTTGACCGGGGTGCCGAAGATATTCTTGCGACCCTGGGCCGCCCACTGGTCGACATGGTCGGCCATCGGGCTGGACGGCGTAATGGGATAGATTCCCGCTACCTCGGTGTACGCATACGAAACATATGCGGCCGCCTCGTTGCCGTCCATAGACTTAAACTTACGCGCCATATACCCCTCTCCTCTCATATAGGTATACAGGCCCCGGCGATCGCCGGGATGTTGGCGTGATGGGATTTTCGCTGTTGCTTCCAATCATCTGGCAGGCAGGCTCAGCAGCAGGTACATGGCGTGGAGAGAAGGCATGCCGAGGCGAGGAGGGCTGCACGCGCTCCACAAGCCCAGCTACCCGTCTTGCACATGACCGAGCGCCGCAAAGGCCGCATGCCGGATGCTCCCGGGCACGCCCCGGCGATGGGAAGCGCCCGCAACGGAAATCCGCATGCGGGTTTATTGTACCCCGCCGTCAAGTGTAATTTCGGCAAATATAGGCGGGCGGTAAAGGTTTACCTTGGGTGACCATCAAGGGCAAAATTGATCCTTCCGTCACCGAGGGACCAAATGGCAGCTGCGGTGAAATAGGAACTGTTTTTGCCGGCCGTAGCCTTAAACAGCCCCTATTTCACCGCAACTTATTTAGGAGATGAGTCAGAGGGCGCCGAGGAGGATGGCGTAGGTTGTGGATTCTCCGAGCTTGAGCTCGTCACCGGGGTTGAGCTGGGCGGAGCGGCCGGGCTCGACCTGGGTGCAGACGTTCGTCGCGTCGTTTACCACCACGGTTCCGTTGGTGGACGACAGGTCCTCAACGTACCAGACATTTTGGTCATCGCACCACACGTGGGCATGGCGAGCCGAAACGTCATCGCCCACATCGGTGATGCCGCCCTCCCCCGTTGCCAGCGCGCCGATCTCGACGCCTTCCTCACTCGGCTGAATCCAGCGCGGGGCGCTCACGACAAAACTGTTTTGCACGCGCAGCAGTCCCAGCGGATGCGCCGGCGCGACCTCGTGCTCGCCCGACTTGGAACCAAGGCGGGCGTGAGAGCAAACGGCATAGGGAACGAATCTTGCGGATGTACTCCTCGACGTCAGGCAGGTAAGCCCCACGAAGTCACCGGGGAGGCCCAAGCGGCCCGGCACCACTTCCAGATTCTGACCAGGGCGAGTCGTTCGCCGGTGGCTGAAGGCTCGCTCCCACCCAAAAGGGGAGATTCGCGTTGTTCCCCAATCGCTCTCGCATCTTTCATTTTGCTCGAGGTGGGCTATAAAAACTTTCCTGGTGAAAGGCGACGATTGGTTTCCTTTCTTTCTAGAGGAGCGCGCCTGTAATCTGTTTTCATCCTAAATCAAGTTGAGATCGGACCTTCCAGAGGCAAGTCGACTCAAACTGCGAGGCTCCATGTTGGAATAAAGAGCGCTGTCGAAGTGCCAACAACACAAAGCTTGCCAGTCTCAAATAGAACCTTTTGGGAGTCCGATTGGGCCGCACACCGAATCCCCGCTGGTGGTTTTTTATAGCTGCGTAACAATAAACAAGGTTAGTGCCAGTCCAGCATGAAATTGAGGAACGTATGCATTTTTTCTCAGTAAGTGATCGTCGTTACTGCTTCGATGAGGTCACTCGCAATTGCTTTCAGGTTGACCAAGCATCAGAAGATGCGCTTCGCATATTTGAAGCATCGGGAAGAACGGTCAACTCGAAGTTGCTAACAAAGTCACTTGCTGCGAAAGGCTACGACCAAACGACCATAGCAGAACTTGAAGACGACATTGATGAGTATCAACGATTGTCTGAGCGGACTTTCTTAACAAAAGACACGCCTCGAAAACTTAGATCCATCGAACTCCACGTTTCACATGCATGCAACCTTGGTTGTAGTTACTGTTTTGCCGGTAAAGGAGATTATGGAACGTCTCCTCTGCTGATGACAGACGAGATAGCCTTCAAGGCGGTCGACTACCTCGTCGCAAGTTCATCGGAAAACGAAACGCTTGCAATCGTCTTTTTTGGTGGGGAACCCATGATTAACGAGCCGCTGATATGGAAAACGGTCGACTATTCAAAAAGAATATACCCCAATAGAAACTTTACCTATTCTATTACGACCAACGGAACGCTTTTGAATGACACTGCTGTGAATTCTTTCAAGGAGCACGGGTTTTCTGTTCTGATTAGTCTCGATGGTACAGGATGCAAGCACGATGCATCGCGCCCGTACAAGACGGGAGGCGGCTCTTTCTCCGATATCGACAAAAACGTTCGTCGTTTTTCCGAGTCGTTCCCCTTCGGCGCAAGAGCGACCTTAACAAATAATAACTGTAACCTTGTTGAAGACTATCTTCAGTTTAAAGAGATGGGCTTCAGAAGGATTTACTTCTCGCCCGTGAGCTCATTCGATGAGAATATCAAACTCGACGAACACTCATTAAACAAAATCAGGGCGGGCCTAATAGATTTGGCGGATCAATATCTCAAACAGATTGATCAAGGGGAAAAGCCCTTGTTTAGAACATTGAAAACTGCAGTTGATTTGATTATGAGCAACAGGATCGCCTTTGTCGGATGCGGGGCTGGCAGGCGTTTTATTTCCGTGACTCCCGAAGGGGACGTATACCCCTGTCACAGGTTTGTCGGGATGATGCGATTCAAAATGGGCAACATCGTCACCGGAATTGACGAAACTAGGTATATTGAAAACTGGAGTCAGGGTGTCGAAAAAAGAATTGACTGTACGGACTGTTGGGCTCGGTCTTTCTGTGGTGGGGGCTGTAGCTGGGAGGCTGCAGACGAGCACGGCTACTTGCCCAAGAGTCTACACCCTGCATCATGTGAATATAGAAAAATGTGCTACGAGATGGCTTTTGACCTTATTTCCCGCCACTCATCTTCGCAGGAGAAAAATCAACGAGAAGCTACTGTATCGGAATAAGCGGTTCAGCGCATTGCTGTCACCATTGTGGAGGTGTTCGTTCTTCTGATTACCGTCTGCGAAGCTTATTGCTACGTTCGCCGAAACCATTCTAGAAATATGGTGAACTAGACATCTTGGTTTGTTATACACAATATTGAGGTTTTTCTGCACTCAAAGGGAGGTAGTCGTGAAGCATATTCATCCGATTAATCCAGGAAGTGGCGACGAGGCAGGCGTGAAGCCGATGTCTTTTGACTGCCTCTTGGGCATTACTGACATCTGTACTGTTTATGATAAAGCAGATGGCTGTGGTGCATACGATTACTGCGACTATGACATGGATGGCGGCAGCATCTGCGTTGTAGATCACTGTGGCATTGATCAAACGTAGTCTCTAATTGGATTAAGGTGAGGAGCTGTTATGAAGCATATCCATCCTGTTGGTTCAAATGAACATACTCCCGTTGAGCCTTGTTGTCTTGGAGTTGATATATGCAATTTTTACGACATCGCCGAGTGCCCTGTTGCGGATTGGTGCTATGTCGATAAAGAATCAAGCTGTGTTTTGCCAGCAGATTGGTGCGATCCAGTTGACGAGTAGTTTTTGTGTCTAGGAACTATTTGGTCCAATTCAAAATAAGATGGGGACAAATACCAAAATCTCGTGTCTGGGAGGAGTTATGCCATTATTGCAAGGTCTCGTTGGATTAACCTTTGTACTTGCTTTATATCTGGCACCTTTTTTATTGTTATTCTTCATTATCCGATTCTTTCTTCGGAAAAAATAGGAGTATCACGCAAACATTAGCGTAGCTTTCTTCCAATATGAGCCGAGCATTGGCAAGTGGAATAAGAAGCCCGACCGTTCGTCACATGAAAGTGATCGGACGGGCCTCTCAATTTAACCCGGGCCGCCACCCATAGCGGCTTTCCGGGCGTATTTTCGGTGCAAAGCAATCGTCAGTTTAATCCTATGCGTCGATACCGCATTTCATTTGTTCGGCTCGTATTCTACGGCCTTGTAACCCTCGCACTCTCCGGCAAACGGATTGAACACGAAGGCAGAGATGATGTGTGCGTGGACATCGAGGCTGCTGTAGGCAACATACTGGGGCATGGACCCCCGCTGCGCGTGGCATGCGGCCCGGCATATTCATTGCCGTCCAACCCCGTGTAGTTGCAGCAAAGGGTGGAACCTCAATGCTCAGCTCATGTTGTCCGTGGGACACGAGAATTGTAAGTACACTTTGGTGTGATTCTCACGATGATACTGAGCCACCTGGAATAAGATACGTCGCGACAACACTTCGCTTCACCTCTGTCTCGACAAGACAACGTAGACTAAAGTTTCCTTTAGTAAGAGAATGAGAACTATATCTGAAAGCGTTGCGATGGCGTGAAGGCACCGAGTCCGAACCGACTGAATGCTACGTGCATCTGCATCGCTTTTTTGTTATCTCTGTCAGTTGGGTAGCACTACACTTGTCAGCATTTACCCCGGTACATGCTGCCTAAATCCACTACCCCTTCTACCGCGCCGACCATCTCGTCATCGTGAGAGACAATGATGATCAGCTGGCTTTGCTTGTTGCGCTTAACATAGGCCGCAAGCTCGGCGCGGCTTACAGCGTCTAACCCAGTCGTGGGCTCGTCGAGTACCAAAACTGACGACTTGCGTGAAATCGCCGACCATAAGTACACTCGGCGCAGCTCACCGCCCGAAAGCGCGGAGCAACGTTTCCCGAGCAACTCCTTCACGCTGTTTTCCAGCGAAAGTAGGCCATCTACACCCCGGTGATAGGAAGAAAAGGGCGTGTCGAAATACTCTAACAGCTCTTTCACCGTTTCGTCCGGCGCGAAGCACGACTGTGGGCAGCACGATATCTCTCTCGCACGTATGTAATCCAAGTCGCATTCTTCGATTGGCACGCCGTTGTATTTTACTTTGCCTTTCGATGAGTATAGCCCGAGCATCAAGTAAAGAAGTGACGTCTTGCCTCTTCCGTTTTCCCCAACTATGCAATATGTACCAGGACCGGAAAACTTGAAAGAAAACCCGCCGAGGACCTCTCGGACAGATCCGTCTGGAAGGGCAACCGAGAATTCCAAATCAGATACCGAAATGTCATTTATTTCATCGAGTTTAGCTAAATCGGTCCGATTCCACCCCGATCTCTCCTTTTCTCTCGTCGCGATAGCCGTCCTATCCCATGATGCTTTGGCATCTTGATAGGATTTGAACAATGACATCATACTTTTCAAAGTCTTAAAGAGAACCGCGAAGTATGTACCGATGATAGTGTACTCGCCTATTGACATAGTTCCGTTAATGATTCGTACTCCGGAAACAACAAGTATCACCGCTTGAAACAACGCTGCGAAAAGACCATCGAGCGATGTCAGAGAATATGATAGCTTTCCGGAGCGCAAAACTTTGGGAAAATAGCTCTTAAACCCAGCGTCGAGCGCTTGTTCGCTCTTGCCGTACGAAGATGTCAGTTGAATGTTGAGAATCTGATTAAGCTGCGATGCAATTGCGGCGTAAAAGGCGCTGTCCGCCTCTTTCTTCTCATACGTGACCCTATACAAAAGTTTCCTCAACCCAGTAATTACACAGAAATACACGATGAGGAGAATGATGGAAAACACCGCGAGAGTTGAATCAATTGACCATATGATAAGCAATACGATGGGAATGGCTACAATGGACAGCGGCGCACTGATAAAATTCGCCAAAACGAAGGATGAGACCACGCTAGAGTCGGAAATAATCCGTTGCGTTGTATAGGCTGGATCGATGGTCCGACTCACCAAGTAATCGTCTCTTTCAAAACGCAAGACGGCCTCCCTGAGAAGATCAAAGGAAAGTCTCGTGGTTATGCGAATGGAAAGTGTTCCTGCAAAATAAGTAAAGAGGGTGGAGAAAACTCCTATTGACGCAACCAGGAGCGCGAAGAGTACGGCGTCTCTTTCGCTGCGGTTACCGAGAAGAAAATCTAAGAATTTCCCGTTCACGTATGGCATGGCATAGGAGAGAGCGGTTCCAATCACCGTGATAGCAATGAAGACGAAAGCCCCTTTTGCTCTGATGAACCTCGAGAGAACGCATCGAATCAAGGAAGGCCCCAATCTACCCGCCACAAAACATCAATCACTGATACCTTACACCTCAACACAACAGGAGCGAAGATTTGCCAATGAGACTGCTTTAAGATTGCCTTGGGCCAATACGATCTCAAGCTCTTCCTACAAGAGAGTCGGAATCGGACATCTCCTCCGACGAACCTGGCAATCGGGCGGTTGAAATATCTTTTTCAACCGCCCGATTGCCACAATAGATTTGAGCATCCGCCCACAAACGTCCGCGTTTTATACCCATCAAATCCTTTGCCTTTTGTCGTCTAGACTAGAAAAATCGCTCGAAATAACGCAACCGGCCTGCTCGCTTGAAGAAACCTAAGCCCGTAACGTAGATGTGCAAACTTCCGAAACGCCTTGCGCGGCATAGTGCGTATAAACTTCGTCAACCGCCTCAGAAATATCTGAGTATCGCGCCGGGTCAAAAGCATACGATGTCGCAGCTATACCCTGCACCCATTCGGAACGCGGATTAATTGAATAGCCACACAGCATCATCATACATGCATCTAGACCTGATTTCCCAAGTATCCGACGTATTGATGAGAGCATCGCGGGTCGCCCCCGCACCATCGTCGTCACCCCTATTAGCAGTATTTACCGTTTTTCTCTAAATGCGTATCGCCACCCTTAAGAATACGAAGTGTTTTATCCAGACCCGATTGTCCTCCATCTCAAACGAAGGGATAAGGAATCTCATCCGGAATCGGCAGTAACGGAGGATTCACAACGACAAGCGAAAAACATGAGTCATCTCTCAGAGGGGAGTAAAGGCTCCCCTCAAGCACCCTAGTTTCGTCATCCAAAGAGTTGATGGCAGTGTTTTTCTTACAAAGGTCGACAACAAAAGGGTTGATTTCTACAGATGTTACATCCATGCCACAGTTGGTAAGTATCAGGCCCTGTATTCTGGGGCCAGAACACAAATCGAGAGCCTTCCGTGCGCTCTGCGGTGTAAGGCGCCAATCTCAGCAAATCTGTCCCACAATACTGCGCTGAAGAACAACACGGAACCCCTGAGCCAAACTCCCCTATACCTTATTAAGGCTAAGACAGGCAAGTTCACGCACCCGGCATATTCCAGAATAACATCCTATTGTTTTAGATGCTCTACAAGCATGAACAGCCGCGAATCGGAAAGATCTTCTAGTTTCGCCCCGACTGACCGCCAAGGGCCAAAATGGCCTCTCCATCCCCAGGCGACCGGCTCTGGCGCGCCGAGGAGTGTCCCCAAGTGCCGGCAGAAAAGGAACGTCCTTAACTGCCGGCTAGAGGGCACCGAAGAGGATGGCGTAGGTAGTGGATTCGCCGAGCTTGAGCTCGTCGCCGGGATTGAGTTGGGCGGAACGGCCGGGCTCGACCTGAATGCAGACGCGCGTGACCCCGTTTACCACCACGGTTCCGTTGGTAGACGACAAGTCCTCGACGTGCCAGATATTTTGAGCATCGCACCAGATATGGGCATGGCGGGCCGAGACATCGTCGCCGACGTCGGTAATATCGCCCTCACCAGTGGCCAGCGCGCCAATCTCAACACCCTGCTCGCTCGGCTGAATCCAACGCGGGGCGCTCACGACAAAACTGTTTTGCACGCGCAGCAAGCCCAAGGGATGCGCCGGGGCGGGTTCGCGCTCGCCCGCGGTCATCGACATGCCAAGCGAACGCGGCGTGGAGGTGCCTCCGCCACAGGTCGCGTGCGCGTAGTCGATGGCATAGTTCACCGAGGACCGCACATCCGCCGAACAACCGACGGCGACAAACAGCACCAGCACGGCCTCGGCGCGCTCGGCGGGCATGAGTTCCGCCGCCTGGGACAGGCGATCGAGCGCGTTGCGATAGAGATTCGTGTCCTGGTGGCACTCTTCGAGCGCGCGTACCATCGGTTCACCTGCAGGGCCGCACACCATATTGATCACAGCCGTGGAGTCCATGGGATTGCGCTGGCGCAGGGCCAGTTGCGACATAATACGCGCAGCCGAGGTACCGTATTCGGCAAAGTAGCGCTGCTGAAGCGTGCCGACCGGCGCGCGAACGATAAAGCGGGAAACCCAAGAGCGATCGGCGGCTCGGCTCTGCGGGCTGCGGCCGTCGGCGAGCGGACGGGACGAAAGCACCAAGCCGCACAGCTCGATATGGCTCAAATGCGCCGCGCGCTTAAAGATGTCAAACATGGCCCCGCATGGGGTGAGCTCAACTTGAGGTGCCATGACCTAGGCCTCCTTGGTCGTAGAAATAGAATCGGACAATACTTCGACAGGTCCGCCAAAAGTACGGGCAGCTGCGGCTCCATCGGCAAGCGGAGTCGCCATCTGGGCTTTTGTGCGTCGCGGTGCCGAAACGGGAAGTTCAAAGGCAAAGCCCATCGCAAGCAAAAACCACGTAAGCGTATAGGTTGCAACCAGAGCGGCAACAAGGCCGCCCATCACGGCGCGTTGGGAAAATACGCTACATGCAGCCACAACCAGCACCGGAACCTCGCAGGCAGAAAGCGCAAGCACACCCTGCAGGAAGCCCGAGCGCCGATCGCGCGCAAGTGCCCCCGCGGCAACGCCGGCTATACCTGGCAGCGCCAACGCCAGTGCGGCAATAATACCCGGTAGCGACCCAGACCACACGAGCGATCCCAAAGTCGCCGTCACGCGAGCGCCCGACGCCAGCAGCGCGGCCGAAACCACGACCACAGCCCAAACCACGCCACAGACGACCGTCGCGCCGACCATCAGCGCGCGACGAACCGCGCGGCCGGACGCATCCATGGGGCACGGCGTGAGCGGCTCGCCGCGGAGCGAACGACCGACATTTTGCGCATAGTGGTCACAAAACGCCGAGAGCGCCGCCTCGACCGCCGCCGGCTCGGGACGATCTTTTTGATGGCTGGACAGACAGGCCATCACCACGTCGAACAGCTGGGCATCGACAAACGCCAGCGCATCGCGTAGCTCTTCGGAATCCGGCTCAAGCCCTAGCTGCTGGGCCTGCTCGGCCGCGGCGAGCGCCACATCGGGCTCACGACGAAGCAGCTGAGTCAAATCACAACCGGGCGCATGGGCACCAATGGGATAGTCGGGCCGCGTGTCCATCTTGAGACGGTAGGGGCTCGCGATGTCGCGCGTCTTTTTGCGCGAACCCGAGGTGCCCGAAGTGCTCGGCGCGGCTTCGTATGGTGCGACGCCGGCAATGAGCTCGTAAACCGTGCTTGCCGCGGCATAGACGTCAATCGCCGGCGACATACGCAAAGCGCGCAGGTCGGGAATATCGTCGGTGAGCATCTCGGGCGGGGCATAGGCAACCGTCGCGCGACGCAGCGTGGCATAACGCTCCGTAAACGACGCCTTGCCGCCGGTACCGGCCACGACCGACGCAGGCTCGAGCGCCAGCGACGAGCCAAAGTCGATCAGGCACAGGTCAAAGGCGCCCTCGGCAAGCTGCCGGTCAAGCGGTAGACGCGCCGTGCGCACCATAATATTAGCGGGCGAGATATCGCGATGGACAAAGCCCTCCCCCACCAGGCTCATGCGGCAGAGCAGATCGAACAGGTCGCGACCCAGACGCGCCGCCACAAGCGGCGACAGGCGTCCGGCATCGTCCACGGCAAGTCGCGAACGCAAGCGGGCAAGCGTCTCGCCCTCGACCCATTCCATGACAATTGCAGGCACACCGTCGACCTCGCCCCAGCCATAGAGGCGGGGAAAGCCCTTAAGGCCCGAAAGGGCGCGATGGCATTCATATTCCTCGCGAAACGCCGCCTTGAACTTGGCGACCAGCGCCTCGTGAGTTGCATCGTCGTCAAACTCATCGCGCGTCGGCAAGATGAGCTGCTTGAGCGCCACGGCCTCGCCTTGGGCGTTGACGGCGCGCGTTACGCGGCCGATGCCGCCACGGCGCATGGTGGCATCGTCGGCAAACAGCATCGTAAAACGACGCAGATAGGCAGGCAGTTCGTCCTGACCGAGCGCAATGGCCGGCTCAAACCCGTCGACACGCGCCAGGCGCAGGCCGACCATGGGATCGCGACCGAGCGATTGTGGTGTGGTGGATGCAAGATCGGTCATCATAGGGCAAGCGCCGCCATGTTGTTGTTGAAGTTACCGAGCGCAACGTCATCATCGCCGTAATGGCCGACCCATTGACATAGGTTGGTGTAACAGCCCCACAGATTGGCATACTGCTGATACCACTTTGACCGGGGCGAGAATGTCTGACGACCGAACTCGGCTCGAATGACAAACATCTCCCCGACCAGGCTGTCGCACGGCCTGGGATCTCCCGTAGAGTTATAGGTCGAAACCACGTCATTGGCACGAGAAACATAGCCGTCGAGCATGTTGTACTTGGTCACAAGCCAACGGTGAATGCTCTCTTCCTCAGCAGCGGAAAGGCCACCGGAGTTTACATCGTTGTCAGTGTTTCCGCCCGTCGAGCCGCCGTTTCCAGACCCTCCGGCAGAGGAACCCGACCCAGAGCCGCCGCCCGAACTCGATGAATCCGAGCCAGAGCCAGAAGTATCCGAGCTACCGGGCTTTCCGGACTGCTGGGCGTCCTGCTCCTTCTGCTGCTCGACCTTATTCACCGTTGCCGCCACGCTATTGTTGGACAACCGATCGATGATCTTGGTGTTGGTGAGCACGATGGTTTTGCCATTGGCAAGCGTGACTTCGTTGTCCGGGGCCTCGGCGCCGTCCGCGTCGTCGGCGCCAAACACAATATGCGCGACCACACTTGCCCAAGCATATCCAGTCGTGGTGCCCAGATCACTTTTGACCTCATGCCCCACGCGCGGTTCGCGTGCGGCATGTGCCTGCATCATGGACGGCACGGTCATGCCATAGGCAGAAACGCCAGCTATGACCAGCACCAGCGAGCAAGACAGCAGTGCGTACGCCCGCGGCGCCAAGCCCAGTCGGCGTCGCATGCGCACCGCGGTGCCGCGCTTTGTCTGAGTGCCACCGGGCCGCATGCGTTCTCCTCCAACAAAAACACGCCGCTCGGGAGCGGCGCATTCATTCGAATCCATATTTGAGTGTATCAGCGAACCCAAAAGGTTGCGCAACGAATGGGCAAATTAAGGATGCGAGTGGAAGCATCCATGCGATAAGCGGATACAAAGCATCTTTGTTGCACAACAAACTTACAGTCGCACGGGGAAATTATGACTACCCCGTGCGTCGCGAGGAAAACATACGGCAGGAGCAGGCCCGCCACCTAAATCGCGCGGCGGGCCTCGATGGCGCGGCCAAGCGTAAGCTCGTCGGCATACTCCAGGTCGCCGCCCACGGGCAGGCCGCTTGCCAGACGCGACACCTCGACGCCCAACGGCTTGATGGTACGGGCCAGATAGCTCGCCGTGGTCTCGCCCTCGATGTTGGGGTTGGTGGCGATGATGACCTCATGGATATCCTCGTGACCCAGACGCGCCAGCAGCTCGCGGATGTGCAACTGCTCGGGACCAATCTTGTCCATGGGGCTGATCACGCCGCCCAGCACATGGTACAGGCCATGGTAGCTGCCCGTGCGCTCGATCGCCTGGACGTCGCGCGGCTCGCCCACCACGCAAATGCGAGTGGTATCGCGCATCGGGTCCTGGCAGATGGAGCACTCGTCGGCCGTGGCGTAGTTAAAGCAGCGGCTGCAAAAGTGGACCTCCTGCTTGACCTCCAGGATGGCCTCGGCCAGGCGGCGGGCCTCCTCGGCATCGGCCTCGAGCAGGTAATAGGCGATGCGCTGGGCCGACTTGGGACCAATGCCCGGCAGACGGCCCAGCTCATCGAGCAGTTTTTGCAGACTGTGATTCGCACTCATATATATGCGTGTCTTAGAACGGCATGCCCGGGATGTTGAGGCCGCCGGTGATGGCGCCCATCTGCTTGTTGGCAAGCTCGTTGACACCGCGGACGGCCTCGTTGACGGCAGCCATGATCATGTCCTGCAGCATATCGACGTCCTCGGGATCGAGGGCATCGGGGTCGATGGTGAGGTTGACGAGCTCCATCTCGCCGTTAACGGTCACCTTGACCATGCCGCCGCCGGCAGAGGCGTCGACGGTCTGGGACTTAAGGTTTTCCTGCGCGGCGGCAAGCTGCTCCTGCATCTTGCGAGCCTGCTTCATCATTTGCTGCATGTTCATACCGGCCATGATGGCTCCTTTACGTGCGGCCGCGCGACAAGCTGCAAGGGCAGCCGGAGCGCGACGGGACTTTCAAACTCAAAAATCGTACCACGGCGCGGGGCAAGCAAGCGGGGCGGACACGCTACCTCAGTCGATATACATGTCCTCCAATACAAACCACGCGCAAAGATTATGCAAGGCCGAATTATGCAAGGTTGCATAATATCGCATACTCAATCTAGTAGAGCCGAATCCGGCATTTCATGTGTGCCACTAAATAGCTAAATGCCAAACCGCTGCTCGAGGCGGAGCACATGGCGGCAGGGTATAATTTGATTGTCATAGATTGCAATTTGGAGGTGCCCCATGAATGCCCCCGACGCGCTCCAAAACATCCGCTCAAAACACCCCGTTGCATATGTGGTTCTCTATCTCTTTGTCGGCTGGGCATTGCTGGTTGTCATCACCCATGCCATAGCTTTTGGAGCAGAACTGCTGATAGCCAGCTCGGACCAGCCCGTCGTCAAATGGGAGACGACCGATGAATGCACCGACGGAACCCGAACCATTTACTACAACAGCCCGTCCCTCTACCAAGAGTTCAAGGTCAAGATAAAGGACTCCAAGATTGTCGATGCCGAACTGGGCTCTTTATTTACAATCGGAGCAACCGTCAACGCCGAGCAAGTCGAGTACACGGACGGCCATGCGACGTATCGTATCGACCTCAGCATCCTAGGCCGACCGTCACGCGCCTGTCTGCTCGAATGCGATATACGCGGCACCACGTTGCACATGTCCGAAATACAGATGCGCCCGGGCAAGGGGTTCTCTTCTTGAGCAGTATACCCGCCTGCGCAGCTACTCCACCGGCTTGAAGATGGTGGACTGGCCGAAGACGCTGCGGATGAGGGCTTTGGCCTCGTCCTCGGTCTGCGGGATGCTCGGGGCTGCACCCTGATGGCCGAAGGGGCCGCCCGCACCGGGGTTGGACTCCCAGGGAGCCGCGGGGGCGTCATCGCTTGTGGGGGCCGCGGATGCCGCCGCGGCGGACTTGGGCGCGGGCGTCGCACCCGGCACGTCGAACGGAGGCAGATCGTCCCCGCTCGCATCGCCAGCGAAGCCGCCGACCATGGCGTCATCGTAGGGCACCTGCTCGGATTCCCACGGTGCAGACTGCGCAGACGGCTGAGCCTTGGGAGCGGACGCGCGCTCGGGCGCTCGGGGTGCGGGCTCGGTCGGGAGCTTGCCCGTGGCAGGAGCGCCAGCGGGGTTGTCGGAGCGCAGCCAGGGGGCTTTGCCCAGGTCGGATGACTTGGGCGCAGGCGCGGCGGCGGGCTTGGGCGCGGGGACCGGAGCAGCCTGTTTGGGCGCAGCGGGTTCAGGCGCCGACGGGGTCGGTGCCGCTACCGGTGCCGCTTTTGGCTGCGTCGCGCTGACGTTCGAGGATGCAGGGGCCGCCGAGGACACGGGTTGCGGGTCCGCAGATGCCGCAGCCCGTGCAGATGGAGAATGCTCCTCATGTTGAGGAGCCAGCGTGCCACCCCCATCCAGGACATAGTCGACGGTACGACGACCGAAGACCGCACTGACTGTCGGCAGGACCACCGACTGCGTGTCGGCGCGTCCAAGCATCTTGATGGCAAAGGTCGAGCCCGCGGGGAACGAGACCGTGAGCCTGGAGCCGTCGTCAGCCGTGGCGCGGGCATTGAGCAAAAGCCCCGCGTAGGAAGCCTGACGCGCCTTGACACGCTCGACAACCTCGGCCCATTTGCGCTGCAGCTCTCCGGCATCCTCGACCGCGGGCGTCTCGGCAGTACCGGCGGCGGCAACCTGGGCGGCATTGTTGGACTGGGGCTTAGGTGCCGGAGCGGTGGCAGGTGCGGGAGCCGCAACGGGCTGAGGCGTCGGAGTCGGCGCAGGCTGAGGTGCAGGCGCTGCAGGCTTGGAAGCTGACACGGACGCAGAACGGGACGCAGGCTGGGCAGCCGGAACAGCAGCACCACGGTCCCAAGGCATACCGCCCTGGCGCGCGGACGTAGCAGCGGGGGCAGCGGATGCCGCCGGAGCGGCAGCACGAGCGCCCGAAATGAGCGTCGGCTGTTGGGCAGCAGCGGGTACGGATGCTGCAGGCGCGGCGGCCTGAGCAGCAGCCACGCTCGCCGGCACGGCGCCGTTGGCAACCATGGCCTCCAGACGCGCCACGCGCTCGGCCAATGCCTCAATCGTTAAATCGGCCTCGGGACGTGCCAGGCGCGTGCAGGCAATCTCGAGCACCAGGCGCACATCGCTCGCGCCCCTCATCTCCAGTGCGGCATCGTCGAGCACCGTCAGCACACGGGCCAGGCGGTCGGCAGGATGCTCGCCAAAGGCAGCGGCCTCGGCAGCAAGCGCCTCGGCCTGCTCGGAGCCGCCCTCAAACAGCTCGGCACGGGCACCGGCAACGCAGGCAACGTACACGTCACGCACATGCGCCACCAGGTCGCGCGTCAGCTCCAGCAGGTCGTTTCCTTCCTCGACCTGCGCACGGATCAGTCCATAGAGCTCGGCAACATCGCGATCGGCAATGGCGCGGGAAAACTCGCCCAGAATCTGGTCCGAAACCTCGCCTAAAAGCGAGCGGGCGTCGTCCGCATGCACAGAACCGTTGCCAAAGACGCTCAGCTGCTCCAGCGTGGACAACGCGTCGCGCATACCGCCCTTGGCATGGCGCGCCACAATGGCGAGTGCCTCGTCGTCGTAATCGAAGCCCTCCTGCTCGCACACGTAGGACAGGCGATGCTCGATATCCTCGTTGCCGATGCGGTGGAAATCGAAACGCTGGCAGCGCGAGAGGATGGTCTCCAGAATCTTTTGCGGGTCGGTGGTGCACAGCACAAAGATCACGTGCGCCGGCGGCTCCTCAAGCGTCTTGAGCAGCGCGTTGAACGCCGCCGTCGTGAGCATGTGGACCTCGTCGATGATATAAATCTTGTACCTGCCGCGCACCGGGGCAAAGTTAACGGAGTTGATGATTTCCTCGCGCACGTTGTCCACGCCCGTGCGGCTTGCGGCATCGAGCTCGTAGACGTCTGGGTGGTTGCCCTCGGCGATGAGCTCGCACTCCTCGCAGGTGCCGTCGGGCATGCAGCCGCTTGCACCCTCGGCGCGCGCCGTCTCGGCATTGCGGCACAGCAGCGCCTTGGCAAGGATGCGCGCCATGGTGGTCTTGCCCGTGCCGCGCGGTCCGCAGAACAGGTACGCGTGGGACAGGCGCCCCTCGGTGATGGCGTGCTCGAGCGTCGAGACGATATGCTGCTGGCCCACCACGGAGTCGAAGGTGAGCGGGCGATACTTTCGGTACAACGATTCCATGGGTGCTCCCCCGGGTATACTGAGTCTTGTTGCCGCGACGGCCATGCGGTCGCACGGCATACTGCATTCATAATAACCCGTACGGCGAGCCCGCCGCGATAGGAGTCCAAAGAGCATGGCAGACGCAGAGAGTAACCTCGTTCCCTCCGAAGCAGCCGACCAGGTCGAGGTCGCGCTCGAGGAGCAGGCAGCAGCCGACGACGGCATCCTGTACCTCAACGAGTACCAGTACGAAAACGACCTCGTCACCGACTTCGCCCGTCTGGTCGCCTCGCCCAAGCGTCGCGGCTCGCTGTATGTCGCCGCGGCAATTGCTGCGCTGCTCGGCATTGGTATGCTGGTGGCCGGCGGCAACTGGATCAAGTTTGGCGTCGTCCTGATCGTGTTCGGCGCCTTTTTGGCCTGGTGGAGCAAAAACCTGCACCACACGCTCGCCCGCGACTTTATCGATGCCGTCGAGGCCGACGAGTCCATGGGCGGCCGCTATCGCCGCGTCGCCGCCAACGAAGACGGCCTGATGGTCTGGGGCAAGAGCGGCAAGTCGCAGTTCTTCCCGTTTGAGAAGCTCGACCACGTGCTCGACGGCGAGCGCATCTTTGTGGCTATGTTCGCCGACCAGGGCGTGACGATCCCCAAGGACACCTTTGTTCGCGGCGATGCCGAGCAGTTTGGCCCCTTCCTCAAGGCGCGCATCAACAAAAAACTCCGCATCGAGACCAAACGCAAGAAGATGAAGGCCGAGAAGGCCGCCGCCGAGGCCAAGCAGGGCGACAAGCCCCAGGAGACCAAAGGCAAGCAGCGCAAGCAGAAGAAGAGCAAGAAGAAGCGCTAAGACCAAACCAGACAGACAGCCTCGCATCCCGCTATCCTCCCCATGCACCCGAGCGTGCTACACTAGCAGCATCTATGCCACCGCGAATGGCTCGGCCCCACGCCCGCCGCTCGCAAACGAACTTTAAACGCACGAGGGTTGGCCATGCCGCTTTTCTCGCAACATACCGCCCGGTTCTCGCCGGACGTTCCTTTGGAGGGCACCAGCTCTCGCGAGCTGCTCAAGCGGTACCAGCCGCTCGAGACACTTGCGACCGGCGGTTTTGGCTCCATCGAGATTTGCCGCGACACGCACCTGCGCCGCCGCGTCGCCATTAAGCGCATCCCCCTTATCAACGGCGCCGGCATGCCCGCCAGCGACATCATGGATGTCCTGCGCGAGGCGCACACTGCCGCCATGCTTCAACATCCCAATATCGTGCAGGTCATCGACTTTACGCATGACACCGCCTATGCCTACCTGGTCATGGAGTCTGTCGACGGTATGTCGCTGGCCGAGTTTTTGCATCGCGTGGACGGCCACTCGCTCACCTTTGACGAGGCCGCGGCCATTGCCGATGCCCTGGGCCAGGCGCTCACCTTCGCCCATAGCAATGGCGTACTCCACCTGGACATTAAGCCCGCCAACGTGCTCATCGACCACTCGGGCAATGTAAAGCTCACCGACTTTGGCATGGCGCGACTGTCGTCCGCCGGTGGCTTTGGCGGCTCGCGCGGCGGCACCATCGGCTACATGCCGCCCGAGCAGCTCGATATCGAGACCGGCACGGTCGACGAACGCGCCGATGTCTTTGCCCTTGCCTGCGTTATCTATGAGGGCTTGTGCGGCAGCGCTCCCTTTATGGCGGCCACGCCCGCCGACTCGCTCGACCGCATCATCGGCGGCGCCACCTATCCCAGCGAGCTGATACCACACTTTCCCCCGGGAGCCGAGGCCGCGCTCATGAGCGCGCTCTCCCCCATGCCGCAGGACCGCCCCAACAGCATCGAGGCATTTTGCGACCAACTCCTTGCCGGTCTGGGCAGCGTGCGCGAGGGCCGTCGCAGTCTGGAGCAAATGGTTGGCGAGCTTTCGGATGACGAGCAGGAGCTCGACGATATCGAGCCGTCGTACTACGAGGACGACGCCATCGAGGTCGACCCCGCACTCGGCTGGGCGGGCACGCGCTGGAGCCATGCGCGCGACTACACCATGCGCGCTATCTCGGCGCTAACGTGCGGCACCTTTAGCTTTTTGCTGATGCAAACGGCCGGGGTCGCGGCGCTTCCCGGCCTGGTCATTGCGGCCATCGCGATCGGAGCGGCGGCTGGCCTGGCCCCCCAGATTGGCTCGGCCATCTCGGCTGTGGGCTTTTTGGTGCTCATGGCCAACGCCACCATGCAGGCACAGGGCATCCTGTCGATGCGGCCCGTCGCGGTGATCTTTGCCGCCGCCATGTCCGGTTGGTGGATCGCCTGGGGTCGCACCGAGGCTGCCGCGAGCGCCACGCTCACCTGTGCACTCGCGCTTGGCTGTCTGACCGGCAATACCTTCCTGGCAGCTGGGGTCGCCGCCGGCGTCGCGTCATTTTGGCTCGGCCCGGCAAGCGCCGCCGCGGCAACGGGCATGGGCGCGCTTTTTGCCCGTCTGGCCACGGTCGCGCTTTCAGCCGGAGGCGTGCTGGGGCTCGGCAACGTTGCCGCAGCGCTGGAAGACCCGCTCCTTTGGGCTGCCTTTGCGCTGGTCGCGACAACTGCCGCGGCGTCATCTGCGCTGCTCAATGCCCATGCCAAGCGTGCCGATCAGGGCTCAAACCTTGCCGCCATCGCCGCCATCGCTGTCACCGGCATCGGCTGCGCAGCGGCATCCTGTCTTGCACACCATATGGAAATTGCCAGCCTTGCAGCCGCGGTCGCCGCCAAGGCGGCAGTTGCGGGAACCCTATCCTCTATAATCGTTGGGATATGCCTATATTTGCTCGGATACCAAAGAACCTATACGGAGAGTGATCTTTCGTGAACTTCCTGAACATCTTCGAGGACCACGTGGCCGGCATCTTCGGTGCCACCCGTGCCCCGTTCTCCTTTAAGAAGCTTGCCAAGCAGGCCGCTCGCGACATGGAGGATCAGACTCTGGTGATCAATGGCGTCAACACGGCGCCGGCACTCTATACCATCCTGATCGCCGCCGACGACGATCCCATGCTCGCCCCGTTCTACCCCGAGCTTTCGCGCGAGGTCCGCGAGTTTGTGAAGGCGCAGGCCGAAAAGCGCCGCTATGTCTTTGTCGGCGAGCCCCTCGTGCGCTTTATGATCGATCCGCAGCTGCGCGCCGGCAAGTTCTCGGTCTTTGCCGAGAACGTCGATGCCCCCACGCTCGGCCGCCTGTACGAAGAAGAGCGCGCCTATCAAAACGGCCTGGGCCAAAACAACTCCGCGGCAAGCCGTGCCGCCAGCGCCCCGCGCGCCGGCCAGCAGCAGTTTGCTGCCCCGCAGCAGCAGCGCCCCGCCGCCATGCCCCAGCAGCAGCCGACGCCTCGCGCCGCCGCTCCCGACCCGCTTGCCGTGGCAGATCCCTTCGCGCCTAGCGTCCCCGACCCCGCCGCTCCTATCCCGGTGCCGCAGACCGTCTCGCGCGACGCGCTTGCCGGCATGGGCGGAGCCGCCGCGACCGGTGCCGCCGTGGGCCTAGGCGCCGCAGCCGGTATCGCCTCCAACATGGCGAGCACTCGCGCCCCGCAGCGCCCGCTCGCCCAGCTCGTCGACGTCGTGAGCGGCGAGAGCCATAGCATCACCTCCGCACAGGTGACCATCGGTCGCGAGCGCTCAGTTTCCGACATTGCCCTGCGCGACCCCAACGTGTCGCGCCGCCACGCCCAGCTCACCTTTACGGGCTCGGATTGGTCGATCGAGGACCTCAATTCCACCAACGGCACGCTCGTCAACAACCGCCGCATTACGCGCTGCCCGCTGCGCAACGGCGATCTGCTGACGTTTGGCCTGAGTACCTTTGAATTTAGGGGATAGTCGCTTATGAACATCGATATCGTCCTTTTTGCAGGCCGCATCGTCCTGGTCGCCCTGCTCTATATCTTCCTGTTCGCCGTCATGAAGACCGGCGTGGGACTCGTGCGCGGGCAGCGCCGCGACTCGGCTATCTGGACGATCGATGTGGACAAGGGCCCGCGCGGTATCCGCGGCATCCACGTAGACATGCTCGGCCCCGTCATCGTCGGTCGCTCTCCGTCTTCGGACATCTGCATCAACGAACCGTTCGTCTCGGCCTCGCATGCGCGCTTTTCGCTGCAGGGCCCGGCGCTCATCATCGAGGACCTCAACTCGCTTAACGGCACGCTCGTCAACGGCCGCCAGCTCGTGGAGCCCGCGACGCTGCGTGAGGGCGACGAAGTCCAGATTGGCGACGTGGTCATGAAGGTGAACCGTCGATGATCGACGAGGAGAACAAGTCCGCAACTATGACCGAGGCACCGGCCGCCGCCACAGCTGCGCCGGCCCACGCCGCTCCGGCGGGCTCCGCGCCCGTGGAGCCCGAGGACACCGTGTTCTCCCTGCCTCTTTCGCATGTAACGCATGATATTTCGGATCTCGCCGATAACGAGGACGAAGAGGATGCCGTAGCGGCGCCCATCGGCGCACATGCTGCGGAACAGCCCACAGCGCCCGAAGCAACCCCGGCGCCGGCTCACTTTGCAGAGCCCGTCGCCGCGGCAATCAACGAGAGCGCTGCGGTGTTTGCGGCACCCGAACCCGCCGCGCCGGCGTTTCCCATAGCCCCGGCATCCGAGGTTGCGCCCGCGTCTACGCCGGCGCCCGAGGCGGGGCCATCCCCCGAGGACGGCCCTGCACCCAAGGCCCCGCAGCCTGCGCCCGCAAGCGAGTCCGATGCCGTGGCCGAGCCCGCCGCCCAGTCGCAAAGCACACCCGCGCCGTCGCACTTTGCGGCGCCCGAGCCTATAGACGCCAGCCCGCAAGACGACGAGTCGACCGCCTGCGCGTCCGAAGAGCCCGGCTCCCCGGACACCGGCGATTCCGAATCAAACGCCGAGACCGACACCGTCTCTCCCGGTGACACAGCCGAGATCGACGTTGCCGCCGTTGAGGCCAAGCTCAAAGACCCCGGCTCGACCATGAGCTTTGAGCCCCTGACCGAGGAGCGCATCGAGACCGACTCGACCTATGATGCCGGCACCACCACGCAACTCATGTGGGGCGCCCGCTCTGACGTTGGCTGCGTACGCCCGCACAATGAGGATTCCTACCTGGTGCAGTCGCCGCTCTTTTGCGTATGCGACGGCATGGGCGGTCACGCCGCCGGCGAGGTAGCCTCTTCCATCGCCGTCGAGACTATTGCCAAGACGGCCCCGCAGTCCGCCGACGCAGCACGCCTGGCCGCAGCCGTCGAGGCAGCCAACGCCGCCGTAATCGAGGCGGCCCTGAACGGCCTGGGCAAGCCCGGCATGGGCTGCACAGCCACTTGCGCCTATATCGAAAACGACACGCTCGCCATCGCCCACGTGGGTGACTCTCGCGCCTACCTGCTCCACGAGGGCACGCTCATCCGCGTGACCCGCGACCACTCCTACGTGGAGGAGCTCGTGGACGCCGGCGAGATTACGGCAGACGAGGCTCGCGTCCACCCCAACCGCTCGGTCATCACCCGTGCGCTGGGCTCGGACCCCGCCATGTATGCCGACCACTTCACTCTGCATATCGAGGAAGGCGACCGCCTGATCCTTTGCTCTGACGGCCTTTCGAGCATGATTCCTGATAGCGATATCGAGAACATCGCCACGCAGTCCTCAACCGCGCAAATCTGCGTCGACAACCTAGTGGACGCGGCGCTTGCCGCCGGCGGCCACGACAACGTGACCGTAGTAGTCGTTGACCTGGTTGACGATGGCGTTATGCGCGAGGCGCAACGCGTGCGTCGCCGCAACATTACTATCGCCGCCATCCTGGCCCTCGTCTTTGTGCTGGCAGCTGGCATCTGGGCCTACACGGGTGTCACCGGCTCGTACTACCTGGGTACCTACCAGGGCAATGTCGCCGTCTGGCGCGGCCTGCCCGGCAAGCCGCTCGGACTCAAGCTTCACTGGCTCGAAAGCGAAACCAGTATTAAGCTGTCCGACCTGCCCGAAGACACGCAAAACCGCCTCAAGGCGGGCATTCCGCAAACAAGTGTCGACGATGCGCAGGACACGATATCCAAGTACCGCCACCAGATCGACGAGGAGCAGACCCGCCAGGTGATCGACGCGCAAACGATTCGCGACAACACCAATCAGGGATCGACCTCCGAATCAGATTCCGAGAAAACCGCCGAACAGTCCGCCGAGGCCGAAGCCTCCGAAAAGAACTAGAAAGGGAGTGCCGCTTATGAGTCGCCGCAACACCGAGCTGCTCTTGCTCATCGCCTCGGCGTTCCCCGTCATCCTACTGTATGCGATGTACGTCCTCACCGCGGGCGCCGCCATCTCCTTTGAGACGCTCGCCGTGCCGATCGGCCTCTTTGCCGCCTTCGCCGCGGCACATATCGCCGTGCGCATCTTGGCGCCCGGCGCCGACCCCGCCATCCTACCCATCGTATTTATACTTTCGGGCATCGGCATCACGTTCGTGACACGCCTCGCCCCCGCTCTCGCCATCTCACAGCTCATCATCCTGTTTGTCTCGGTGGCGCTCATGGTGGGAACGCTTGCACTGGTCAAAAACCTCGACGTGGTCATGCGCTACAAGTACACCTTTGGCATCATCGGCATCATTCTGCTGATGCTGCCCATCTTTATCGGCACCACGATCTCGGGCTCCAAGCTGTGGATTCGCATCGCGGGCTTTACCATCCAGCCCGGCGAGTTCGCCAAGGTCTTTATCGTCCTGTTCCTGGCCGGGTACCTAGCCGAGAACCGCGAGCTACTCTCCATCTCCAACCGCAAGATCCTGGGCTTTAAGATCCCTCGCCTGCGACTGCTGCTGCCGCTGTTTGCCGTGTGGGGTGTGTGCCTGCTCGTCGTCGTCTTCGAACGCGACCTGGGTTCGGCCGTGCTGTTCTACACCATCTTCTTGCTGATGCTCTACGTTGCCACGGGGCGCTTTTCGTATGTCGTTATCGGCCTTGCGCTCTTAGCCGTTGGAGCTGTGGGCGCCTACAAGTTCCTGTCTCACGTTCAGGTGCGTTTCCAGGTTTGGGTCGATCCGTTTAAGGACGCCCAGGGCCAGGGCTACCAGATCGTCCAGTCGCTCTTCTCGCTTGCCGATGGCGGCCTGGTCGGTGTTGGCATCGGCAACGGCATGGCCAACAACATCCCCGTCGTCGAGTCCGACTTTATCTTCTCGGCTATCGGCGAGGAGATGGGTCTTTTGGGCGGCGGCGCCGTGCTCATCCTGTTTATGCTTTTTGCCGTGCGTGGCCTCACCACGGCTGCCCGCGCTAAATCCGACCTCGCAGCCTTTAGTGCCACGGGCCTTACGGCCGCCATCAGCTTCCAGGCCTTCTTGATCGTTGGCGGCGTAACCCGCCTGATCCCGCTAACCGGCGTCACCCTGCCCTTTATGAGCCAGGGCGGTTCCTCGCTGCTGGCGAGCTTTATCATCGTCGCGCTCCTGCTGCGCGCCGGTGACGAGGCGACCGGACGCGAGGCCGAGCTCACCGGCACCGGCACCATGGCCGCCATCACCGATGATCAGGTCGCATCTGCCGCCGCCCCGACGGGCACGCGCTTTGCCACCTCGTCTTCCTACGGCAGCGGCAGCCATTCCGTCGGCTCGCGTATGCGCCGTCGCCTGCTCGACACGCCTGAATCCGGTGTGCTCGGCCGCGTCGCGCTCGCCAACCGTCTAACCCGTGCGGTGCTCGCCTTTACGGCGCTGTTCGCCATCCTTATCGGCAACCTCACCTATGTCCAGGTCATCAAGGCCAAGGACTATCAGGATATGCCGACCAACAACCACACCATCGCCCGCTCCAAGTACATCCAGCGCGGTTCCATCATCACGTCCGACGGCGTGACGCTGGCCGAGTCGCTGCAGCAGGAGGACGGCACCTACGTACGCTCCTACCCCAACGGTAACCTGGCAGCGCACGTGGTTGGCTACGTGAGCCAGCAGTATGGCACCACCGCCATCGAGAGCGTCATGAACGACACGCTCACCGGCTCTAAGGATTACTCCAGCTGGAACAACGCCATCGCGTCGCTCGCGGGCCAGACCCAGCCGGGCAACACCGCCAAGCTCACCATCGACTCGCGCATCCAGACGGCGGCCGAGCAGGCACTCAAGGGCTTTAAGGGCGCTGTAGTGGTCATCGACCCGCGTACCGGCGCGGTGCTCGCATGTGCCAGCTCGCCCACCTACGACAACACCAACATCGACGCCCTACTGCAGGCTGGCGGCGGCGAGGACGGCTCTATGTACAATCGCGCCATGGACGCGCTGTACACGCCGGGCTCAACGTTTAAGGTCGTTACGCTTTCCGCGGCACTCGAGACCGGTACCGCCAGCCTTACCAGCACCTACCAGGCGCCCGGCTCCATGGACATCGGCAACGCACCGGTCACCAACTATGCCAACGAGAGCTACGGCACCATCAGCCTGCAGCAGGCCTTTGCCGTGTCCTCCAACGTCGTCTTTGGCCAGGTGGCAAACGAAGTTGGCGCAAACACGCTCGTGCAGTTTGCCAACGCCTTTGGCTACGGCCAAAAGCTCGGCCAGGACCTGACCTCCGCGGCCTCCATCATGGCCGACCCGTCGCTCATGACCGAGTGGGAGACCGCCTGGGCCGGCGCCGGCCAGCCTGTCGGCATGGACCACACGCCCGGCCCGCAGACCACCGTCATGCAAAACGCCGTGATTGCCGCCGCCATCGCTAACAGTGGCGTGGTCATGGACCCGTACTTTGTAGCCCAGGTACTCGCCCCGGACGGAACTGTGGTCAAGACCACGCAGTCCCGCTCGCTGGGTCAGGCCGTCAGCTCCGCCACGGCCGACCAGGTCAAGCAGGCCATGCTCGCCGTCGTCCAGTCCGGTACCGGCACCGATGCCCAGGTCCCCGGCGTCAAGGTCGCCGGCAAGACCGGCTCGGCCGAGATCGGCGGCACCAACGTCAACTCGATGTTCGTTGGCTTTGCACCTTACGATTCACCCACGGTCGCCATCTCGGTGGCCTTGGAGGATTACGACAAACACGACGTCAAGGCGGCCAAGATTGCCGGCATCGTCCTGACCGCAGCGCTCGCCGCACAGGGAGCGTGATGCCCATGATCGAATCGGTCACCCGAGGCGCGCCGCGGCCGAAGAGTTAACGGCAACGCGCCACACGGCCCCAGCGGCCACATCGTAGGTACTACACACATCGTTGAGCGAATAGTTATGTTAGGAGCAGGAATGGAACAGAGGGTCCTCGGGGGAAGATACCTCCTCAAGGATAAGGTGGGGACAGGCGGCATGGCGACCGTCTTCCGTGCGCAGGACCAGGTCCTCGACCGCACGGTAGCCGTCAAGATCATGCTGCCGCAGTATGCTGGCGACGCAACCTTCGCCGCACGCTTTAAGCAGGAGGCCCAGGCAGCAGCCGGTCTCTCCTCCCCCTATATCGTGGGCGTCTACGATTGGGGCAAGGACGGCGACACCTATTACATCGTCATGGAGTACCTGCGCGGCACCGACCTTAAGAGCGGCATCAAGAGCCACGGCGCCCTCGACCCCAAGAAGGTCGCCCAGATCGGCTCGCAGATCAGCTCCGCGCTTTCGGTCGCCCACAAGCACGAGATCATCCACCGCGACATCAAGCCGCAGAACATCATGGTGCTGCCCGACGGCAACATCAAGGTGATGGACTTTGGCATCGCGCGCGCCAAGAACAGCCACCTCACGCAAGACAACAACGTGCTGGGAACCGCCCACTACGTCAGCCCCGAGCAGACCCGTGGTCAGGACCTCGGCCCCACCTCGGATATCTACTCGCTGGGCGTCGTGATGTACGAGTGCGCCACCGGCCGCGTTCCCTTTGACGGTGACGACGCTATCTCGGTCGCACTCAAGCAGGTCAACGAGCTGCCTATTCCGCCGAGCCAGATCAACTCCGGTGTCGACGCCGACCTTGAGCGCATCATCCTCAAGTGCATGGAGAAGGACCCGGCAAACCGCTTCCAGACCGCCGACGAGCTGCGTCAGGTGCTCAACAGCTACCTGTCGGGCCGTGCCGTCAACATCTCGGAGCCCACGCGCATCATCGGTGCCCCCGGTGAGCTGGGCGCCACCAAGACTCGCGAGCTTTCCGATCAGACGCGCACCATGGTGCGTCCCGTCTCGGGCGTGAGCGGCCAGAATACCGCCCGTAGCTCGGTTTCGGGCTCCACCGGCTCCTACGAGGTCGAAAAGCCCAAATCCAACAAAAACAAGATCATCGCCGCCGTGGTGGCAGCCGTTGCCGTCATCGGTATCGTGGTGGCCTTTGCCACAGGACTCTTTGGCGGCGAGCAGGTCACCGTGCCCGATGTGCTAGGCAAGGACCAGCAGACTGCCGTCGAGCTGATCAAGGAAGCCGGCCTCGAGGTCGGCACCATCGACCAAAGCTACAACGACGATGTCGACGAGGGCAAGATCGCCGAGCAGACGCCCAACGGCAACACCAAGAAGGCCAAGGGCACTAAGGTGAACCTGGTAATCTCCAAGGGCCCCAAGCCCTCCGAGAAGGTCGAGGTTCCCCGGCTGGTCGGCCTGACCAAGGACCAGGCAGAAGCCGCGCTGGCAAGCGTTGGCCTGAAGGGCAACGCCTCCGAGGAGGCCAACGAGGCCGATGAGGGCCAGGTCTTTGAGCAGGGCACCGAAGCCGGTAAGGAAGTCGCGAAGGGCACGACCATCTCATACAAGGTCTCGAGCGGCCCGGATACCACGTCCGTCCCCGACCTAACCGACATGACCGAGGCCCAGGCGCGCAACGCCCTCGATATGGCAGGCTTTGGCGTCGACGTGAGCTACCAGGAGAACGACTCGGTTACCGAGGGCACCGTGATCAGCTGGAACCCCAGCGGTAAGCAGAAGCCCGGCGCCACGATTACCGTCGTCATTGCCAAGAAGTCCGGCAAGGCCAGCGTTCCGGGTAACCTGTACGGCAAGAGCATCTCCGCGGCCGTCACCGCGCTCAACAACGCCGGGTTCTACAACATCGCGTTCTGCGACCAGAACGGCAACCCCGTGAGCGGCAACGAGGATGCCACCGTTACGGGCGTCTCCCCCACCGGCAAGCAGTCCACCGACAGCACGATTACGCTGACGGTTTCGATTTCTGGCTCGGGTTCGGGCTCTGGCTCGGGCACGAGCACGGGCGACGATTCCGGTACGACCAACTAGTCGCCGCCCCACCGCCCATTACGGCTCCCGCCGCAAACATATTCGCTCACAGGCGCCCGCTTGCTCCCCCAGCAAGCGGGCGCTTCGTTTTTGACATGACATGAACCAGAAGAGCCCGGTACCGTGACGGTGTACCGGGCTCGACAAATCTCTGGTGTCCCCGGGCTGATTCGAAAACTCCCCCCCGCGGGGAAATTGGTGACGCGGGTGTCGACGGTCCTAATCCGTCGGCAGCTCCCACAAACCAGAAACGGCGCCGCTCTCGCGACGCCGTTATAATCTTCTGGTGCCCCCGGGCGGATTCGAACCGTCGACACCCGCTTTAGGAGAGCGGTGCTCTATCCCCTGAGCTACGGAGGCATGTTGTACTAGTGTAGCAGATTT
>CAUCNB010000007.1:0-48665 GCA_958444075.1 uncultured Collinsella sp. | reverse complement strand
CGGCTCAGGGCGATATACGCCGTGATGCGCGACCGGGTGCCCTACCGGGAGTAGCCCCGACGGTTGACAAAACTATAGGAACACCCAATGACTACCTTTCAAACCTGGCAGTTGGGGACGTTCCTTATGTGCTGGCACTTGGGGAAACTCCTTGCGCCAGCGGACGCGGTTTGCTTGCTGGTATTGCCAGATTGTTGGGCGTTCTCCAAGCCCTGTGGGCAAAAAATGCCAAATATGAGTACTGTTGCTGCTGTAGTGCCATATTGCTCTCACAAGATAATGGACATAAAAGTAAATATGTTCATTAATGCTAGTACACATAAGCCTGCTACAGAGCTGATTGAGCAATGTAGAGGTGCATACAAACTGCAAGAGCGGTGTTTTGGGTTGTTTTGGCTGCTACTAAAAAGGTAACAGTACTCATATTTGCCCTTTTTTGTCCACGGGGTCTGGATGGTGCCGTCAATCAGGTCTCAGGGAAGGCGTTTCGAGGCTCGAAGGACACAAAACGGGGGCGCAGGTTGTCCTGCGCCCCCGTTCTCGGGCGTTATTCGCTCCTTGCGGCCGAATTTATGCCGCTTCGTCGAACTGCGAGTTGTACAGGTCGGCGTAGAAGCCGCCTTGGGCGAGCAGCTCGTCGTGCGTGCCCTTCTCGACGATGTCGCCGTCGCGGATTACCAGAATCACGTCGGCGTTTCGGATCGTGGACAGGCGATGCGCGATAACAAAGCTGGTACGGCCCTGCATCAGCGCATCCATGGCGCGTTGAATAAGCTCCTCGGTACGGGTATCGACGTTGGAAGTCGCCTCGTCCAAAATCAGCGCCGGACGGTCGGCCAAAATGGCGCGGGCGATGGTCACGAGCTGCCGCTGGCCCTGTGAGAGGTTAGTACCCTCCTCGTTGATCATAAAGTCGTAACCGCCGGCGAGCGTATGGATAAAGTGGTCGCAGCGTGCGGCGCGTGCGGCGGCTTCTACCTCGGCATCGCTCGCATCGGGACGTCCGTAGCGGATGTTCTCGCGGATGGTGCCGTTAAACAGCCAGGTATCCTGCAGCACCATGGCAAACTCGCCGCGCAGCGCCGCGCGATCCCAGTCGCGCACGTCGACGCCCTCGACACGCAGCGAGCCGCCGTCCACGTCGTAGAAGCGCTGCAGCAGCTTGATGAGCGTGGTCTTGCCAGCGCCGGTGGGGCCGACGATGGCGATGGTCTGGCCGGGCTGCGCCTCGCAGCTAAAGTCGTGGATGATGGTCTTGTCGGGTGTGTAGCCAAATTTGACATGGTCAAATTCCACGTGACCGAGGCGCTTTTCGGGAATCTGCGCGTCGGCCTTCTGCTCCTCCTCGGGCGCGGCCAGGAACTCAAAGACGCGCTCGGTGGCAGCGGCCATCGACTGCATCGTGTTGCTTACGTTGCCCAGCTGCTGCACGGGTTGCGTAAAGTTGCGAACGTACTGAATGAAGCTCTGAATGTCGCCGGGCGTGGCATTGCCGGTCAGCGCGAGCTGCGCACCCACCACGACGACGCCCACATAGCCCATATTGCCTACCAGGCTCATGAGCGGCATCATCAGGCCCGACAGGAACTGCGAACGCCATCCACTGATAAAGAGGCGGTCGTTCTCCTTGTCGAACTCCTCGATCGAGGCCTCGGCGCGGTCGAACACCTGAATGACGTTCTGGCCGGCAAAGTCCTCCTCGATAATGCCGTTGACGGTGCCCAGGACCTGCTGCTGCTCGCGGAAGTACGGCTGCGAGAAGTGAATCATTACGGTCAGGATAATCGCGGCTGCCGGCAGCGTGAGCACGGTGACGCCGGTAAGCGGCAGACTGATCGAAAGCATCATGACAAGCACGCCGATAATCTGCGTCATCGACGTGATGAGCTGCGTCACGCTCTGGTTGAGCGACTGGCCCAGCGTGTCGACATCGTTGGTGATGCGGCTGAGCACGTCACCCTTGCTGTGGCCGTTGAAATAGCTCATCGGCACGACGGCGATCTTGGCGGCGATCTCCTTGCGCATGCGATAGCAGATCTTCTGCGTGATGCCGGTCATGAGCCAGCCCTGGATCAGACTGCAGGCAGAGCTCGCCAGGTACAGGCAGAGCAAAAAGCCCAGCGTCTTGGCGATCCAATCAAAGTCAACATTGCCGGTGCCGTTGACCTTGGCAACCAGGCCCTCGAACAGTTTGGTCGTAACCTGGCCGAGCACCTTGGGTCCCACAATGTTAAAGATGACCGAGCACACGGCAAAGGCGACGGCGGCAAACACGGCAACCTTGTGTTGACCGATATAGCCGAGCAGCTGCCTCATCGTGCCCTTAAAGTCCTTGGCCTTTTCGCCGCGGCCCATGCCGCCCATGCGGCCCATGGGACCGCGCTGGCGGGTGGGCTTGGGAATCTGAGTCTTGGTCTCGTCTGCCATTAGCGCTCGCCTCCTTCCATAACGGCTGTAATCTCTTCTTGGGTAAGCCCCAGCTCCTCGGCGGAAAGCTGCGACTGGGCAATCTCCAGGTACGCCGGGCAGTTGTGCAGCAGCTCCTCGTGCGTGCCGGTGCCCACCACGTGGCCGTCGTCGAGCACGATGATCTGGTCGGCGTGCATGATGGTCGCGATGCGCTGGGCCACGACCACGAGCGCGGCGTCGGTAACGTTTTTGGCGAGCTCGTCGCGCAGGCGAGCGTCGGTCTTGTAGTCGAGCGCGCTAAAGGAATCGTCGAACACCACGACCTCGGGCTTTTTGGCCAGGGCGCGGGCGATGGCCAGGCGCTGGCGCTGGCCGCCCGAGACATTGGAGCCGCCCTGACTGATGGGGGAGTCGTAGCCGCCCTCGCGCTCGGCGATAAAGTCCTCCGCCTGGGCGATGCGCGCGGCCTCGTGCATGTCCTCGTCGCTCACCATGTCGCCGGCAAACTTAAGGTTGCTCTCGACGGTGCCCGAGAACAGGCGTCCCTGCTGCGGGATGTAACCGATGCGGCGGCGAAGCTCGGAGAGGGTCATATCGCGCACGTCGATGCCGTCGAGCGAAATGCTGCCGCTCGTGACGTCGTACAGGCGCGGAATGAGCTGCACGAGCGTGGACTTGCCCGAGCCCGTGGAGCCAATGATGCCGAGCATCTGACCGGCATGCGTGGTGAAGTTCACGCCGCTAATGACGTCGGCGCGGGCATCGGGATACTGGAAGCTCACGTCACGGAAGGTGAGCTCACCGCGCGGCGCGTTGGCCGCAGGCACCTTGGGCGAGACGGGGTCGTTGATGCTCGTGGGGCAAGTGATGACCTCTTCCACGCGCTCGGCTGCGACTTCGGCGCGGGGTAGGATGACCGAAACCATGGTGAGGATCATAAACGCCATGACGATTTGCATGGTGTAGGAGATAAACGCCATCATGTTGCCGACCTGCATCACGCCGTCGGACACGCCCTGCGCGCCAAACCACACGATAAGCACGGTGATGCAGTTCATGACGAGCATCATGAGCGGCATCATAAAGCTCATGGCGCGGTTGGTGTAGAGCTGCGTGGTCATCAGGTCGAGCGAAGCCTTGTCAAAACGCTCGAGCTCATGTTCCTCGCGGTTGAACGAGCGGATGGGCATAAGGCCGTCGAGCAGCTCGCGGGCGGTAAGGTTCACGCGGTCCACAAAGCTCTGCATCTTTTTGAACTTGGGCATGGTGAGGCCCATAAGCACGCCGACGACGGCCGAGACCGCGATGATGGCCACGGCGATGGTCCACTCCAGGCCGGTGTGGTTGGCCAGGACGCGCATGACGGCGACGATGCCCATGACGGGGGCCATCAGACACATGCGGATAAACAAGGTTGCTGCCATCTGAATCTGCTGAATGTCGTTGGTGCAGCGGGTGATGAGCGAGGCCTGGCTAAACTTGCCCACCTCGGCCGGCGAAAAGTGCATGACCTTGTTGAAGGCCTCGCGGCGTAGGTCACGCGCGATGGAGCAGGCGGTGCGCGACGCCACAGCGCCGGTCAGGATGGTGGCGACGAGCGATACCAGGCACAGGCCGAACATCGTGGTCGCCATGCGGCCCAGGTAGGCGTTCTGCACGTCGGCGGGGTCGATACCCTGCGCCTTGTACTCGTCTTGCACATAGCTCACGGCGCGTTGGGTCACGATGGAGCCCGACATGGAGCCCATTTTGTCCGCCATTTCATTGGCGCCCTCGACGAGCTTGCTTTGGTCTACCAGACCGCCCTCGACACCTAGGCGCAGGCTCTTCATGGTGACCTTGCCGCCGTCGGCATCAATCTGCTTTTGCATGTTCTGCGCCGCTGCGGCCTTCTGCTGCATCTCGGCGAGCTGCTCGGGCGTCATTGCCGCCATCTGCTCGGGGGTGGGCATGGCCTGGGCGGCGCTGTTGTCTTTCTCGTCGGACGTGCCCATCATGTCGCCCATGGAGCTGGCGTCGATACCCTGGTTAAGCGAAAGGACGACGGTCTCGGGCAGGCTCATGATATCGGCGAGCTTGCTGCCGTCGGCGCGCTCATCCTCTGTTCCCTTGTACGTGCGAATGCCGTTTTTGTCTGCCTTGCCAAACGCAGCTTCTACCGTCTTGGCGTCCTTGGCGCTCATAAAGAGTTCGAGGTCGTCGAGCGATTCGGCGCGAATGGTGTCGGGCACGGGTGAGACGATGCCGCCTTGCTGCACACCCACGTCGACGATGTCGCTCATATAGGTAGGCAGTGCCAGGTCGGCGTTGCAGCTGATTACGATAAGTACGATAGCTGTGAACAGTGCCGGAATATGCTTTTTAAAGAGCTTGAGAATCCTCACTCGGCATCTCTCCTTTCTTGATTGCGGTCGATAATTTCGTTGGCACGTCTTAAAAGGCGCACCATCTCTTGGGTATCTGTTTCGCCGAACTGCTCGAGGAAGGCCGCGGTGCGGTCCTCGAATTCCCGACGCTTGATTTCGAGATCATGGAATCCCTTGTCGGTCACCGTGACGTGTACGCGACGACGGTCGGTCTTTGAGTGCTCACGCTCAACCCAACCCTTGGCTTCGAGAGCGCGTAGGATATTGGCGATGCGGGCGTTCGAGACCCAGGCGCGATCAGCGAGTTCGCTCGGCGTGAGCGAGCCGCCAGCGAGCATGAGAGCGCGCATGACAGCCATCTCGCCGCCGAGGGCTTTGTCCGCAAAGCGCGAAATGCGCTGATGCATGCTGCCAAACTCAGCTAAGAGCTGACGCCCAAGCTCATGGAAATCGGTATCTTCCACCGAAAACCCCTAACACTAGAAACTATTTTCGGTGGAAGATGATACCCCTGCACGCGCACCCTATACGGTAGATTTTTGGGACATGCCTAGAAAACTACCTTTAGGCGACCTCCGTACACCGTCGGTATCAGCGAAGTTAGGGAGTAGATCTCTAGGCATGTCCTAAAGCCTACTCAGAGGCACTTTACCCTGCTAAAGCTGGCATAACAGCTAGAGTGATGGACGTATAAAGGCAAGGGGAAATATCAAACAAATCGGTGAACGGTAGTTGTTCGCGCTCGCATTTCCTGCGGATTTGCTAAAAACACCCTAATGGTATAAAAAAAGAAACATATAACAGCCCTGATGAAGGGGGTGGCTATGCTATCCTTCTCAAACGGGTGAAATCTTGGGTTTTGGGTTGCAGTTCCAAGGTGGACAAACGTTTTTCCCTGTACCAACGTGTGGTGAAGAACGGAAGAAGCCGGTAGTGCAAGCCGATAATTCAAGAATTCAATAAGCAGCGGTGTGAGAGAGCGCCGCATTACACGTAACTAGGAGCGTGGTTACACAATGCAGGAGGCATGGGAAGGCTTCAAGGAAGGCATTTGGACGGGAGAGGTTGACGTCCGAGACTTCATCCAGAAGAACTACACCCCCTACGAGGGCGACGAGTCGTTCCTCGCCGGTCCGACCGAGCGTACCAAGGAGCTGTGGGGCGAGGTTCTCGACCTGCTGCTTAAGGAGCGCGAGCAGGGCGGTGTCCTCGATATGGACACCAAGACCGTCACGGGTATCGTGAGCCACCCCGCTGGCTACATCGATAACGCCCATCGCGACAAGGAGACCATCGTCGGTCTCCAGACCGACAAGCCGCTCAAGCGCGCGCTGCACGTCAACGGCGGTATCCGCATCGCTTGCCAGGCTGCCAGCCAGCACGGCTACAAGGTCGACGAGAACGTTGTCGAGCGCTACACCTTCGAGCGCAAGACTCACAACGCCGGCGTCTTCGATGTCTACACCCCCGAGATGCGTGCTTGCCGCTCGGCTCACATCATCACCGGTCTGCCCGATGGCTATGGCCGCGGCCGCATCATCGGCGACTACCGTCGTGTTGCCCTGTACGGCGTCGACTACCTGATCAAGGACAAGGAGGCCCAGAAGGCTTCCACCCCGACGGTCATGACCGCCGACAACATCCGCGATCGTGAGGAGCTGCAGGAGCAGATCCGCGCCCTCGGCGAGCTCAAGATGATGGCCGAGACCTATGGTTTCGACATTTCCAACCCTGCTACCAACACGCAGGAGGCCATCCAGTGGATGTACTTCGCCTACCTGGCTTCCGTCAAGGAGCAGAACGGCGCCGCTATGTCCATCGGCCGTACCTCTACGTTCATCGACATCTACGCTGAGCGCGACCTTGCCAACGGTACCTTCACCGAGGAGCAGATCCAGGAGTTCGTGGATCACTTCATCATGAAGCTCCGCATGGTCAAGTTTGCCCGTACCCCCGAGTACCAGGCCCTGTTTACCGGCGATCCGCAGTGGGTCACCGAGTCCATCGGCGGCATGGGTGTTGACGGCCGTACGCTCGTTACCAAGATGAGCTACCGCTACCTGCACACGCTCGAGAACATGGGCACCAGCCCCGAGCCCAACATGACCGTTCTGTGGTCGACCCGTCTGCCCGAGAACTTCAAGAAGTTCTGCGCCAAGACTTCTGTCGCCAGCTCCTCGATCCAGTACGAGAACGACGACCTCATGCGCGTGTACCACGGCGACGACTACGGTATCGCCTGCTGCGTGTCCTCCATGCGCATTGGCAAGGAGATGCAGTTCTTCGGCGCTCGCGCCAACCTGGCCAAGTGCCTGCTGTATGCACTCAACGGCGGTGTTGACGAGGTCTCCAAGAAGCAGGTCGGCCCCAAGTACCGCGCCGTCGAGGGCGATACGCTCGATTACGACGACGTTGTGGCCAAGTACAACGACATGATGAAGTGGCTCGCTGGCGTGTACGTCAACTCGCTGAACATCATTCACTACATGCACGACAAGTATTGCTACGAGCGCATCCAGATGGCTCTGCACGACAAGCACGTGCACCGCTGGTTTGCTACGGGCATCGCTGGTCTTTCCGTCGTGGCTGACTCCCTGTCCGCCATCAAGTACGCCAAGGTCCACCCCGTCCGTGACGAGAACGGCATCATCGTCGACTTTGAGACTGAGGGCGAGTTCCCCAAGTACGGCAACGATGACGACCGCGTCGACCAGATCGCTCACGACGTTGTGCACCAGTTCATGGAGTACATCCGCATGAACGACACCTACCGCAACTCCGTGCCCACGACCTCGGTTCTGACCATTACCTCCAACGTCGTGTACGGCAAGAAGACCGGCTCCACGCCTGACGGCCGCAAGGCTGGCCAGCCGTTCGCCCCGGGTGCTAACCCCATGCACAAGCGCGATAGCCACGGCGCCATCGCTTCGCTGTCTTCGGTTTCCAAGCTCCCGTTCCGCGATGCTCAGGACGGCATCTCCAACACCTTCTCCATCATCCCGGGTGCGCTCGGCAAGGAGGACCAGGTGTTCTTTGGCGATATCGACCTTGATCAGCTGGGCGAGTAACTATTGTTAGTGCTATACTAACAATAACGATTACTGATTAGCGCGCCGGTTTCGGCCGGCGCCTATCAATCGAAGGAGACACATTATGAAGGTTTCTGAAGTTTCCGAGACTCAGGCCGATAACCTGGTCCACATGCTCGACGCTTACGCCGAGAAGGGTGGCCACCACCTGAACATCAACGTCTTCAACCGTGAGACGCTGCTCGACGCTCAGGCTCACCCCGAGAAGTACCCGCAGCTGACCATCCGCGTTTCCGGCTATGCCGTGAACTTCCACACGCTCACCAAGGAGCAGCAGGACGAGGTCATTTCGCGTACCTTCCACAACAAGTTCTAAAGGGATTTAACTCCCGTAGGATCGCCGGGGCTGTTTGGGCTACCTCCCAAAACGTCCTCGGACATGCAAGAAGCCCTCGCTGCGCACTTCGTGCGGCGAGGGCTTCTTGCGTCCTGCGGAATATTTTGGGAGGTAGCCCAAACAGCCCCGGCGGGGTCCTGTGTAGTCACCCTTTAGGCGGAACTCTCCTAATTATTTGGATGAGTCGTTTACTTACTTGTACTGTTACCGTCTTCCCACTGTTGTTGGGGTATGCTTTGTTTGTATGTAAACGTATGACATGTTGATGAGGGGAGGGTGCTATGGCTCGCGAGGGCGCTCGTTCTAAGGATTCTGCCAAGCCTGGCATCAAGGAAGTTGCAGCGGTGGCGGGGGTTTCGCCTACTACGGTATCTCGCGTGCTTAATAATCGCGGCTACATTAGTCAGGAAACCCGCGATAAAGTCCATGCGGCGATGGAGCGCATCAATTACACGCCCAACGATATCGCCCGTGCCATGCTCAACGGTCGCCTGAACCTTATCGGCATGATCGTTCCCTTTGTGAGCAGCCCGTTCCATGCTCAGGTTGTGCAGGCGGTCGAGCGCACGTTGGCGGAAAACGGCTTTAAGATGTTGCTGTGCAACAGCGCCAATCGACCCGATCTTGAGCGTTCCTATATTGACATGCTCCGCCGCAATATGGTCGACGGCGTAATCGTCAACTCCCTCAATATCGGTGCCGAGGCATATGCCGAGATGGGCTTGAGCCTGGTTGGCATCGACTGCGATCTTGGCGAGGGCTCTGTCCAGATTGCAAGTGACAGCTATGGCATCGGCGAGCTCGCCACGCGCCGTCTGATTGATGACGGCTGCAGGCGTATCCTGTGCCTGCGCAGCAATAGTCGCATGCGCATGCCTGCCAATAAGCGTACCGATGCCTACCTCGATGTTGTTGAGCAGGCCGGTTTGCCCGCGCTTGTCCGTGAGGTCGAGTTCGTTAAGCCCGACGACGAAAAGGGCGCGGTCGTTGCGAAGATCCTCGATGAGAACCCCGATATTGACGGCATCTTTGCGGGAGACGATACGATGGCGGCCATCTGTCTCAACGTGATGAAGCAGCGCGGCTTGAGCGCTCCAGACGACATTAAGGTCGTGGGTGCGGATGGTGCCCACCGTACCATGACGTTTATGCCTGACTTAACAACCGTGCGTCAAGATATCGATCGCATAGGAAAGCTCGCGGCCCAATCCATCATCGCTCTTGTTAACGGTGAAAAGCCCGAATCGAATACCAAGCTTCCCGTCGAACTTATCGAGGGCAAAACCGCGTAATTCGCCCCGTGCCAAAAGAATCCCTCAAACGCCACCGATAACCGTTCGCCGGCATATGTCAACCGTTTGCCGACGACTGGAACTGCGAAAAGACGTATGGATATGAAAACGTTTGACATATGAAAACGATTGACATATCTTGCAGATGTACCGAGTTAGTATCTCGACGGAAAGGAAGTCTCGGATGCATAAGGTGTATTACCAGCCTGAGGGAATTTGGGTAGGCGACATCATGCCGTACGGCGAGGACGGCACGTTCTATCTCTATCATCAGCGTGACACGCGTAACCCCGAACCTTTCGGAGAGCCGTTTGGCTGGGCACTCGCGACGACCAAGGATTTCGTCAACTACAAGGACTTTGGCGAGAGCCTTGAGCGTGGCGGCGACGAGGAGGTCGACCAGTACGTTTATGCCGGCACGGTGTTTAAGGTGGGCGACAAGTACCATGCGCTCTACACTGGTTGTAATCGTGATAAGGTCCGCGCACGTTTGATGAAGCAGGTTCTTCTTCACGCAACGAGTGACGACGCCGTCAAGTGGGAGAAGAACATCGCCGAGACGCTGCTTCCGCCCCAGGAGGGTTACGATGACCGCAACTGGCGCGATCCCTTTGTGCTTTGGGATGAGGAGAACGAAGAGTACATGCTCATCCTCGGCACGCGTGTGGGCGAGGACAAGCGTCTGATGACCGGTCGTCTGGTCAAGTTCACCTCCAAGGACCTGGATACCTGGGAGTTCCAGGGCGACTGGTGGAATCCGGGCCTGTACACCATGTTTGAGATGCCTGATCTCTTTAAGATGGGCGACTGGTGGTATCTGGTGTTCTCTGAGTACAGTGATGGCAACAAGACCCGTTACCGCATGTCTCGCTCTATCAACGGTCCCTGGATTACTCCTGCGGACGATTCCTTCGATGGCCGCGCGTACTATGCCGCACGTACCGCATTTGATGGCGAGCGCCGCGTTCTCTTTGGTTGGGTTCCTACGCGTGACGAGGGCGGCGACCCCAGCTCTTACCTGTGGGGTGGCACCTTTATGCCCCTCGAGATCGTTCAGCGTGCCGACGGAACGCTTGGCACCAAACTCCCCGACAGCATGCTTGGCGCCTTTGGCGAGGCTAAGGCAGTCGAGGCCTTTGAGCTTTCCTGCGAGTCGGGCAAGGTCGAGCAGGTGCTCGCTGCGGACGCCGGCTCTACCTATATGCTTGACGCCGACATCGAGCTCGGTGGCGACGCCGCGGGCTTCTCGGTGAAGTTTGCCGAGGACGCCGAGTCCAGTCTTGCCTACGAGTTCCGCGCCAATCTGCGCGAGGGCAAGCTCGAGTTTACGGCAGCCCCCCAGTATCCGTGGTTCCAGGTCAACAACATGGGTCTCGACCGTCCGCTTTTCTTTACGGGCAACGGAACTCATCACGTGCGCCTGGTAGTCGACGACGACATCGCGACCATCTTTATCGATGATGTTGCACTCAATGCGCGTTTCTGCAACAAGCAGGGGCAGGGCGTCGCGCTGACGGTCACTGACGGTACGCTCAAGTGCGCTAACGCAACAATCGCGTCTCTGTAATGGCGACGAATCGTCTTATGATTTCGTAAGGGAATGGAGAGGAACATGGACTACAAAGTAGTGTCTCAGCAAGTCGTCGACAACGTCGGCGGTCTGGAGAACATCGAGGGCGCCACGCACTGTGTTACGCGTCTTCGTCTGGTGCTCAAGGACACGAGCAAGTACAACAAGGCCGAGCTCGAGAACATCGATGGCGTCAAGGGCGTTCTGTATAACAGCGGCCAGCTCATGATCATCTTTGGTACCGGTACCGTTAACAAGGTCTACGATGAGTTTATGGCTCTGACGGGTGTCAAGGAGATTAGCGCTTCCGAGGTCAAGGGAGCCGAGGCGGACAAGAAGGGCAAGATCTTCTCGGTTCTCAAGGTATTCTCCGACATCTTTATTCCCATCATCCCCGCCTTCGTCGGTGCTGCTATCATCATCGGCCTTAAGTCGCTGATCGTTGCCAACGGCCTCTTTGGCATGGAGGGCAGCCTTGCCGATCACAGCGAGTTCCTCAAGAACCTCGCAAGCTTCTTTGCCATTATTGCCACTACGTTTGATTACCTGCCTGTCCTGGTGATGTACAGTGCGGTTAAGCGTTTTGGCGGCAACCCGATCCTGGGTATCCTCGTCGGCATTGTCATGGTTCACCCGAGCCTTATGAACCGCAACACGTTCGTTTTGGATCCGACGGGCGCTGAGTATTGGAACTTCGGTCCGCTTTCCATTCCCATGGTTGCTTTCCAGGGTGGCGTATTCCCCGCAATCCTGACTGCCTGGTTTATGGCCAAGGTCGAGAAGATTGCCCAGAAGTACATCCCCGAGGTCGTCTCGTTCGTCTTTGTCCCGACCGTCACCCTGATTCTTGCCAACGTTGCCCTGTTCACCGTGTTTGGCCCGCTCGGCAACCTGATCGGCGATGTTCTCGCTGGCGTGATCGACGTCCTGTACAACAGGATGGGTGTCTTTGGTGCCTTTGTCTTCGCCGCGTTCTTGCAGCCGCTCGTCGTTACCGGTACGCATCAGTTCATCCAGGGTATCGAGGCCAACCTCGTTGCAACCACCGGTTTCAATTACATCCAGGCCATCTGGTCGGTTTCCATCATCGCCCAGGGCGGCGGCGCCATCGGCATGTATCTCATTCACAAGAAGCATTCCAAAGAGCGCAACATCTGCATGTCGTCCTTTATCCCGACGCTGGTCGGAATCTCCGAGCCCGCCATCTTTGCTGCAAACATGCGCTACTCGATCATTCCGTTCATCTGCGCTTGCATCGGTGCAGGCTGCGGCGGTGCCTTCGTGAAGCTCTTTGAGGTGCGCGCTATCGGCCAGGGTCTGACCGGCGTACTTGGCCTGCTCATCGTCACGCCCGAGACCCTCGTGTGGTATGTGGCTGGCAATCTGATCGCTTTCTTCGTCCCGATCATCCTGATCTTTGCCTACAACAAGGCAAAGGGCGTTCCGACCACCGATGAAGAGGGTGCAGGCGCCGGCTTTGATGTCAGCTTCTAATCCAGATCCGTCAAGGTAATGTACGGGTTGACCTGTTGGAGAAGGGCGTTTGGCTCGCATGGGCCGGGCGTCCTTCTCCTCTACAAGAAGGACGATTGAATGTTCGATCAAAAACATAGGGTGACGCGCTCGGACTACGAGCTGTGGCGTGCCGGGCAGGATGAGACTGCGGCTCGCATCGCGGCTGACCCCGATAGACTTCTGTTCCATGCGGAGCCCGAGCTTGGCTGGCTCAATGATCCCAACGGTTTGGTGCAGGTTGGTGATACATACCACATCTATCACCAATACGATCCGTTTGATGCCGCGCACGGCGGACCGGTGCTGTGGAATCATCTGACGACGAAGGACTTTGTGACGTACGAGAACCGCGGTCCCGCGCTATTCCCCGATTCAGATCTAGACTCGAGCGGTGCGTATTCGGGGTCTGCATTTATGCACGACGGCAAGATTCACTACTTCTATACCGGTAACGTCAAGCATTTTGACCGCGATGATTATGACTATGTGCTGACAGGGCGCGACCAAAATCAGATTCACATGGTTACCGAGAACCCCGATAAATTGGGGGAGAAGCACATAGCTGTTGGTCCGGTCGATTACCCCGACGATATTAGTACGCACGTGCGCGACCCCAAGATCCTGGAGCACGACGGTATCTACTATATGGTTCTTGGTGCTCGTACGAAAGACGACCGCGGTTGCGTGCTCGTCTATACCTCGCACGATCTTGAGTGCTGGAAATATGCGACGCGTATCGAGCTCGGCGAGAAGTTCGGTTTTATGTGGGAGTGCCCCGATCTGTTTGAGCTTGATGGCGAGCTTATTCTCGTTTGCTGCCCGCAGGGCGTGCCCGCCGATGGTTGGCGTTACCAAAACCCGCATCAGTGCGTGTGGTTTCGTATTGAGGCCGATTGGGAGGCGCCTAGCTTTAAAATCGCCGGGCAGGGTATGCCCCCGATGGTCGATGCGGGTTTTGACTTCTATGCCCCTCAATCATTTGCAGATGCCGACGGTCGACGGATTATGATCGGTTGGGCCGGCTGCCCCGATGCAACGGCTCAAAACCCGACGGTGGAACGCGGATGGCAGTGCGCGCTTACCGTGCCGAGGGTGCTGAATATGCGCGACGGTAAGCTCTGTCAGTGGCCCGCGCGCGAGGTTGAGCAACTGCGCATGGAGCGTGTTTCGGTGACCGCCGGAGAGACCGTCGGCTCTCCTGGTCGACTGTTTGATGCCGTCGTGTCGTGCCGGGGGACGAAGTCCATTGAGCTGGAAGTTCGTGAGGGCGTTGTCGTGTGCTTTGCCAGCGGAATGCTCACACTTGATATGGGCGATGAGGGCTATGGACGCGATAAGAGGTCGGTTGAGCTCGACGAGCTTTACTGCCTGCGAGTCCTTTCGGATGCCACGATGCTCGAGGTATTTGTCAACGACGGCGAGGTTGCGCTTACGAGCCGCACCTATTCGTCTGCGGCGCCGGCGATGCAGTTGCGCGCCGAGGGCGACGCCTCGATGGAGTTTTACCGTCTGGCTCGCTAGCCGCATTGTGAGTGACCATGGCGTTTTGGATACACGGGCTTTCTTGGTGGCTACCGTTTATCGCATATAGCTACCGTTTGCGGAGTAAGTAACACTCATTACTAAACCGTGTAGAATCTCATGCAAGCACGGAGTATTTCAGGGAGACGCTGTCCTTTGTTGTGGCGAAGGGCGGCGTCTCTCTGGTGCTTGGGAGTCGTTGTTCAATTGGGCGACGGGCGTGCGCGCGTAATAAATAACCAATGTCGAGATGGGTCGTGATAAGAATGGGCAAGTACGTAATCGTGGTTGAGTCTGGTTCGGATGTGACACCGGAGCTCTGCGAACGCTATGGCATCGTGCGCGTGCCCATGCATGTCACGATTGGTGACGAGACCGTCGAGGACGGCTCGATCGATCCGCTCGAGATATATTCGCGTTGCAACGAGTTTGGCGTGATGCCCAAGACCAGTGGTTGCTCGCCGGCGGATTTTGCTCATGTGTACGACCGCATTCATGCCGAGCAGCCCGACGCGACCATTTTGCATCTTGCATATTCCGAAGCCACGACCTGCTCGCATCAGTCCTCAAAGATTGCGGCCCAGGGGCGCGACTACGTGTTCTCCATGGACACGCGCTTTGTCTCGGTGGGCCAGTCACTCGTTGTCGTCGAGACCGCCAAGTATATTGAGGCTCACCCCGATGCCACCGTCGACGAGATCTTTGCCTTCACGAACTCCGTCATGGACCGCGTGCTGTTGGGCTTTGTTCCTACCGACCTTGCCTTCCTTAAGGCAGGCGGTCGCTTGTCCAACGTCGCGTTCCTAGGCGCCCATCTGCTCAAGATTAAGCCCTGCATTGAGGTGACAGGCGGCAAGTTCGTGGCGACTAAAAAGTTCCGCGGCTCGATGCTCAAGTGCGCCCGCGCCTTTATTGACCACATGGTTGCGAAGGGCGAGATCGACTACTCGCACATTGGCCTGGCGTATTCGGTGGGCCTTTCCGAGGAGCTGCGCGACGACATGGAGGTCTATGCGCACGACCTGGGCTTTAAGGATATTAGCTGGACACAGGTCGGCGGCGTCATCTCGAGCCATTGCGGCCCGACCGCCTTCGGTGCGGTGCTCACGCTTAAGGCGTAAGGCCTGGCGTCTATCGATTTCTATTGCCTCGGCGGCGGGCGGGTTGCGATAATCCTCCCGCCGCTCTTGCGTGGGGCCAAGTAGAACAACCCAATTGGCCTCTAAACCGTTTTGCCATCATGCGTATGGGCTAGAATATCTCTGGCATATATGTAGCTAAAACCAATGAGAGGCAAGGTAGCGGGAATGGCTGAGATGACGCTTGAGGGTGTGGACGCTCATCCCGAGGACTCTGCGTATGCCCTGGGTCGCGTGCATTCGATCGAGACGATGGGAACGGTCGACGGTCCCGGCATTCGCTTCGTAGTGTTTGTCCAAGGCTGTCCTATGCGCTGCGCGTATTGCCACAATCCAGATACCTGGTTGGTTAACGGCGGCACGATGGTGACCGTCGAGCATCTGATGGACGAGTTCCAGAGCAACCATGAGTTCTACCGTAGCGGCGGCATTACCGTTTCGGGCGGTGAACCGCTCCTGCAGCCCGAGTTTTTGGCTGACCTGTTCCGCGTGATGCACAACAACCCCGACGGACGCGTACACACCTGCCTTGACAGCTGCGGATATGCGTTTGATCCCAACCACCCCGAGAAGTTCGATGCCGTTCTCAACGAGACTGACATGGTGCTGCTCGACATTAAGCATGCCGATCCGGTTGAACACAAAAAGTTGACCGGATGCGATCCTGCGCGCATCCTGGCGTTTGGCGATGAGCTCGCGCGTCGCAAGATTAAGGTTGTTATTCGCCACGTGGTGGTGCCGGGCATTACCGACACGGTGGAGGAGTGCGAGGCACTCGGTCGTCTAATCGCCCCGTGGCATAACGTGGTCGGTCTGGAAATGCTGCCGTATCACACGATGGGTGTCGTCAAGTACGAGCAGCTGGGTATTCCCTATAAGCTCGAGGGCGTGCCCCAGATGGATACCGCGCGCATGCCCGAGTTGCGCAATGCCGTTATGGCCGGCATGAAAAAGCGCCGTGCGGAGCTCAAAAACGCCATCGGATAGAGTGCCATTTTTGCCCCTTTATGATACCCGCGCTGCGCTGGTCTAGCGGCTTCGTATTGCGCGGTTGAGTCAAAATGCTGGTACCATACCGTGGATAGCAGTTTTCACGGGTTTGGGGGATGGTATGCCTACCATCGCAATCATCGGCGCACTCGAAAAAGAGGTTGCGCAGATTAAAGAAGAACTGAACGGCGCTCGTGTGGCACAAGAGGCGGGCTTGACCGTTGTCAGCGGTGAGCTTGACGGTTTGTCTGTTGTCGCTACGACCGCTGGCATGGGAACCGTAAACGCCGCGGCGGCAACGCAGCATCTGATCAGCAAATATGCCCCGCAGGCCGTTGTGTTTTCGGGCATTGCGGGTGGCCTAAACCCTAAGCTCCATATTAACGACGTGGTTATAGGCAAGTGCCTGCGTTATCTCGATACCGACACGGCGCTCATCGCCGAGTCGGCGCCGGGGCTTGAGGAATTTGCTTCGGCGTCGGCGTTGGCTGATGTTGCCGCCGCCGTGCTTGCCGAGCACGGGTTTGTGGACGCATCACTGGATGTAGCGGCTGCGGAGAAGGACCCCAAGCAGTTCCTGTGTGGCACTATCGCCACGGGTGACCGCTTTGTTACGGGTGACGCCATGCGTAACGCTGCGATTGAGGCCACGCATGCCGATTGCGTCGAGATGGAGGGCGCGGCAATTGCGCACATCTCGGCCAAGAATGGTGTCGATTGCCTGGTGCTGCGCGCTATCAGCGATAATTGTGACGAGGCATATGACGCGTTTTGCGAGCGCGAGTTCGATCTGGATGAGTACGCTCGCACCGCGAGCGGCATCACGCTTGACATCGTTCGTCGTATCGCCGCCGCGCAATAGCACGCCCGTTTTGTAAAAACCTACGACCAAGGAGTATCCATGGCCGATTCCATTAATTACCAGCTTGCCAAGTTCGTCGCCAGCTACGGCAAGGTTTCGCAGATCCCCGAGTCCACCTGTCCCGAGGTGAGTTTTGTGGGCCGTTCCAATGTGGGCAAGTCGTCCATCATGAACAAGCTCTTTGGTCGCAAGAACCTGGTCAAGGTTTCGAGCACGCCGGGCAAGACGAGCAACATCAATTTCTTCGAGGCCGACGACGTGCACTTTGTGGACCTGCCGGGCTACGGTTTCGCTCGCCGTTCCAAGGCCGAGCGCGACCGTTGGGCCGAGCTCATCGGCGACTTTTTCGACTCCGAGCGCAGCTTTAACCTGGTTGTGTCGCTGGTGGACATTCGCCACGACCCCAGCAAGCTCGATCATGACATGATCGACTACCTGCAGGGCAACGAGTTCAACTTTATCGTCTGCCTCACCAAAGCCGACAAGCTCAGCCGCACTCAGCAGGCCCGCCAAGCGGCAGCCATCAAAAAGCAGCTCAACGTCCCGGCCGAGAACGTAATTATCACGAGCTCTCAGACCGGCACCGGCATCGACGAACTCAAGCGCCGCATCGCCGAGGCCTGCCTCTAATAAGTGCCCCTATCAATAAAATGCAGAACATCAGCCCGGCGCCCCTTCAAAGCGTGGGTCCCTGTAGACATCCTCAGCAAGGTAGGCGCAGGGACGGTCGGGATGTTCCCTCAAAATCATTCCGCAGCGCGAAGGCCCCTTGTCCGTCGCTCCGAAGGAGCAGGACAAGGGGCCTTCATGCGCGAGGACGATTTTGAGGGAACATCCCGATCGTCCCGGACAGGTATATGGGGAGGATGTCTACAGGTACTCGATTTGAGCGCCTTCCGTGTCGCACGTCAGAATATGCGTGTCACACTTGGGGAACTGCTCGCGCAGCTTGACCTGCAGGAACTTTGCTACGATGGTGTCGTCGGACACAGCCATGAGGGTCGAGCCGGAGCCACTGATCCAGATGGTCTTGGCGCCGCCGTTAAGGCAGGTGTCGCGCACGGCGTTGTAGTCGGGGATGAGGCGGCGGCGATAGGGCTCCTGAATGCGGTCGTCATTGGCAGCGGCAATCAGGTCGAGGTTGCCGGACTCAAGACCGCGCGTCATACCGGCGATACGGCCCATCTGCCATACGGCGGTGGAGAGTGGAACTTCCTGCGGCACGACCTTGCGTGCCTCGCTCGTATGTACCTCGTAGGGCGGAATCACGGTAATAAAACGCAAGCGATCACTCACCTCGTAGCGCAGGCACTGGGGGAGCGAATCGGTCGGCGTAAAGGAGCAGACGGCACCGCCCAGGATAGCGGGGGCGACGTTATCGGGATGGCCCTCGACCTCGGTGGCAATGCGGACGAGCTCGGCACGGTCGACGGTGTGGCCCGTCAGCGCGGCGGCTGCCATGATGCCAGCGACGACGCAGGTGGAGCTGGAACCCAGGCCGCGAGCGACGGGCACATCGGTTTGAATGTCGATGGCAACGGGAAAAGCCGGCTCGCCCCATGCGGCCAGTGCATCGACAAAGCTCACGTAGACCAGGTTGTTCTCGTTTTGGAACTCCTCGGGGCAGCCGGTGATGGTGAGCTTGTCGGCGCGCTCGAAGGTGAAGTGCGAGTAGAGGCTGACGGCCATGCCGAGGGTGTCGTAGCCAATGCCTAGGTTGGCGCTGGTTGCTGGGACGGTGATTTTGATCATGTGGGTCCTCCTGGGCGGGTCTGGCCGTTTAGTTCGCTGCTCGGGCAGTCCTGGCTCGCTCGGAAAGCACATTAAGTGCTTTCCGGCTCGTGCGGAACTCGCGACGAACTAAACGGCCAGACCCGCTCGCGTGCTCGTCATCATCCCGAAAGCTAAATAAAAAGAAGGTGCGCCGGCTTTCGCCGGCGCCTTATAAGGGGTTTTAGTTGGTTGCCATCTTTTTTGCAGCCTGCTCTACGTAGTTGGCCATGTCGGCTACGTCGCAGACGTCTTCGAAGCGGACGGGCTTGGCCTCGAGTTCGGCGAGCTGGGTCGGCGCGACCGTGTTGGTGGCCTGCTCGAGCACACGCATAGCCTCAAAGTCGTCCTCGGGCACGTCGAGGCCCAGGGCATCGCAGCAGGCGCGCGGGAACTTGTAGGGGCTGGCGGTCGAAAGCAGCACGCGGGCCTTGGCGCCCTCGGCGGGGGTGACTTTTTCAAAGACGTGATAGCCGCAGGCGGTGTGCGGGTCGATCACGTAGCCGTTCGCATCCCAGCAGCTCTTGATGGCAGCGCGGACTTCGTCCTCGCTGGCCCAGCCGCAGCCAAACACGCTCTGGATCTTGGCCAGCAGGTCGGCGGGAACTTCGTAGCGACCAGTCTGTGCCAGCTGCTCCATAAGGCCGGCAACAAGCTCGCAGTCGCCGTCGGACAGGAAGTAGAGCATGCGCTCCAGGTTGGAGCTAATAAGGATGTCCATCGACGGTGAAATGGTCGTGAAGAACGGGCGGTTACGGTCGTAAACGCCGGTGGTCAGGAAGTCAGCCAGCACGTTGTTCTTGTCGCTCGCCACGACGAGCTTGGCGACGGGCAGGCCCATGCGCTTGGCGTAGTAGCCGGCCAAGATATCGCCGAAGTTGCCAGTCGGCACGCAGAACTCAACGGCGTCGCCGGCCTCGATGGCGCCGGCGCGCAGCAGCTGTGCATAGGCGGCAAAGTAGTAGACGACCTGCGGCACCAGGCGGCCGACGTTGATGGAGTTGGCGCTCGAAAGCACCGTGCCGGCGGCCTCCAGGCGCTCGGCCAGCTCCTTATCGGCAAAGATGCGCTTGACGGCACTCTGGGCATCGTCGAAGTTGCCGCGGATGCCGCAGACGGCGACGTTATCGCCCTCCTGCGTGGACATCTGCAGATTCTGCACGCGGCTGACCTTGCCCTCGGGATAGAAGACGGTGATGCCCGTCCCCGGGGCGTCGGCAAAGCCGGCGAGTGCGGCCTTGCCCGTGTCGCCCGACGTGGCGGTGACGATCATGATGCGCTCGGCGCCGCCGTCCTTGGCAGAGGTACGGGCCATCAGACGGGGGAGCATCTGCAGGGCGACGTCCTTAAAGGCGCTCGTGGGGCCGCCAAAGAGCTCCATCACATAGGTCTGAGGGGCGTCGGCGCCCGGTGCGGCATCGAGTTTGACGAGCGGCGTAACCTCTTCGCTCGCGAACGTGCCGCGGTATGCTTCGTCGACACACGCCGAAATTTCTTCGGTCGTGTAATCATTCAGTAACATTCCCAACACATCTTGAGCGATTTCAAAGTACGATTTATCTGCAAGCGAGCTGATATCGACCTGCTGGGTGCCGAGCTCGTCCGAGACAAACAAACCCCCGTCGGGAGCGATGCCAGTACGGATTGCCACCTTACTTGAGCACGATAAAGTGCGTCCTCGTGTACTATGATAAGTTCCCATATAACACTGCTCCTCGGATGCCTTGGTCCCAATCGGTGAAACCATGGTATCAGAGCGCGCAAAATAGGTTCGCAGAGGCTTTTTAGAAAGGTAACCTCCAGCCCATGATTAAGATTGCCAAGTTTGGCGGCTCGTCGGTCGCCGACGCCGAACACTTTAAGAAGATCAAGGCCATCGTCGATGCCGACCCTGCCCGCCGTTTTGTGGTGGTTTCTGCCTGCGGTCGCCGTTTTAAGGGCGACACCAAGGTGACCGACCTGCTCTACCTGGTTAACGCGCACGTTAAGTACCACGTGTCGTGCGAGGAACTGCTCGAGGACATTGGCCAGCGCTACTTTGATATCGCTGACGAGTTGGAGCTCACCTATCCCATCCGCGAAGAGTTTGCGGCCTTTGCCGAGCGTGCTCGCTCCGGTGGCTACTCCACTGAGGAGCTTGTGAGCCGCGGCGAGTACTTCACCGCTCGCCTGATGGCCGAGTACCTGGGCCTGCCGTTCCTGGACGCCGCGACGGTCGTTGCATTCCATCACGATGGTACGCTCAGCATGAACCGCACTTCCGAGCTGGTGCAGGAGTACGGTCAGCAGGGCGGCTTTGTTATGCCCGGTTTCTATGGCGCGACGCGTGAGGGTCAGATTAAGCTGCTCGATCGTGGCGGCGGCGATATTTCCGGCTCGATTCTGGCCAAGTGCCTGGGCGCCGATCTGTACGAGAACTGGACCGACGTTTCGGGCTTCTATTCTGCCGATCCGCGTATTGTGCCCGAGGCGCAGCCCATCGCCCGCGTTACCTACGAGGAGCTGCGTGAGCTTTCGTACATGGGCGCAAGCGTCCTGCACGAGGAGGCCGTGTTCCCTGTGCGTGAGGCGGGTATTCCGCTGGTCATCAAGAACACCAATGCGCCGCAGGACCCCGGCACCATCATTAGCGAGACCGCTGACGAGGGCGAGGCAGAGCCCATCATTACCGGCGTGACCGGCAAGCGCGGTTTTGTCGCCATCAACGTGGCCCGCGACCGCACCAAGCCCCGCGTCGGCTTTATGCGCCGTGCGCTTTCGGTGTTCGAACGCTATGACGTTTCCGTCGAGCACATGCCCACTGGTGTCGACCGCTTTGGCGCCGTGGTGCAGGAGCAGGATGTGCACGATTCGCTGTACTCGCTTGTGGGCGACATTCAGCAGGAGGTCGAGCCGCTCGAGATCGAGGTTGTTGAGGGCCTGGCGCTCATCGCGACCGTCGGTCGTAACCTGCGCGGTCGTGCAGGTATCTCGGGCCATCTGTTTGGCATGCTCGGCCAGGCCGGCGTGAGCGTGCGCATGATTTCGCAGAGCTGTGACGAGATCAACATCATTATCGGTGTCGAGGAGAAGGACTTCGACTTGGCGATTCGGACCATTTACCGTGCCTTCTCCGACGAGAACGGCATTGTGAAAGTCGCGGACCTGGAGGCTCCCGCGCCGGTCGAACCCGCCCTGGCCGCCCTCCACAAGTAGCGGCCATTCCGGTAGATTTTGGGACATGCCCCAAAATCTACCGTGGGGCGTTTCATTTCGGTTTCGTTTCGACGGGGCGGGTTTCATATCCGTCCCGTTTTTGTATAAACTGGGCAAGACTATTCAGCCTGCTCGGCGTGCGGGCAAAAGCCACAACCTTTAAAGGGGGAAGCATGAAACAGTACACGGTTGCTATTTTGGGCGCGACGGGAGCCGTGGGCACCCAGATGCTCGAGTGCCTCAACGAGCAGGAGTTTCCGGTCGGTAAGCTCAAGCTTCTGGCGAGCGCGCGCTCTGCGGGCAAGACCGTTGAGTTCCGCGGCGAGCAGATCGTGATCGAAGAGGCTTGCCCCGAGGCCTTTGAGGGCTGCGACATCGTGCTCGGCGCTGCCGGTGACGATATCGCGAAGGAGCTGCTGCCCGAGGCCGTCAAGCGCGGCGCCGTCGTGGTCGACAACAGCCATGCCTTCCGTCTGGATCCCGAGGTGCCGCTGGTCGTGCCCGAGATCAATGCCGACGACATCAAGTGGCATCACGGCCTTATCGCCAACCCCAACTGCGCGACCAGCATCGGCCTGGTTCCCACTTGGCCGCTACATCAGCTCGCCGGCGTGAAGCGCATGATCGTGTCCACGTATCAGGCAGCTTCGGGTGCTGGCGCTCCCGGTATGGCCGAGCTCGAGGCTCAGCTGGCCGCCCTGGGCCGTGGCGAGGAGATTCCCGAGCCGTGCGCGTTTGCTGCCCAGCTGGCGAGCAACCTGATTCCGCAGATCGGCGGCGTCAAGGAGGAGGGCTTTACCTCCGAGGAGATGAAGCTGCAGAACGAGGGTCGCAAGATTATGCACCTGCCCGAGCTGCGCGTGAACTGCACCTGCGTACGCGTGCCCGTGCTGCGCTCGCACTCCGAGAGCATTACGCTCGAGTTCGAGCGCGACATTACGGTTGAGGAGGCCCGTGCTGCGCTGGCTGCCGCGCCGGGCGTCAAGCTGGTTGACGATCTGGGTGCCGAGAATGCACACGACCGCTTCCCCATGCCGATGGACACCTCCGACCAGGACCTGATCTGGGTCGGTCGCGTGCGCCGCGACATCTCGAACCCCGAGGCCGCGCGTGGCATCACCTTCTGGTGCTGCGGCGATCAAATCCGTAAGGGCGCGGCAACCAACGCTGTCCAGATCGCTAAGCTGCTCTGCGAGTAGTGTGACCTGTCCGGCGGGGGCCGGGCTTAGTTTTCAGAACGTCCTCGACCATGTGTGGCGCCTTTTCCTGCGGCTTCGGGGCCGCCGACAAGGCGCCCCCCAGGGCTGCGGAGTGTTGTGTAAACCAAGCCCCGCCCCAGCCTGCGGTGACGCTGTTGCGAGCTGCCTGTGATGGGGCCGTTGTTGGTTGGGGCCGCTGGGCTGATGTTGGGGCGCGTGGTTGTTGCGGGCCCTGGTCTCGGCGGCGGCCTTGGCGCTTCGCGCCTGCCGCCTTGGATGACTTTGGGGTCGATTGGGGTTGTCTGCACAATTCGCGGTATTATGGTGCGGAGTTTTGAAAGGAGCCGTTGGTGGTCACGACGACGTTTGCTTCGCCTTTGGGCGAAATCCTGCTTGCCGCTGATGGCCGCGGTCTGACGGGGCTTTGGTTTGAGAGGCAGGAGCACTTTGGCTCTACACTGCTCAAAGAAGATGCGGAGCACGTTGAAGGTGCCGATGCGGTTTCTGGTACCGGTGGGATGTCTTCGGTGAGTCCGGCAAATGGTGCGGCTTCTTCGGTGCTTGAGCGTTCTTGGGCTTGGCTGAATGCCTATTTTGCGGGGCAGGAGCCTCGGTTTACGCCGCCGTTGCATATGATTGGTACGGCGTTTCAGCGCGAGGTTTGGTTTGAGCTGCTTTCAATTCCGCGTGGCGAGGTCGCTACGTATGGCGAGATCGCCCAGCGTGTTGCGGCTCGACATCGTGTGCCGGGAAATGAAGCGCCCGTTGTATCTCCTCGCGCGGTGGGGGCTGCGGTCGCTCGCAACCCTATTTCGATCATCGTGCCGTGTCATCGCGTGGTGGCAGCCGACGGATCGCTCAACGGATACGCCGGTGGACTGGATCGCAAAGAATGGCTGCTGCGGCTTGAGGGCGCGTACGAGGAGTAACGCTCGAGCACTTTGCATAGCCAAGATGCCGTGAAAGAACGGGACACGCTTTCCGAATGGAGGCTCAGACGGAAACCACGTCCCGGAATTCTGTTATAAAGCGGGATGCGCTTTCCGAATGGCGTCCCGAGCGGAAACCGTGCCCCGGAATACAGCCTCAGAGTGGGACGCCGTTTCCGGTTGAGACCACCTGCCTGGACATCGATCTACGCCCGCTCCTGCAGGGCGTAGATGGACTTATCCATGTTGAACAGGTAAGCCACAACGCAGACAATAATGAACATCGGCAAGTTACCAAAGCCGAAGACTTCGCAGCCAATAAGGATGGGTGCGAGCAGCGTATTGGTGGCGCTGCCAAAGACGGCTGCGTAGCCCAGTGCGGCGCAGAGCTCGACGGGCATGCCGAGTTGAGCCTCGTTATGGCGACATCTGGGTAACAGAAAGGCCCGCGTTCCTCAGAGGCAAGATAGGCAATTCTGCTTCTGAGGTAGATCTCAATTCTGCCGACCGCACTGCCGACCGCATCAAACATTAACTGCCGGAGGGCTCGGTCAAATTCATACGTGTAGATGATGGTTTCGAATGTTGTGCCTTCGCGAAAGATGGTAATCCCGGACTTGCATTTGGTTTTGTAGGGAAACCAGTAGGCCGACAGTCTGTAGTGGTTGGCTTCGACCAAAGCTCGCTCGAGTTCGCTTTGATCAGAGCACTTAAGACCCTTGTTTTCTGTCAATAGTGCTATTTGTTCGTTGATGGATATCCGCGACTTCTGGTATTTCATTAAGCCTCTTGATAGAAAAAGAGCTGGAGTTGCGCATCGTTGAGAGGCTTTCCAGCTTTAGCAAAACAAACTTATAAGATGCGACGGGCCGCGTCAAGATAATTACCGGACGGCCTAGGAGGCGGCTGGTTGGCTGGCTTAAAACCTAGCGCGTGAAATGACGCCCCACGCTATTCAGCGCGCTTGATAGGATGACGAACCACAGTCTTAAGTTTCTCCGGTGCACATTTGCGTGGATCGGAGAGATAGATTTCGTGATGTAAACGGGTGTCTGAGAAGTCGGGGGCATAGCCCTGTTCGGTCGCGTATTCATGCATGGCGTCTACGGTTGTCGGCTCGCTGTCATAGGGTCCGGTATGCATGCACTGAACGCAGAGACCCTCATCAACTTTAAGCAGCTCAACAGCGGTAAAGTCTAGTTTCTTTTTGGCCGTGGCTTCAGCGACTGCCCAGTCAAAATCATCTCGGCTGACGAAATCGGGCAGGCGGATGCACGAGATAAAGTTGAAATCGTCCTTGCGTACATAATCGATGTCGCCGCTCGGGGAGTCTTGCCACCAGAAACCCTCGAGCGGCGGTACCACAAAGTCGAAATAGCCCTCGATGCTCCTTGGGCCTTTCTTCGACATCTTGACGGTATAGGCGATGCCGTAAAGTAGCGGCAGGGCGTTTTGATACTCGCCACCTTCGGTATTTGGGTCGCCCTTTCCGCGAACGGCAACGTAGTTCATAGGCGGGACAGTTACGATGCTCGGCTTGCTTGCAGGTTTGTAGAGCTCCTTGCATTCCTTCTTAAAGTCGAACGCCATGTTGGCCGCCTTTCTGCGTATTGGCCTGCTTAGATAGTTGAATCATATCATAGAAACGAACAGCTGTTCGAATTATTTGGCTGACAGATTGAGATGCGTGCGTTGTGCTTGGCGGTCGGCCTGACCCCGTCGATGATTTCTCGGCCTCCCCGGCGCCTCATCTATAGCTGCCGTTTCCCCCATATAAAACCTGCCAAAATAAACCTGTCCCTTTTTGGTAGGTGGGAAATGGGTAATACTAAAGAGTTATCCGACCAGATGGGAATTAATCGATGGCCTATATCGAATTCAAAGACGTCATCAAAGCATACGGCGAAGGCGACGCCCGCATCCACGCGCTCGACGGCGCGAGTTTTACGGTCGAGCGCGGCGAGCTCGCCATCATTCTGGGTGCTTCGGGCGCCGGCAAGACCACGGCCCTCAACATTCTGGGCGGCATGGACACGGCGACCTCCGGCACTGTGACGGTGGACGGGCGCGACGTGAGCTCCGCGAACGAGGCGCAGCTCGTGGAATACCGCCGCGCCGACGTCGGCTTTGTCTTCCAGTTCTACAATTTGGTCCCCAACTTGACGGCGCTCGAAAACGTCGAGCTCGCGGCGCAAATCTGCCCCGATTCGCTCGATGCCGAACAGACGCTTCGCCAGGTCGGCCTGGGTGAGCGCCTCGCCAACTTTCCGGCGCAGCTTTCGGGCGGCGAGCAGCAGCGCGTGTCCATCGCCCGCGCACTGGCCAAGAATCCCAAGCTGCTTCTGTGCGACGAGCCCACGGGCGCGCTCGACTACAAAACCGGCAAGCAGATCTTGCAGCTGCTACAGGACACCTGTCGCAAGCAGGGCATTACGGTCATTATCATCACCCACAACTCCGCGCTGGCGCCCATGGCAGATCGCCTGATTCGCTTTAAGAGCGGGCGCGTGGAGAGCGAGACGGTCCAACAAAATCCCGTGCCGATCGAGACGATCGAGTGGTAGCGCCCATGGACCAGGACCGCCAAAACAGCCAGCGCCGCGACGCGCAGAACACGGAGCGCGAGCAGGATTTTACGACCTACCGCACCGCCCAAAGCTCAAACGATATGGTGCCGACGGTTTTTCGCCGTGGCATCTACCGTACAATCCGAGGCAGTCTTAAGCGCTTCTTGTCCATCGTGGTCATCACCGCGCTCGGTGTGAGCGTGATGTGCGGCCTTAAGGCGGGCTGCGAGGACCTGTGTGATTCGGTTGACGCTTACTTTGACCAGCAGAATGTCTATGACATTAACGTGCAGTCGACCTATGGTCTGACCGATGACGATCTTGCTGCGATCCAAGAGGTCGATGGCGTCGAGACGGCCGAGGGCATCTATACCGAGACCGCCTATACCGCCGTGGGTACGACGCGCGAGCGTGTCGTCGTACAGAGCCTCTCCAAAGAGAATATTGACCAACCGGTGCTAGTACGCGGCGAGCTGCCCGAGACTTCGGGCGAAGTGGCAGTGACCTCACGTTTTTTGAAGGCTTCGGGCAAAAAGCTCGGCGATACCGTGAGTTTTGCCGCCAATGACGCGAGCTCGTCCAACCAAAGTGCCAAGGATCAATTTGCCGATGGGGACTACACCATCACGGCCGAGGTTCTCGATCCTACCGACGTGAGCTCCGACTCGACCGTCAACGCCTTTCGTGCTGCTTCGACTGCGGACTACAAGTTCTACGTGAGCGAGGATGCCGCGACGTCGTCGTCCTACTCCGCGGTCCACGTGATCGTCCAGGGAGCTAAGAGCCTCAACTCCTATTCGGATGCCTACGCGGCAAAGATCAATGAGGTCAAGGGCAATATCGAGAAGATCCGCGAGGAGCGTGAGAAGGCGCGCGCTCAGGAGCTGACGGTCGACACACCGGCAAGCTTGGATGCGGCCGAGCGCCAGGCGAATATGCTCTTTGGGATCGAGCAGGACAACATCAATCGCATGGCCGAGGGCAGCGACGAGCGTGCGCAGGCGCAAGCCGACCTGGACCAGCGCCGTGCCGCCGCCGACCAGCAGTTTGCCGATGCCCGCGCCGAGCTCTCTGACCTGGGCGAATGCACCTGGTACATCCAGGACCGCGATAACATCGCAAGCTACTCGAGCGTGGAGAGCGATAGCTCGTCAATTGAGGCCATTGCCACGGTGTTCCCGTTCATCTTCTTTATCGTCGCCGTGCTCATCAGCCTCACCACCGCCACGCGCATGGTCGAGGAGGAGCGCACGCTTATTGGCCTGTACAAGGCGCTCGGCTATTCGCGCGGGCGTATCCTGTCCAAATATGTGGACTACTCGCTGTGGGCGTGTCTGATCGGTGGCGTGCTCGGCAACATCATCGGATTTGTGGGCCTGCCGCTGTTCCTGTTTACGGTGTTCGATGATATGTACTCACTGCCCCAGATGCTGCTTTCGTACGATATCGTGTCCTCAATTGTCTCGGTGGCGCTGTTTGCCGTGGGCGTGGTGGGCGCCACGATTATCGCCTGCCGCCACGAGATGGCCGAGACCCCGGCCTCGCTCATGCGCCCCAAGGCCCCGCGCGCCGGCTCGCGCATCTTGCTCGAGCGCATCGGCTTTATCTGGCGCCGCATGGGCTTTTTGAACAAGGTGGCAGCGCGTAACCTGTTCCGCTATAAAAAGCGCGCCTTTATGACCATCTTTGGCATTGCGGGCTGCACGGCGCTTGTGATTTGCGGCATGGGCATTCGTGATACGTCGGTCGCGCTGTCGCCCAAGCAGTACGGGCATATCACGCGCTATGACTTGCTGGCGGTCGCCAATCCCGACGATTTTTCGCAGACGTGCGCGGCATTGGATGAGCGCAGCACGGCCAATGATTCCAACGTGACGGTGACCTCGACCCTGCCGATTATGACCGACAACGTCACCTTTACGTTTGGCGGCAAGAGCGAGACTGTGCAGCTCATCGTGATTCCCGACGACCGCACGGGTGACTTGGGCGATTACGTGCGCCTGGAGGATGAGTCCAAAGAACCGCTCGCCCTGCGTGACGGAGACGTGTATTTGAGCAAGAGCTCTCAGCTGGTGCTGGGGATCAAGCCGGGTGACACGGCTCACGTCCAGGATTCGTCGCTCAATGTTGCCAAGGTCAAAGTCAGCGACATCTCGCTCAACTATCTAGGCAACACGCTTTACATGACGCAGGGCACCTATGAGCGCGCGTTCGGTCGAAGTGCACGCCTTAACGGCGTCTTTGTGCTGCTTAAGGGTTCGTCGGCCGACCAGATTGCGTTTAGCAAGAATCTTAAGAGTGACGGTTGGCTTACGATTTCGAGTACGGCCGAGCATTGGGAAAACTATGAGGCGAACTTTACGATTATCAATTCGGTCGTGGTGCTCGTGACCTTTATGGCGGCGTGCCTGTCGTTTGTGGTGGTGTTTACGCTGTCTAATACGAATATTTCGGAGCGCGAACGCGAGCTGGCGACCATCAAGGTGCTGGGCTTCCGCCGTGGCGAGGTTCACCATTACGTTAACAAGGAGACGTTGATCCTCACGGCGATCGGAGCCACGCTGGGCGTACCGCTGGGCGGCTTGCTGGCCGAGAGTTTTACGTACATTTTGCAGATGCCGTCGCTGTACTTTGACGTCGAGGTCGAGCCGCTAAGCTACGTGCTCGCCGTGGTGCTTTCCTTTGGCTTTACGTTTATCGTCAACCTCGCCACCAACCGTACCCTCAACAAGATTGACATGGTCGGTGCCCTCAAGAGTGCCGAGTAACCTGCCAAAAAGGGACAGGTTTATTTTGACAGGTTTTATCTGGGCAAACGCCGGACAACCATTAGGTGGCCCGGCGTTTGGTCCGTTTTGCTGGGGATGTCTGTCGTTCAGTGCTCTTACTGGCCAATCCAGTGTTGCGCATAGCTCTTAATGTCCTCGGTAAAACCGTCAAGGTCGTCAAGGGTGATCACGCCGTCGATAAGCAAATTGGCTATCTCGCGGTGCATTGTGCTGCGGCGAATGTCGTTTGCAATTACGCCTGAGGACAGCTTGTCTCTATTGAGGCGCTCTTCTAGTGCCCAAAATCTACTGGACGCTTCACTGTCGCCGTTCAGTATCTCAACGTACTGGCCGATGAGCTTTTCCATATAACGTTCTTGCCATTGAGGAAGCATTTTCTTAAACAGCTTCCAGTCGCTTTCGGCTACGTCGCGCATATGTCCTCCGCTCGTTAAACGGGCTTTTCCATTTGCCTTTCATTCTATTTGGTTTTCGCTCCCAGGCGTGGATGAGAGGCTCTCTTTAGCCTTCGAGATTGGGCTTGAATGGGTCGTATGCCACAAAACGGGCCTATCTACTACGTTTGCTACCGCATTCTCGACCATGACAAAGATTATGAAATTAAAAGCGCAGGTAGAGGGCTTGCCAATTTTCGGAAAAGGCGGGTATGGTCGGCCCTCTCGAGTTAAACGTAGTAAATAGGCCCTTTTCTTGGTGTGCGGTCAGCTCAATGCTAATCTCCGTGCCGGAACTGACCCAGTTGTTTGTAAGTTGCGGTGACATACGGACTGTTTGGCGCTTTGGAGCCTCAAAACAGTCCCTATATCACCGCAACTTGGAAGGGGCGGGCGGTGTCGGATGAGTGGCGCTGGCTGGTTGGGGTGGTTTAGGCCTGTTTGCGATGCTTCCATTGTTTGCGGCACCAACGCATGAGTGCTTTTACGACCGGGATGGTGATGAGTATTACCCAGGCGGGATGGGGTTGCTCCAGGCAAAGCCACATGTAGAGGAACCATGCCTCGGCACTGACTGAATAGACGACATCGATCAGCTTAGATAAGCGGCGTTGGTCGATAAAGTCGCCAAGCGCGTAATAGACGGGAATCAAAAAGACGAGGAAGAGTCCCGTAGCCCATGTGCCGTAGACAATGCCGAGCACCAGATAGGCGAGAGCGACAAGTGCGGGGAAGGGAAACTTGTTCCACGCACGACCGACCTTGGTGTGGAAATGTTTGCCATGATGGTCGAGCTTGTCGTGTGCTTCCTTCCAGCTGGAAAACGTCTCACCGTCGATGGTGACGGTGCCGTCGTCATTGGTGCGCACGCTATGTCCATCGTCCTCAAGCGTATCGATATGCACGCCGCCCGGCCCCACATGCACCTCTTCGCCCTTGCGCTCGTTGGTCACATGGATGCCGCTCCAGCCAACATGGACTTCCTCGCCTTTATTGGGATCAATGACGTGGATACCGCGCGCGAGGGAAATATCGACAAGTGGTTTGTCGCCGCAATCGGCGTGCTCGGCAGAATCCTCAGCCTCATCTGAAGCTTTGGTGCCGGCGTTGCTGTCCTGTGCCTCATCATCAGCCCGCGAGTCATGAGTGCTATCCACCGCCTCCCCATATAGCAGCTCATCCAGCGACACGCCATACAGCGCGGCGAGCGCAATGAGGTTATCGGTATCGGGTGAGGACTCGCTGCGCTCCCATTTACTAACAGCCTGGCGGCTTACGCCCAGCTGGGCAGCAAGCGCCTCCTGAGAAAGCCCGGCAGCCTTGCGGCGATCAACGAGCCGCTGTGCCATCGCAAGATCCATGGTGGTTCCTTTCGTTTGATGGTCGAATCGAATGAGCCGAGTATGCCGAGAACAACCGGTAGCGACCACCATTTCTAGTTAGAATCTGCCCCAACCCTACCGCAACTACCGGTAGCAACCCTCACGACCAGCCATTTTAGGACAAATGTCAGTGCAAGTAGCAGCCAAGAGTCCCCACTCAGTAAGTTACGGTGGAATAGTTTCTAGATTCAGCCATTTGCGGGCTAAGCGGGAACTATTTCACCGCAACTTAATTTCAGACCAGGCACCCGCAGCAAGAAGACGAATAGCCCCGGCGAGTATGTAAACGCAGGGCCCTCCGACCCCGCCCGACGATTTCGATTGGCGACCTTTGACGGAGTCAAGGGAGGAGCCAAATCGAAATACGTCGGGCGGGGTCGGAGGGCCCGATGGGGTGGATTCCAGCCGAGGCTATTCGTCGCCGAAGCTGATGCCCAACGCCTTGGCCTCGCGCACCAGATCGCTCTGGGGGTCGACAAACTTGAGCTTGCCGGCGACCTCCTCGAGCGGCATGTGGCACATCTTGCCGTCGCGCAGGGCAATCATGTAGCCAAACTCGCCGCGTAGGCAGCCCAGTGCCGCCTCGACGCCGCACTGGGTCGCAAAGATGCGGTCCTGGGCGTCGGGCTGACCGCCGCGCTGCGTGTGACCGGGGATGGCGACGCGGGTCTCGCGACCAGTCTTGGCCTCGATCTCCTTGGCGATGTCGTACACGATTGACGGGCTCGTGCGCTCGGCGAGCTTCTTCTTGTACTCCTTCTTGGACAGCGCCGCGTCCTCCTTGGAGATAGCGCCCTCGGCGACGGCCACGATGGTAAAGCGGCTGCCGGTTTCCATGCGATGTTCAATGGTCTTGATGACGTTATCCATGTCGTAGGGAATCTCGGGAATCAGGATGACATCCGCGCCGCCCGCGACGCCGGCGTACAGCGGGATCCAGCCAACCTTGTGGCCCATGATCTCGATGACGAACACGCGGCCGTGGCTCGAAGCGGTGGTGTGAATGTCGTCGATGCACTTGGTGGCGACGTCGATGGCGCTCGTAAAGCCAAACGTCAACTCGGTGCCCCAGGTGTCGTTATCGATGGTCTTGGGCAGGGCGATAACGTTGAGGCCCTCTTCGCGCAGGCGGTTGGCGGTCTTGGTGGAGCCGTTGCCGCCCAGCATAAACAGGCAGTCGAGCTGCAACTTGTGATAAGTGTGGACCATCGCGGGCACCTTCTCGACGCCGTCGGCCTCGGGAGTATCCAGGCGCTTGAACGGCGTACGGCTCGTGCCCAGGATGGTGCCGCCGCGGGTGAGGATGCCGCTAAAATCGGCGGGCGTCATGACGCGGAACCTGCTGTAGATAAGGCCCTGGTAGCCGTCCTCAAAACCGTAGATCTCGATAGGCTCTTCGCTATTGGTCATGAGCGTTTTGACAATGCCGCGCATGGTGGCGTTGAGCGCCTGGCAGTCGCCGCCACTAGTAAGAAGACCGATCCTGAGCATGATGAATCCTTCCGGGCAAGTTATAACATGCGCATAAGTTTACCCCCGCACACTGTTGATGCGGAGGTAAAACGTGTTAGCTCAAGCGTATAGAAATGTAAGCAACGTCAGGCGAGTGTAAGGTCGACGGGCCTGGCTCCTTACAGCGCGAAGGCGTCGACGTCGCCCCAATGGCGGCGCAGCGTGATGGCGGCAGCGGGCTCGGTGTTGTCAAAGACGACCGACCACTGCGTGTTGCTGGTGATGTCTTCCGGATTGGGCTCTTGCGCCGCAGCGCGTAGGGCCTTCCAAGCGACTGCCTCGTCTTGTGCGCCGGCACGGGCGTCGAGGACAGCGGCGATTGCGACGGCGCGCTCCTTGCCATGGCCTAGCTCGCCATTCTTTTGGTTGGGCAGCACTTCGTCGCCATAGCAGGCGTAGAAGTTCGTAACCTGGCGCACGGGCGTCGCCTTGAAAGCGCGGTCCGGATCGCGCGGATCCCACTCTACTACGCGCGCGTCACCGGCGGCGTCGTTGATAAAGAAGTGGTAGTCGCGTCCGGCCATGGCGTGCATGTCGTAGGCGGAAAGCAGGTCGACGGCCTCCTGCGTGGTAGCCGCGCGGTCGAGCACCAGGCGGATGGCGAGCGAAGTGTTGATGACGGGGCGTTGCGTGTCCTGGTCACAGGGCTTGGAATCCAGGGTGAGTACGGCAATGGACACGCCGCACTCGTTAACACCGTCGAGCTGGGCAAACGGGCCCATGAGTGCGGCGGCGCGTCCAGCGACGGAGTCGAGCGGAGTGTTATCGCCCAGGTTGTTAAGGGCGGCAAACCCGATGGAGGCATAACCGCCGCGTGGGTGATTGCGCACCAGCAGCGCCGAGGTGTCGTCCTTAAAGTCGTAATTGCGACCGGTGCGCACGCGGCCTTCGGCATCTACGGCGACAAAAGCGCTGCAGGCAAACTGGGGCGCCTGGACATGTACCGGCACACCGGGCAGCACCTGCGCCACCACGGCATCGATGTAGGCCTGGTCGTCGCGCACGCCAGCGGCGATGATGCGATCAAGATCGTAGTCGTAGGCGATGTCGATTGCGTACAGGTCATAGCCATCCTCGTAGCCGGTCAAGCGTTTGAGCGACGCGGCGGACTTGATTTGCTTGTGATAAACGATACCGGTGGCAGCGGCAAGGCCGACGGCGACTCCCGCGGCACCGCAGGCGATGGCAATGTTACGTGGCTTCATGACGACTCCTCTCGTCCTGTTAGCGCAATTGTCGCAAAAGGAGTGCGGGCATGATGACTCAACTTGGTGAGCGGCGCGGAATTAAGCACGGAATGAAGAGTGCGGCGCTGGCGTGGCGGGGTATGCTGGAGGGGACCATCAACCCAGCGAAAGGGGAGAGCATGACGGATCAGGAAACGCCCGAGCGTGCGCATGTGACGGCCGACGATATCGAGGCTGCCAACGACCTTATCGACTTTATCGAGGCATGCCCCAGCATGTTCCATACGGCGGCGACCATTATGGCCGAACTCGACGAGGCGGGCTTTACCTACCTGCCCGAGAACGCGGCGTGGGACATCGAGCCGGGCGGGCGTTATTACACGCAGCGCAATACCTCGAGCGTTGTTGCCTTTAAAGTGGGCGAGGACCTGGCCGCGACGTGGGGCGAGGACGGCGTTGCCGGCGACTACCATTTTCAGCTCACAGCGTCGCACAGCGATTCTCCGACGTTTAAGGTCAAGGCCGTGCCCGAGCTCGACGGCGCGGGCGAGACGCTGCGCCTGAACACCGAGGCCTACGGCGGCATGATCGACTACACCTGGTTCGACCGTCCGCTGGCACTCGCGGGCCGCGTGCTGGTGCGCGAGGGCGACCGCATTGAGAGCCGTTTGCTCGCTACCGAGCGCGAAGTCGCCATCATCCCGAGCCTTGCCATCCACATGAACCGCGGCGTTAACGAAGCCTTTGCTCCCAACCGAGCCGTCGACCTTTGCCCGCTTATCAGCGCCGGTGATCTTAAGCAGGGCGACTTTGATGCTCTGATCGCCGACGAGCTGGACGTTGAGCCCGAGCAGATTCTGGGCCGCGATCTGTTCCTGGTCAATCGTCAGGATGCGCGCATTTGGGGCTGGGCTGACGAGTTTATCTCGACGCCCAAGCTCGACGACCTGGCCTGCGCCTACACCTCGCTGCAGGCATTTTTGGGTGCCGAGAACGCGCACGATGTCTCGGTCTTCTGCTGCTTCGATAACGAGGAGGTTGGCTCCGAGACCAAGCAGGGCGCCATGTCGACGTTCTTGGCCGATGCATTGCGTCGCATTAACGGCTCGCTGGGCTTTGACGACGAGTCGTACCATCGCGCACTTGCCGCCTCGATGCTCGTGAGCTGCGACAATGCACATGCTGTGCACCCCAACCACGCCGAGAAGTGCGACGCTCGCAATCAGGTTGTGCTCAACGGCGGCATCGTCATCAAGGAAGCCGCCAACCAGCACTACTGCACCGATGCCTTTAGCCGCGCGGTGTTCCAGGCCATCTGCGATGACGCTGACGTGCCCACGCAGGCCTTCGCCAACAAGAGCGACATGGCCGGCGGCTCCACGCTCGGCAATCTGTCCAATATGCAGGCGAGCATGCATGCCGTGGACGTGGGCCTGCCGCAGCTGGCCATGCACTCGAGCTACGAGACCGGCGGCGTGCGCGACGTGATGTACGCCATCCGCGCCCTCACGGCCTTCTACGAGCGCAACCTAACCATCAACGGCGCCGAAAGCGTGGAGCTCTAATACCTGCCAAAAAGGGACAGGTTTATTTTGGCAGGTTTTATCTGGGCGAATGCAAAGGGTGAAACCGAACTAGATCTGTGATACGTGGCCGCCGAGGTGCAGTGTGCCTCGGCGGCTTTTTGTGTACAGAGCACGGCTAATGCTTATAAATGCTATACATGCTTTACGTATCTACCATAGAGTTTTATGATAGTTTTGAAGTATTAAGGAGGGGTCATGACCACAACAGCCGCTCAGATCAACGTGCGTCTCGATGCCGATCTTAAAAGGAGTGGGGACGCCGCTCTCTCCAGGGCCGGTATGACGCCGAGCCAAGCGGTGCGAGCGCTCTGGCAACTTGCGGCATCTCTGGCTGATCGGCCCGGCGCGCTCCAGGACATTCTTTCGCCCGGTCGTGCCCGGGCGGTACAGCGCGAGCGAGAGAAAGCCGCCAAGCACAAGCTCGAACTCATCGACCAGGGTTCGCAACTGTTCGCTGCTGTTTGCCGCGAGTCGGGAATTGACTTGGCTAAAGTGCAGCCCTCGGGTAATGAAGAGCTCAAACGGAACGCTTATGCGGATCGCTATGGCGAGGAGATGAGCTGGCTCTATGAGTGAGAATCCAAAGCGCATCTTGGTTGACACCAACGTGTGGCTTGATTATTTCATCCCCTTACGACGTGGTCGTTCGGCCACGATTGAGTTTTTGCGTGATGCGTGTACGGCTCAGGCTGAGCTGATATATGCGGCGACATCGTCCAAAGACCTGTTCTATTTGATTTCGAGCGAACATAAGGCGTGGTATCGGCGAGAGCACGGTTTGCTGTCTCAAGATGCCGCTTCGGCGGCGACATCACTTGCATGGGATTGTCTTGATGTGTTGTCGCAACTTGCTACGCCCGTGTCCTGCGACCTGAGCGACATATGGATGGCGAGTAAGCAGCGTAAGCTCCATAGCGATTACGAAGACGATTTAATCATCGCGGCAGCGATGCGCGCAAAGGCAGATCTCCTGGTCACCAACGATGCCAAACTCTGTTCACACGCACCCGTCGCAGCAATGAGCGTCGACAACGCAAGAAACTATCTAACAACGCTTAAATAGCGCTAGACCCCTCTGGTCGAATAATGGTCAGCGAGAGTCCACAGGTAGGGCCGCGCCAGCAAAGCGCCGCAGGTTGAGCAAACGTCAGCGAGCGGTGTCCAGGGCGAACAAGTTGGCATGAAAAAGGCAAGGCATAGACCTTCTGGTCATGCCTTGCCTTTTGAATGACAAATTGTCGCCCTGGGCGGCGCGCAGCGTCGGCCGGTCCGCCGTTCGTTAGAACGGCGGAACCCTAATGTTCGATCCAGCAGCGCAGGGTCTCGCCGGCTTGCAGGTGACGCAGGTTCTCCGCGGCGATGTCGACCACGTTATTGAGCGTGGCGGCTAGGTGGAACCAGCCGGAGATGTGCGGCGTGATGAGCATGTTGGGCGCATCCCACAGGGGGCTTGTCGCAGGCAGCGGCTCGGGGTCGGTGACGTCGACCGCGGCACCGGCGAGATGTCCCGACTCCAGGGCGGCAACCAAGTCGTCGGCAACCACAAGATCGCCGCGGCCGCCGTTGGCAAAGAAGGCGCCCGGCTTCATCGCGGCGAAGAACTCGGCGTTCGCCAGACCGCGGGTCTCGGGCGTGCTGGGCATAAAGGATGCGACGACGTCTGCCTCGGCCAGGCGCTCAGACAGGGCATCCATGCCGTCCATGTCCTCAAACACAATGGGGTAGACGAGCGGATGGCGCTTGATGCCGCGGACGTGTGCACCCATGCTGCGGCAGAGCGTGGCAAAGTGGCCGCCGATATCGCCCGCGCCCAGCACCAGCACGTTGGCGTTTTTGAGCGAGGTGACCGGCCCCAAATCCTCCCAGCGATGCTTGCGCTGCAAGTCGTGATAGCCGGGCAGGCGCTTCATCAAAGACAGCACCATGGCAAACATGTGCTCGCTCACGGCCTGACCGTAGGCGCCGATTGAACAAGACAGCTTGGCTTCAGCCGGCACGGTGCCGGCGGCAAGGTAGTCGTCATAGCCTGCGGTCTGCAATTGCAACAGCTGGAGATGCTCGCATGCCGTGAGCATGTCAGGGTCAATGTTGCCCAGGATCACGTCGGCATCGGCGACCTGCTCACGTGTGGCGGCGTCGGCGCTCGTGTAGGTAAAGTCCTCGCCCGGAGCGCTCGACTCGAGGATCGCGCGGTGACGATCGTTGACGGGCAACAAAACCAGGATGTTCACAAGCAGTCCTCTCCGCTCAACCTGCCAAAAAGGGACAGGTTTATTTGGGCAGGTTTTATCTGGCAAAACGCTATAAAAAAGCCGGGCTTCGCGATGGTTAACATATCCATCGCGAAGCCCGGCGTCCGCACGGCTACCAGCTCAGCAGCTCGTAACCGTCCTCGGTCACCACGAGCTGTACCTCGCACTGAGCCGAATCGCTGCCGTCCTTGGTGCGCACGCACCAGCCGTCGCCCTCGCTAATCTTGATGTCGGGCGCTCCGGCGTTGACCATGGGCTCGATGGTAAAGACCATACCCGGGGCCATGATGGTGTCCACATCGGGCGCCTCGGTGGTAAAGCCTACAAACGGGTCCTCGTGGAACTCCTTGCCAATGCCGTGTCCGCCGTACTCGCGCACCACGCTAAAACCGGCGTCCTCGACCGTCTTTTGCACGGCCTCGGCCATAACGGAGAGCGGCAGCCACGGCTTGACGGCAGCCAGACCCGCCTCCACGCTGGCGCGGGTGACGTCGACCAGGCGCTGGCGCTCGGCAGAGACCTCGCCGATGCAGAACATGCGGCTCGAGTCGCTAAAGTAGCCGTCCAAGATCGTGGAGCAGTCGACGTTGATGATGTCGCCCTCGTGCAGCACGTCCGCATCGCAGGGGATGCCGTGGCAGACCACGTCGTTGATCGAGGTGCATACGCTCTTGGGGTAGCCCTCGTAGTTGAGGTCGGCCGGCGTGCCACCGTGCTCGACGGTATAGTCGTAGATCATCTGGTCGATCTGGTTGGTGGTCATGCCCGCGGCGATGTGTTCGCCTACGTAGTCGAGCACGCCCACGTTGATGGCGGCGGAGCGCTTGATGCCCTCGATGTCGGCGGGCGTCTTGTAGAGCGTGCGGGGCAGAACCTCCCAGCCCTCTTCCCACAAGCGCTCGAGGCGCTCATCAAAGGCGCTATGGCATTTCTTGTATTTCTTGCCGCTGCCGCACCAGCAAGCGTCGTTGCGGCCAGGCACGGGTCCGTTGTCAAACATGGCTAACTTCCTTTCATTCGCAGCTAGTATAGCCCACCCACGCGTCCATAAAAGTTGCGGTGATATAGTTCCGATTTAAGCGGTTTAACAGCACAAATAGGAACTATATCACCGCAACTGATGGAGCGGGATGGCGGGCACTAGCTGCTGCGTGGTTTTGCTAGTAGCTCACCTGGCAGGGGATGCCGAGGGCTTGGACGCGCGCGGCAATGGCATCGAGGACGTCGGGTGCTGCCTTGGCAAGGCCAGCGATCGGTGTCTCGCGCGCCACCGTGTAGATGGTCGCCTCCTGCGGACGAATGCGTTCGAGCGCCGCGAGCCAAGGGCCAACGTACTCCTCGCCGGTGTTATCGAGAGACCTGCCCCGGTACTCACCGCTCAAAAACATCGTCTGGATAATGACGTGACCGCTAAAGCTCGCAAACGTTTCGATCTGGTGCTCTACATCGTAGGGGCCAACGGGCTGGTCGAGCAGCTGGATAAATGCCGGGTCGACCGTATCGAGCTTGAGGATGTTGTCGTCGACCATCATGAGCGCATCGTGCACCTCGGGGCGGTCGGCGCGCGTGCCGTTGGAAAGCACGGCAATCTTGGTGTTTGGTGCCAGCTGGTCGCGAAGCGCGACAGCGCCGGCGATGGCCTGCGGAAACTCCGGTGCGGCGGTGGGCTCGCCGTTGCCGGCAAACGTGATCACATCGGGCAGCTCACCCTCGACTGCCATCTCGCACAATTTGGTCTCGAGTGCGTCGAGTACCACGGCAGCTGTGTTATACGGCTTGTGGCAGGGGCGCTCGGCGTTGAGGCCGTTCTCGCAATAGATGCAGTCGAACGTGCAGATCTTGCCGCTCGCCGGCATCATGTTGACACCGAGCGAAAGGCCCAGGCGACGGCTGCGGACGGGCCCAAAGATGGGGCTGGCATTTAAAAACGTAGACATAGGCATATGCTCCTTGGGACAGTTGAGCTTAAGCATAGCATCGGCCTTCATGTGGGTCGCGGGTTTGGGTGCTGTTGTTTAGGCAGAAACCGTGCAGTCGGGTGAGTTTTCGAAACCCTGTCATGAAAGGGTGAGAGTCGGGTACAGTAAGCGCATTCATGTACGCACAAAATGACGCTATCTGGCCAAGCTACACCCCGGCACGGCCTGGTGGCGTTGACGATGGGACCACAGTATGGATTTTACGGTCGAGAATGCGGGCACTACGATCGCCTGCCGCGAGTATGCCGGCCCGGATGTATCGTCCGATACACCCGCCTTGGTGTGTGTGCACGGTGCGTGCGTCGACGGTGTCTTTTTTGACGGCATCGCCCGCGAGCTCGCCTACGACTATCGCGTCATTGCCTACGACCGCCGCGGTTGCGGCGAGAGCGGCGACGCTGCGGACGGACGCTACGACCTCGCCGCTCAGGCCGCCGACCTGCAGGCCGTTATCGAGCATATTGGCGCTCCGGCAAACGTGCTCGCGCACAGTGCCGGTACGTTGGTGACCCTGGAGCTTCTCCGTGCAAACCCCGTCATAATTTCGCGTGCGATTCTGCATGAACCCGCCGTGACAAACGAGGGTGCCGGCCTGGGCGCGGCTCCGGTTTTGCTCGAGATGATTGCTGCGGGAAAGGTCTCCAGGGCATTACGGGCCTTCCTGGGCGCCATCGGCGATTCGGACCCCGAGGCCCCCAAGATAACCGAGGCGGAAGCCAAGCATGCCCTGCGCAACGGCCGCAGTTTCATGGCAAACGAATACGGGATTACTATGACCTGCGTTCCCGATTGGGATAGCGCTCGTGCGTCGAAAACGGTGGCCGCTGTGCTCCTGGGCGAGCTCTCGATTGGTACGCCCCGCGAGGCGGGCACGAGGATGGCGGCTGAGCTTTTGGACTGTCCGCTCGTGACGGTTCCCGGGGCGCACAACGGCCTGCGCGATCGCCCGGCAGCGGCTGCCCGGGCTGTTCGTGGCATTCTGGGGTTCTAGCACCCGCAATAGCCAAAGCAGGCTTCTTCCGCAAACGTCTCGGCCGTGTTAACAAATGTGCTCAAAACCTCACGTTTGCGGCTTCAATCGCGCCGTCTGCCAACTCATAAAAATGTAACAGTATTCACGTGCTTACCTGCATCGGCAAGGTGTTACCCTTGTAGCATTTGGAACCCACCGCTACCATGCGAAACTATCGAAAGGGCCCCATATGCTCAATAATCACGAGGTCACTCTAACCGACGAGGAGGCTGCCGCCGAGGTCGCCCGCGTCGCGAAGACCTACCCCGTGGTGCGTTTGCTGTCGGCCGATCAGATTAAGAGCGAGCCTAACTGCTTGCTCGCCGGCGATCGCTGCCCTTGTCTGCGTCAGTCGAGTCTTGAGGCCTTGGCAGATTCGGGTGAGGTGTCGGAGCAGCTGCTCAATGATGGTATTGAGTACCGCGCCCGTTTGCGCCCTCTAAAGGTCGAGGGCGAGCCTCACGTCCTGCTGATGGTGCGTCCGATTGATGAGCAAGAGGCTGCAGAAGAGGACCTTGTCTACACCGACGTGCTGACGAGCGTGCACAATCGTCGATATTACGAGGTAAAGCTCCGTAGCGCGCGCATGAAGGCCGGCGTTGCGGTGATCGACCTTGATGATTTTAGGGTCTTCAACGATACGTGTGGCCGTCATGCCGGCGACCTTGCGCTCGGTGCTGTGGCGACAGCCATACGCAGTGGAATTCGTTCGACTGACGAGCTTGTGCGCTATGGCTGCGACAAGTTTGTGGTCGTCATGCCCAATATTCCCTCCGATGACTTTACCCGTCGTCTGCATCAGGTATCCGATGCCGTTCGTTCCACGATTATTCCGGGCCATGAGTACGTGAGTTTGACGGCATGTGTTGGTGGCGTTCGCATTCATGGCGAGACGGTCGATGAGGGCGTTGGCCGCGCTGTCCAGTTACTGAGCCGTGCTAAGGCAAAAGCCGGTACGGTCGTGACCGATGCCGATTCCATCGAGGCCTTCCAAAGCGAAAAGCCTTTGGTGCTTATTGTTGATGACTCCGAGATGAACCGAGCCATTCTCAACGAGATGCTCAAGGACGAGTATTGCATCCTCGAGGCCGATAACGGTCGTACGGCGCTCGACATGGTCGACCGCCATGGCGATGAGTTGTCGCTTGTGCTGCTGGACATTGTGATGTCGGGCATAAGCGGCTTTGGGGTGCTGGCCGATCTGTCGCGCCGATCGGGTATCAACAATCTGCCTGTCATCATGATCTCGAGCGAAGATTCCGACGATGTGGTTCTGCGCGCGTACGAGCTGGGCGCCTCGGACTATATCAACCGCCCGTTTGACTCCCGTGTCGTGCGCCGCCGCGTAAGCAACACCATCCGCCTGTACGCCAAACAGCGCCGCCTGACGAACCTGCTGTCCCAACAGTACAACGAGCGCGTCAAGAACAGTCGCATGCTCATCGACATCATGGCCGGCGTCATGGAGCTTCGCAACGGCGAGAGCGGTAGGCACGTTACGAACATCGAAAAGCTGACCGAGCTGCTGCTTGGCTATCTGGTCCAGCGTAGCGGCACGATCTCCCTCGACAATGAGGAACGCTCCACGATCGCCCTGGCTTCGGCGCTGCACGATATCGGCAAGATGTCGATTGACGATGCGATCCTCAACAAGCCCGGGCGCCTCACGCCCGAGGAATTCGAGATTATGAAGACGCATACCACGATTGGCGCCAACATGCTGCTCGAGCTGGGCAGCCATCACGCCGGCAATGCGCTTATGGAATATGCGTACCAGATTGCGCGTTGGCATCACGAGCGCTGGGACGGCAAGGGTTATCCCGATGGCCTTAAGGGCGACGAAATTCCCATCGCCGCGCAGGTGGTTTCGGTGGCTGACGTGTACGATGCACTGACGAGCGTGCGCGTGTACAAGGACGCTATCCCGCACGAGGAGGCGATCCAGATGATCCTGGACGGTAAGTGCGGCACCTTTAACCCGCTGCTGCTCGATTGCCTGCTCGAGGTGCAAGACCAAATTGCCGAGACGTTGGCACGCCCCGCCGACGTCGTCGCGTTTCCCACGATTTAGTTTGACCAAAGGAGTTTTTAATCCATGATTTCCATGCGTGAGGCGTATGAGAAGATCGGCGCTAATTATGACGACGCGTGCGCTCGGCTGATGGGCGGGGAAATGCTTGCCCGCTTTGCCCTCAAGTTTTTGGATGACGAGAGCATGGACAAGCTGGAGGCTGCCATGGCGGCAGGAGACGCCGAGAGTGCGTTTATGGCAGCGCACACGCTCAAGGGCGTGAGCCAGAACCTGGGATTCGATAATCTGTACGAGCCGGCGGTCGTGGTAACCGAAGCGCTGCGCGGCGCTGATGCCGTTGACGGCGCCCGCGAGGGGATGCATGCGTTGCAGCAGCAATATGCGGCTACGATGTCGGCTCTGCGCGAGGCGGCCGAGTAAGAGGCTGTGAGCCTTGATGACTATGAGCGTGGATAATCTCCCGTTTTAGGCCCGGTGGCGGCCTCAAAGTGGGAGATTATCCACGCTCGTTCGATACGTGTCCAAAAATCCACGCTCACCTCTTCTGATTAGTGAATTGCCTATGCACACTGTCGGGGCTTTCCGCATGCAATCCATATCGTTGTTCGATAAACCGTTCGAATAACGATAGAGTCGATGAGGGTGAGTGTATGTCCAACAGCGTTCAGCGTATGGCCAAGGCGGGCGAAAATATCAGGAAGCTCGGTTTTTGCATGGCAGCCGTTTTTGCAGGGATGCTCGTCGCTTTTGCCGCGTTGGTTGTTTACGTGATCTGGTATGCGGTTGCAAACGTTGCTTCTGTCGATTCTTTCGGTGTCGTGACGCTTCTCGATGGCGGGTGCATCGTTATCCCAAGCGGACTGTGCATGGCGCTTGTTATGGGTATTTCGCTTGTCGTTCTGTGCGGGATCAGCCGTAACATCTCGCGAGGCGTCTCGCCCTTTACCAAGACGCATGTGCGGCTTATCCGTGTTCTCGCGCTTGCCTTTGCTGTTAACGCCGCGGTTTCGCTTGTTGGTGCCTATGGATCGGTCAATCTCACCATTGGCGGACTGGAGCTTTACATCGTGCCTCATTCCTTCGTTATTGAGATTTGCCAAGGCGCTACCTTTGATGCGGGGTCGTTTATCGGCGCAGTTGTCTGTTTATTTATCTCGGCGATCTGGAGTTATGCCTCGCTGCTCCAAGAGCAGTCTGACGAGCTTGTGTAGGAGGAAACATGAGCTATCTCATCATCGAGCTTGAGACGCAGCTGCTTAAGACCGGAAAGACCAGTGCTGATCTGATTCGGGCGACGGGGCATACTCCGGCTAATATTTCAAAGCTTAGAAACGGAAAGATAAAAGCTATTCGCCTAAAGACGCTCCTCGATATCTGTGATGAGCTTGATTGTCAACCGGGAGATATTATTCAGCGCGTGAGTGAGAAAGAGCTTGAGGAGCTTATTGTTGAGCGTGCAAAAAACGTTGTGAGGCAGATGCGGGACGGCGGAGGCAATGAGGCGTCGCTTCCGACATCAGTCTTTGCTGTCGATTTGAGCGACGAGTAGCTTAAGGCGAACAACTAAAACGAAATATCAGCGTGAAGGGACCCGTGTCTAACACGGGTTCTTTCTTTTAGATTATCTTGGCAAATATGAGTTATCGAAAAACAATAACAACTATGGAAAACGATAAAGTAAAGAAGGAACGATATGAGCGGTTTTGCTATCAAGCGGAACGGGAGGCCAATGAACGCATCGACGATAAGGCTATCAAGGGTGTCAAAGCGCTATGGGAGGCGCCGCGTTTTGCATGACGTTTCCTTCGAGGTGGATCAGTCTGAGCTTTGCGCCCTTGTTGGTGCAAACGGGGCGGGCAAAAGCACGCTTATTAAAATAGTGCTGGGCCTCTGTGAGCCATCGTCGGGGAGCGTGGAGCTCTTTGGAGGCAAGTCGAAAAAAGAGCTGAGCTTGATGCGGACGCGTGTCGGCTATGTGCCAGATTCCTGCGGAGCATACCAATCCCTCAGTGCGGCTGAGAATCTTCGGATCCGATGTGCGGAATGGGGACTCGATGAGAAACGTGAGGTTCCTCGCGTCTTGGGCCTAGTCGGGCTGGACGTCGATGAGAAAAAGAGCGTGAGCAGTTTTTCTCTGGGAATGAAACGGCGACTGGATATAGCTACGGCTTTATTGGGCGACACCGACGTACTAATTTTCGATGAGCCGGCAAATGGATTGGATCCGTTGGGCATCGAGAGTATATGGGCCCTTATCGGTCGATTGAATCGGGAGCAGGGCAAAACCATGCTTATCTCTAGCCACGACTTGGATGAGCTGGCATCGGTTGCAACAAGCTGCCTGTTTCTTCATGACGGTGAACTGCTAAAAAAGGAATCGATGGACGTCATAAGGGATGAGGCGCCATCCCTAAAAGAGTATTACAGGCGCTTGATGAAGGCGGTCTCGCTATGAAGCGGGCGATCCATCCCATAAAGGCAGATATGATGCGTTTGCACAGGATATTTCCGGCGAAGTTTGGTCTTGCGCTTATGCTGGCGTTCGGCCTTCTCTTCGGCATCTTTCTAAAAAACGGAACAACGTTGCTCGCCTTTGGCTATGGCGTTTGTGGGGAGGATATTGGCTTCTGCTGGAATGTAATCGATCCTACTGCGCCTGATGAGTCCCTTGTGCGCAGTGCTTTTGCCGGTACCTCCCTGTTCGTTCCACTCATCGTTTGTTTGGTGCTTTTACAGGAGCATGGCTATAAAGAGGGGCACCGAATTTCTTCGGCAAGAGGTCTCAACCGCTTTTATGGGGCTCTAGCCCATGCATTTTCGTCTGCTTTAATAATTGGCGCAGCGTATAGCGCGCTTTGCCTTCTTCTTTTTGCAATAGCCATAATACGTGGAGGGCATAACTACTCGCACAACATACTAACTGTATTTTTGCCTGCAATGATAGTCAACGCCGTATTGGTGATATCGGTTGCGCTGGAGACGGTGACCATCTATCGGATAACGGGCAGCGCTGTATTGAGTGGGGCCGTGGTGATAGTCGGATTTGTCATGAGCTTGACGCTCTACGGAGCCTTCCTTCAGGCACCTATACCATCCTTGCGATGGATCTTCTTCCTTCCGGGGCCGTACCTTGGAGTCGGATGTGCCCTTGGGTATAGCGATATGGGGCAGCTGACGCTTCTGGGATATGGCGTGGCAGCCAGCTGTCTATCGGTATTGATTTACGCTCTCTTGAGCTTTCGCGCTGGGGGTGTGCTCAATGGCTCGTCAGATTAAAAGACTTCTCCAGTCAGAATTGAAGCATGTGAGCAAATGGGCGTACGCCTTAATCCTGGTAATTTATGCGTGCATGGTGGTATTGCAGCTTAATTCTTTCCCGATGTGGTTCTGTAGCCTCCGTGAGAACAGCTTCTTGGGCTTTTTCCCAGACCCGACGCTTCGGCTATCGGCAGAGGATGCCCTTCTATTTGGTAATGCAGAGGTTTTTCGCGGCCTGCTGTTCAACGTGGCTCCGTTGGCTCATGCATTGTTCTTTCCGTTCATCGCGGCTTGCATTGTGCCGCGCTTTGTCAGTTCGGACTTTATTGAGGAACCGTGGGGGCTGTCGGAGGCTCGGGGAGGGAAGCGTGTGTGCGCTATCGTTGCGCGAGTGGTGCTGTCTTCTTTTGCCCTTTTGGGCGCGTTTATCCTGACGAGTGTCGTTTTGTACTGTCTTAACTGCGCGATCGTTTTGGATGCTCAGCAGTATTTCAACTTGCATGTATTTTGCTATCGACTTGTTCTTGCTGCCGCTGCCTGCCTTGCATACGTGGTTTCTTGCGTAATCGTTGTTTCCTATTTTGGGTCCGGCTTCGGTCCGATTGGCATGCTGTTGCTTGTCAACGTCGTAGCGATCTACATACAGATCGGGGCCAATTCCATGCTTCCGCTTCCAGCCTCGATGCTCATGTGGATTTGCGGCGTGACCCCGTTGGGGAATGGTCAATGCATTTCGATTTTAATTGACTGTCTCATAAACGTAGCAAGCGTTGTTGCCATTTGCTTTACTGTCGACCGATTGCGGTCGAGATTTCTCTGATTGTTTGCGAGGGATAATCATACCGAGCATATCAAATACAGGGGGCGGGCACCGTAGCTGGTGTCCGCCCCCCCTGGCTTAGGAGGCTTTAACCTGAGTGGTTCGCGAGCTAGCGGGCCTGCTTTACCTTGGCCGCTGCTTCGACAAACGACTTCCACAGGTTAAAGTCGGTTTCGAGCGTCTTCCACGTGTACTCAGGGTGCCATTGCACGCCCAAGCAGAATGGCTGGCCTTCGACCTCGATGCACTCGGGAACGCCGTCGGTTGCCTTGGCGACCAAACGCGTGCTCTTACCCAGATGATCGACGCAGCAGTGGTGTGCGGAGTTGGTCTGGATCAGCCTGTGCCCGCCAAGCGCGCGCTCCAACAGCGAGCCCGGCACGACCTCGACGGGATGCACGGGGTCGTTGAGCACGTGGGTATGGCGCCACTGCGTGCGGCCCTCGCGAGCGCCCAGGCTCGGCACGTCCATGCACAGGGTGCCGCCAGTGGCGACATTGAGCAACTGCGTGCCGCGGCAGGTGGTAAAGAGCGGCTTTTTGGCGCGGAGTACCTCGCCGACCAGCTTAAACTCAAAGCTATCGCGGATCTCGCAGCAGAGGGTGGGGTCGTAGGGTCGATCATCGCCCCAACGTTTGGGGTTGACATCGGGGCCGCCGGGAATGGCGATGCCGTCGGCGATATCGACGTAATGACGGATGACCTCAATGTCCTCGGTGATGGACATCTGCAGCGGCAGGCCGCCGGCGGCAAGGATGGCATCGACAAAGACACTTGCGATTTCCTCGTTGGGGGAGAGCGTTTCGCTTAAAAACGGCTTCGCCTCTTCCCAGCGCGGCGCCACCAGGATGAGCGGACGGTCGGCGGGGTCGACGTTGACGTGCGGGGTGTATGACGATGAAGTGCGAGTTCCGATCATAGGTGTTGCTTTCGAGTTTGGATGGTCATGGCGAGCGGATATGGCAATTGGGCTAGTGGCCCTTGATGGAGTTGAGGAAGTCTTGGGCGCGCTTGGTCTGGGGATGGTCGAAGAACTCGTCGGGCGTGCCGGTTTCCACGATCTGGCCGTCGGCCATAAACACGACGCGGTCGGCAACGCGGCTGGCGAAGTTCATCTCGTGCGTAATGACGATCATCGTCATGCCCTGCTGGGCCAGGCGGACCATGACCTCGAGCACCTCGTTGATCATCTCGGGGTCAAGGGCACTCGTGGGCTCGTCGAAGAGCATGGCCTTGGGCTGCATGGCGAGCGAGCGGGCAATGGCCACGCGCTGCTGCTGGCCGCCCGAGAGCTGAGCGGGCACCTTGTCGGCCTGTTCGGCAACGCCCACGCGGCTCAGCAGGTCCATGGCGCGCTCACGAGCTTCCTCCTTGGACACGCCCAGCACGTCGACCGGCCCCAGCATGACGTTCTGCAGCACCGTCATATGCGCGAACAGGTTGAACTGCTGAAACACCATGCCCAGCTCGGCGCGCATGCGGGCAAGATCCTTGCCTTCCTGCGGCAGAGGCTCGCCCTCGATGAGGATCTCGCCCGAGTCGATGGTTTCCAGGCGGTTGATGGTTCGGCACATGGTCGACTTGCCCGAGCCCGAGGGGCCGATCACGACGACGACTTCGCCGCGGTCGACCGAGAGATTGATGTCGTTGAGGACGTGCAGATCGCCATAGT
>CAUCNB010000006.1:0-59795 GCA_958444075.1 uncultured Collinsella sp. | reverse complement strand
GTCCAAGAAATGGGAGGCAGTTCACTGGCCCCTTTGTGGTGGTTTTGGCTGATGCCCCGATGTTACTCGCGCGGGGTGCCGTAGGGGTTGTACAAATCTGCAAGAGCAAATGTGCCGGTAGTAGCATCAAAGTCGAGTTCGAGCACACAGCAGTTGCCAATGCGGTGCTTCATCTTGAGCGGCTCCACGCCCACGCCGCGCATGACCTGAGCCGCTGCGGCGCCATGGCTCACGCACAACACGCTCTCATGTCCAGGGCGCTGCATGAACTCGGTGATGGTCGCCATCATACGCTCGCGAAACTCGACTTCGCCCTCGCCGTCATACTGCTTGTAAAAATCGCCGTACGGCAGGCGCGGATTCAAATCCTCGCTCGCGCCCTCAAATTTGCCAAAGTTCCACTCCTTAAGGCCCTTGACGCGCTCGTAAGGCTGACCGGGGAACGCAAGCTCAAGCGTGTCGCACGCACGCTCGGACGTCGAACTGTACGCATGGTCAAACGTAAGGCCACGCCCTCGCAGGGTCGCACCGACAGTTTTAGCCTGCTCGATTCCCAGCTCGGTGAGCGGCGAGTCACACCAGCCCTGCTTGCGACGAAGCAAGTTAAAGAGCGTTTGACCGTGACGCATAAAGTACAGTTTTGACATGAGGCCTCCGTGATCGCAATCGTTTGTCAGCGATTATGACACCTTGAGCTAACTTTAAGTCAAAGCTTTTTTGCAAAAACCACCACAAAGATGCCTGTCCCTTTTTGGCAGGTTATGGCAGCGCAGCGAGCCGGTTCCAAGTGCCCCAGGTCGCCCCGAAAGAGGAGCGACGCGTACTTTGGTACGCGAGCGACGGCTTGAGGGGCGAGATGGGGTGCTTGGGGCCGGCGCAGCGTCGAGCCTTAAAGGTGATCTTGGATCAGATCGCAGATGGCTCGGGCGTCGTTGATGTTGATGGCTCGGGTCGCGAAGCCGGCGTCGAAGGCCTGACGCGCCAGAGCCTCGTTGCAGGCAAGGGCCAGCGTGTGGCCGTCGACCAGGTCGAGCGAGCTCTTGCCGCGCAGACGGTCGACACCCGAGCGCGCGACCACGATGTTGTCGAAGCCCTCGGTCTTGTAGCCCTCGATGATCACCACGTCGACATCGTTGTAGCGCGACAGCAGCTCGCGCGCGGGCATCTCGTCCTCCTCGCGCGTGTCGGCGTACTCCGCCCAGCGCGTGGCGCAGATGAGGCCCACGTGCTTGGATCCGGCCTGGTGATGACGCCAAGTGTCCTTAGCGGGCACGTCGATATCAAAGCCGTGATGTCCGTGATGCTTGAGCGAACCCACGCGCAGGCCGCGGCGGGTGAGCTCGGCAATGACCTTCTCGACGAGCGTGGTCTTGCCCGAGTTTTGGTAGCCGATAAACGCGATCGCGGGGACGGCCGGTGTCGGAGCTGCGGGCGCGACGGCGACGGATGCGCTCGCGGGCGCGGCACCGTCAGCGGCCACGGCTTCAACAGCAGCGGCCTGACGCCCTGCGCGATCCCACACGCCCGAGCGGCCGCCCTCCTTGTGCAGCAGGCGCACGTCGACGATCTCCATACCGCGGTCGACCGCCTTGCACATGTCATAGATCGTGAGGCACGCGGCACTCGCGCCGGTCAGGGCCTCCATCTCAATACCCGTCTTGCCCGTCACGCCCGCCGTGACCAACACATGAAAGCCAACCTGCCCGTCCGCGCGCGGCGGCGCCCAGCCCTCGGGCACGTCCTCGGCCGGCGTCCCCGCCGCAGCGATGGGCGCAATGTCGCACTTGCTCTTAGTAATGAGCAGCGGATGGCACATGGGAATGATGTCGCTCGTGCGTTTGATGGCCATAATGCCCGCCACGCGCGCGCAGGCAAGCACGTCGCCCTTTTTGGCACGGTCCTGCAGCACCATGGCCTGCGTCTCGGGGTGCATGAGGATGGTGCCCTCGGCGATGGCAATGCGATGGGTCTCGGCCTTGTCGGACACGTCGACCATGCGCACCTCGCCCTTGGCGTCCACGTGCGTCAGCTCGTCGCGACGGGCGTCGCGGGCGGGCTCGGCAACAGTGCCGGCGGACGGCTGTACCGCCGCGGACCCAGCGGTGTTGCTGGCAGCAGCCGTGGCTTTATGGGCAGACATCGCGGCCCTGCGAGCGGCCTTGGTGGCATCGGCGTACCTGCTCTTGGCCATATGATCATCCTCCGATTTGGGACATAAATCGTTGCGTGCCCTCAATTATCGCGTGTTCCTGCGGTTTGTGGGCCACGGCATCGCGCCAAATCGAAAGTACCTGCATATCATCACCACGGCGCAACGCCTCGCGCACCGAATACTCGGCATCGCTGAACAGGCACGGACGCACGTTGCCATCGGCCGTCAGGCGCAGGCGGTTGCAGCTCGCGCAAAAATGGTTGGACATGGCGCTGATGAAGCCGACCGTTCCCGCCGCGCCCGGAAAGCGCCAATAGCGCGCGGGGCCCGCGCCGGCAGGAGCGTCGGTGATGTCAAGCGGTTCGAGCTCGCCCAGACCCATCGCGGCGGCCCCGGCATTGACGCGCGCCCGCAGCTCGTCGCTCGGCACGCTGTCGCTCGCATCCCACAACTCGGGGCTGAGCGTGGGTGCGTGAGGGTCCACGGCGCAATGCGAGCTCGTGCGCTCGTCGCCGATGGGCATGTATTCGATAAAGCGCAGGTGGATGGGGCGGTCGACGGTCAGTCGTGCGAGGGCCGCCACATCCTGGTTGAGCCGGCGCACAACAACGCAGTTGACCTTAACGGGCTCAAAGCCCCAAGCCAGCGCCGCGTCGATGCCAGCCATGGTCTGCTCGAGTCGACCCAGGCGCGTGATCTTTCCAAAGAGCGTAGGGTCGAGCGTGTCGAGCGAAATGTTGACGCGGTTAAGCCCCGCGTCCTTGAGCTGCGGCGCCAGCTTGGGCAGCAGGGCTCCGTTGGTGGTGAGCGAGATGTCCTCGATCCGCGGAATCGCGCGGATGTCGCGAATGAGCGGGATGATACGGCGGCTGACCAGCGGCTCGCCGCCCGTCAGGCGTACGCGGCGAATGCCCTCCCCCGCCACCAAGCGCACAAAGCGGGCGATTTCCTCGGCGCTGAGTAGCTCGTCGTGTGCACGGGGCGCCACGCCATCGGCCGGCATGCAGTAAATGCAGCGGAAATTGCACTTGTCGGTAACGGCAATGCGCAGGTAGTTGATATCGCGGCCAAAGCCGTCATGTTGCACGTGCCCGTCCACGCAGCCCTCCCCTCACGCGGCGTTTTATTCTTCGGAAAACATAATACACCACGGGAGAATCATGCCGACACCCGTACGACAGGACAGGTCGCTTCGAGCAAAACGGACTTCCCAAGCCCATCCTCAACACACAGACCATCACAACATTCGATGCTTTTCCCGTTTTTGGCAAAAAACGTCGAATGTTGTGATGGTTTGCCTGCCCACGGCACCCCGTAGAAAGACCAAAGCGCCCCTAGAGGCCGCCGTCCCAGTGGCGAATCACGAATTCTCGAAGGTCGTTCTGCCGCTTTTGGAACGCTTCGCTTCGGTCGCACTTGAGGCCCATAGCGAGCGCAATGGCGTTCATCGCCCGGTGCAATTGCAGCTGATGGGCAAACTGAGTCCCGGTGAGGACGATCATCCTAAAGCCCAGCGCGCTCAGTACGGTCATACGCTCCGCATCCGACGCGCTGCGCTGTTTATCAAGATGGTCCGAGCCGTTGTATTCAATCCCCGTACCGCTCGCAGGCGCATATACGTCAATCTCGAAATACCCGGCCTTTGCGAGACACTTGAACTCGTTGGGAACATCGACCCTATGGTTGAGCTCGATTTTGGCGTATCCCAGCCCGCCCTGGAAACGTTTTGCTACGACCATGATTGCGGTGGCCGTCTCCATGGGCGACCGCGCGCCATCGTGCACGCGCTTGAGCACGGCGGCCGCGCGTATAGCCCCCTGACGAGATCGGTTCTCATTGCAATAGGCAATCAAGTCGGCAACGGTATACCTCTGCCCCATCTCGATATAATCGCCTGTCGACAGATGATTCAAATGGTATCGGGCGCAGATTTCGTAGCCATATTCCAGCTGCTCGGGCTCACTCATCCACGAACCCGCCTGGACAAAGCACATGGCCTCATCAACCACCAGAAGGCCCTCTGCCACCTCGATAAGATGGCCTGGAGGTACCGGCGCCCCAAACACGTGGCACCTAAATCCAGCCGGCGTCGAGCGCTCAAAATCGAAGTTGACGAGCGTGTCGATATGACCGAGCTCTTCTCGTGGAATACCAAGCGAAACCAGATAGTCGGCAACGATCCCAACTGCCCCTGAAGCCCTCAGCCCCTTGACATCGAGTCCCAATTTGGACAGGCCCGCAGTCGGCTCCGCCTCGTTAGCAAGCGAGTCCTCATCGTATAGGCTGCTTGCTCGCGAGAGCGGCTCGGACGGGCGCGCCACGTTGTGGTACAGCCAGGCAGTCTTATGGGACAGGACGATCGGCAGGTCCATGAGCCCTCCAATGGAGTCGGATAACCAACCTTATTCCCCTGCCCACGGGTCCGCACACCTTCGTGCACAAGAAAGCGATTCCACCCGATCGAGTGGTAGAAAAACCATCACAACATTCGATGCTTTTCCCGATTTTGGCAAAAAACGTCGAATGTTGTGATGGTTTGAGGCGAGGTGAGGGGCACGAAGGGGTCGAAGCATCGTGCTCGAACGGGTTAATCCAACTCTTTTAAGCCATGCGCCAGCTGCCAGTACTCGCCGTGCTGGGCGAGCAGCTCTTCGTGGGTGCCGCGCTCGATGATGCGGCCGTGTTCGAGGACCATGATGGCGTCGGCGTCGCGGACGGTGGACAGGCGGTGCGCGATCATAAACGTGGTGCGTCCGCGCATGATGCGGTCCATACCGCGCTCGATGAGCTTTTCGGTGCGCGTGTCGATGCTCGAAGTGGCCTCGTCCAGGATGAGCACCGGCGGGTCGGCAACGGCCACGCGCGCGATGGCGAGCAGCTGGCGCTGGCCCTGCGACAGGTTGGCGCCGTCGGCCGTGACCAGCGTGTCGTAGCCTCTAGGCAGGCGGCGGATAAACGAATCCGCGCAGGCCGCCTCGGCAGCGGCGCGCACCTCCTCGTCGGTCGCGTCGAGCTTGCCAAAGCGGATGTTCTGCGCAATGGTGCCGCTAAACAGGTGCGTATCCTGCAGCACAATGCCGAGCGACCCGCGCAGGCTGGCCTTGGCAATGTGCTTGACGTCGATGCCGTCGTACGTGATCTCGCCGTCATCGACCTCGTAGAAGCGGTTGATGAGGTTGGTGATGGTCGTCTTTCCGGCGCCCGTCGAGCCCACAAACGCGATCTTTTGCCCCGGCTTGGCAAACAGGTTGAGGTCCGTGAGCACACGGGTGCCCGGCACGTAGGAAAAGTCCACGGCATGGAAGCGCACGTCGCCGGCAAGCGGGACCAAGCCGCACGTGAGCTCGGTACCGTCGGCAGCCACCGCACGGCCCGACTCATTAACGGCAGCCACATCATGCAGATGCCCGTACGCGCCCACGCCCTGGCCCTCGGGAATCTTCCATGCCCACGCAGCGTCGCCCGTCTGCACCAGCTCCACGCAGCCCTCGTCCACCTCGGGCTTAAAGTCCATGGCGGCAAACAGGCGCTCGGCACCGGCCAGCGCGTTGAGTAAGAAATTACCCAACTGCGTAAACTGGTTGATGGGCATGGCCGCCTGGCGTACAAAGACCAGGTAACTTGCAAGCGCGCCCACGTCGGCGAGCCCCTTGATGCAGAGCATGCCGCCCGCCACGGCGACGATGGCATAGTTGACGTAGCCAATCACCACGGTCATGGGCACCATCGAGTTGGCGTAGGCCTGCGCGGCACCACCGGTGCGGCGCAGCTCTTGGTTGCGCACGTCAAAACCGGCCACGTTGGCCTGCTCGTGATTAAAGACCTTGATGACCTTTTGGCCCGAGACCATCTCTTCGATATATCCGTCCAGGTCGCCAAGCGATGCCTGCTGAGCGGCAAAGAAGCGCTTAGAGCGCGCGCCCGAGTAGCGCGCATACAGCACAATGGCCGCATCGCACACGAGCGTGATAATCGTGAGCTGCCAGTTGAGGATGATGAGCATGGCCGTGGTGCCGACCACCTGGATGCTCGCCTGAATCACGTTGGCAAAGCTGTTGTTGAGCGCCTCGGAGACGGTGTCGACATCGTTGGTAAAGAAACTCATGATGTCGCCCGAGCGTGTGCCGTCGAAATAACCGAGCGGCAGCATCTGGATGTGCGCAAACAGGTCGCGGCGGATATCGGACACCACGCGCTGGGCCGCGCGCACCATAATCTGCGAGTAGCCCAGAGCCGAGAGCACGCCCGCGGCGTAGATGGCAGCGGTAAAGATAACCTGCTTAGCGAGCAGTTCCTCGCCGCCCGTTGCCAAACCGTTGACGATGGGGCGCACCATGTAGGTACCGGCAAGGCTTGCGATGGCCGCAACAGAGGCAAGCACACCCACTGCGAGCAGCGAGAACTTGGCGTGACCCATGTAGGAGAGCAGGCGGCGGAGCGTCTGCGCCAGATTGGCGGGACGGGCCTGAGCGGATGTCTTAGGCATGGCGCTCACCCCCTTCCGTGGCTTGAAGTGATCCGCTGGGGCCAGACGAAGACGGGGCATTTGCGCCGTCTGCGACGTCCGCATCCCCCGCAAACTCCATCTGCGAGGCATAAATCTCCTGGTAGATGTTGTCGCCCGCCAGCAGTTCCTCGTGCGTGCCCACGCCGTGGACACGACCGTCGTCCAACACCACAATGCGATCGGCATCCATGACGCTCGCGATGCGCTGGGCGATGATGAGCACGGTCGTATTGGGAATCCGAGCGATGTGCTCGCGAATCTTAGCGTCGGTCGCCATATCGACCGCGCTGGTTGAGTCATCAAAAATGAGCACGCGCGGATGCTTGAGCAGCGTGCGCGCAATGCACAGGCGTTGCTTCTGGCCGCCCGAAACACCGGCGCCGCCTTGGCCCAACTCGCCGTCCAGCCCGCCGGTGCGATCCAGGAACTCGTCCACGCATGCCGCCCGGCAGGCCGCGAGGAGCTCATCGTCCGACGCCTGCGGATTGCCCCACTGCAGGTTCTCGCGCACGGTACCCGTAAACAGCACGTTCTTTTGCAGCACGATACCCACGGCGTCGCGCAGGGCAACTAGGTCGTAATCGCGCACATCGCGCCCGCCCACGAGTACGGCGCCTTCGGTGGCGTCGTACAGGCGCGCAATCAGCTGCACAAGCGAGCTCTTGCCCGAGCCCGTGCCGCCGAGGATGCCCACCGTGGAGCCTGCCTCAATGCAAAGGTCAATATGCTCGAGCACATCCTCGGCAGCATCCGCGCGGTACTTAAACGACACGTCGCGAAACTCGATGCTTCCGTCGGCCACCCCGTGCACGGCAGTGGCAGCGTCGGGCGCCTGGATAAGCGAACGCTCGTCGAGCACCCGCGAGATGCGCTCCACGCTGGCAAGTGCGCGGGTGAGCAGCAAAAACACGTTGGAAATCATCATGAGCGAGTTCATGATCAGCAGCACATAGCTCATAAAGCCCGTGAGCGAGCCCACGCCGAGCTCGCCGGCAAGAATCATGCGCCCGCCGATCCACAGAATGGAAAGCGCCGCCACGTACATCGACAGCTGAAACACCGGCAGGTTGAGCACAGCGTTGCCAAAGGTCTTCGTCGCCGTATGCGCAAGCTCGGTATTGACGGCGTCGAACTTGGCCTCCTCGTGCTCGGCGCGCACGTACGCCTTGACGGCGCGCACGGCGGTGAGGTCCTCCTGCACCACGCCGTTGAGATGGTCCATCGAAGTCTGTAACTGGCGATAGAGCGGGCTGACGCGGTAGGTGATAACGCCCAGTACGATCGCCAGCACCGGCAGGATGATCGCGAATACCGTAGCGAGCGGACGCGACAGCACCAGCGCATAGACCAAGCCGACGATGAGCGTCACGGGGCCGCGCACCATGGGGCGAAAGCCGTTGCCGATAGCGTTCTGAATAACAGTGATGTCGGTGGTCATGCGAGTGACCAGCGAGCTGGCGTCGTAGTTGTCCAGATTGCCAAAAGCGAGCGTCTGAATCTTGCGATACTCGGCCTCGCGCAGGTTAGCGCCCAGCCCCGAGGCGACGCGAGCAGACGTGCGCGCATAGCCCAAGCCAAGTACCAGCGAAAATGCGGCACATACCAACATATACGTGCCCTGCAACAGCATGTAGTCGATGTCGCCCGCGGGCACGCCTACATCGATGATATTTGCCATGATGACCGGGATAAACAGCTCGAGCGCCGTCTCGGCCGTCACAAAGAGCACGCCGAGCATGGCATCGCGGCGGTATGCCCCCAGATAGGAAAACAAAATCTTGAGATTGCGCACGCAGGTTCATCCCCCATCAAACGTTGTTCGCAAACCCAGGTATTATGGCGCGCCGTGCATCGGTGTCAAGTGCTCCGAAATCGATTTCTGCAATGCTAGTGCAGGCGCCAAGCTCGCAGGACGCGCCCCTGTATTCAATTGGAAATGAACGCGAGCGTGACTTTTTTCTCCCCGCCGCCAACACAAACCTTGACTCTACAATCGTTGTAGGGTTTTCACTAGACTGGTACGTAAACAGACCAAGCCAGAAAGCCCCGCCCATGGAACACGACCTCACACGCGGCAATGTCCTTAAGACCATCGCGGTCTTTGCCCTGCCCTATATGCTCTCGTACTTTTTTCAGATGCTCTACGGCATGGCCGATCTGTACATGATGGGGCAGTTTAGCGGCGCTGCCGGCATCACCGCCGTGGGCAACGGCGCACAGACGCTCTATATCATTACCGTGACACTCGTTGGTCTGGCCATGGGAACGACGGTCATCGTCGGCCACGCCGTGGGCTCGCGCCGCTTCGATCGCGCCGAGACCGCCATCGGCAATACCATCACGCTCTTTATGGGTGTCTCGGTGGTACTGGCCGCTGTCCTGCTCGCGCTTTGCCCGCAGATCGTGGCGCTCATTGGCACTCCCGCCGAAGCCGTCGAAGGCACTGCCGCCTACCTGCGTATCTGCTTTATCGGCATTCCCTTTATCGCCGCGTACAACATTCTTTCGGCCATCTTTCGCGGGCTAGGCGATTCGCGCTCGCCCATGTACGTAATTGGCGTGGCATGCATCATCAACATCGCGCTCGATTTTCTGTTTATCGGCCACATGGGGCTCGGCCCCGTGGGCGCGGCGCTCGGCACGGTGACCGCGCAGACAGCAAGCGTTGCCCTTGCGCTCGTGTGGCTCAAGAGCCGTCGCACAAACATCCACGTTAAGCGCAGCGACCTGCGCCCCCAGCCCGAGGTGCTCGGCAGCATTCTTAAAATCGGCGTGCCCGTGGCTGTGCAGGACGGCTGCATCCAGGTGGCGTTTATGTTTATCACCGTCATCGCCAACCACCGCGGCCTGGTCGACGCCGCCGCCGTGGGCCTGGTCGAAAAGATGATCAGCTTTTTATTCATTGTGCCGAGTTCCATGGGTGCCACCGTCAGCGCGCTCACGGCGCAAAACGCCGGCGCGGGCAAGGGCGACCGCGCGCGTCAGGTACTCAAGGACGCCATGACGATCTCGGTGGTGTACGGCTGCCTGATCACGGTGCTGATGTGGCTGGTGGCGCCGACGTTTATTGGCTTTTTTGCCAAGGACCCCGCGGTGGTCGCGGCCGGTACCGGCTATATGCACAGTTATATTTTCGATGCAATCTTTGCCGGCATCCACATTTGCTTTAGCGGCTTTTTCGCTGCATACGGCAAGAGCTACATTGGCTTTGCGCACAACGTGCTGGCCGTGGTGCTCATTCGCGTGCCCGGCGCATGGCTGCTGTCGAACGCCTATTCCGACACGCTGTTCCCCATGGGCATCGCCTCACCGTGCGGGTCGATTCTGTCGGCGGGCATCTGCGTGATTGCATTTACCGTGCTCAACCGGCGCGGGGCTTTTGACAAGCTGGTGGCGTAGCGGGGCGACGCGGGCCTAGCGCCTCTCCCCTGTTTTTACCGAAAGGAGTGGTCCTGTGACCGACATGCCAAGTGAACACACCGAGGGCCTGCTCCGCATTGGCGAGGTGGCGCGCCTGCTCAATTTAAGCGTGGGCACACTGCGTCATTACGAGCAGATGGGGCTGTTGGAGCCGGCATATGTCGATCCGGCAAGTGGGTACCGCTACTACGGATCGCGGCAGCTCTCCACCCTCAACACCATCGGCAACCTGCGCGTTCTCGACTTGCCGCTGGCGCAGATTCGCGAGTTTGTCACTACGCGCGATATGGATTTGATACAACGGCAACTGACCAAGCAACAGGAGTTAATTGAGCACAGGCGGCGTGAGTTGGAGCGCATGTCGCGCAAGATTGACCAGCGGCTTGCCTTGCTTCATGGCGCTTTGAATGCTGATCTCGACACCATTAGCGAAATCGAGGAACCCGAACTTCGCTGCGCCACGCTGCACGAGCGCGTCAATCCCACCGACGCCTATTCGCTGGGATGGCATATCCGCCAGCTTCAGCAGGGGCAGCACGAAACCTTTGCCTATCTGGGCAATCTGGGTGTGGGCATCGCGCCCGAACGCCTCGCCGCCGGCGACTTTGATGGCTACGACGAGGTCTTCCTGCTGCTCGATGACACCGATGATTACTTGGGCGACGTTGAGACGCGACCTGCCGCGCGCTGCCTGACCATAAGCTTCCGCGGCACGCACGGGCAAGCAGCCCCGCGCTATAAGCAGCTGCTCGGCTATATGCGCGAGCACAACCTGGCGCCCACCGGGCCTTCGCGCGAGATCGCCCTTATCGACGACATCATCAGCGACGACCCGGCAACCTACGTGACGCAGATCACGGTGCCGGTTGCCCCAGCAAAGTAAGAACCGCCCGGAAGGCATCGTGCTTCCGGGCGGTTCTTCAATTTGGTTATCGACGCCTTAAGCCTCCGGCACCTGACCAGTCGCCAGGATCTGCTCGAGGGCGTCCTCGTCCAGCACGGGTACGCCCAGCTGCTCGGCTTTGGTGAGCTTGGAGCCCGCTTTGGGGCCGGCAACCAGATAGCTCGTCTTCTTGGACACGCTGCCCGAGACCTTGGCGCCGAGCACCTTGAGCGCCGCGCCTGCCTCGTCGCGGGTGCGGTTGACGAGCGTGCCGGTGAGCACGAAGGTCAGACCCGCGAGCGGTTGTGCATCGGCGAGCTCGCCCGCCACGCCCGCGTCGGCTGCGGCTTGTGCATGCGCGGCGCCCAAGTCGACCTCGAGCGACAGACCCGCCTGGCGCAAACGCTCCAGCACGGCAAGGTTTTCGGGCACGGCCAGGAACTGCTTGACGCTCGCCGCAATCTTGGGACCGATGCCCTCGCACTCGGCGATGTCCTCTTCACTCGCCAAGATGAGCTTATCAATCGACAGGAATCGCTCGGCGATGACCTCGCCCACGCTCTTGCCCACGTGGCGGATGCCCAGGGCAAACAGCACGCGACCGAGCGGCTGGCTCTTGGACTTGTTGAGCTCGGCGATGATTTTCTCGGCCGTCTTGAGGCCCACCGGGATGGGGTCGCCCTTCTTGACGCCCTTTTTGCTGTTGGAGCTAGCGTACACGCGCCCTGTGTCCAGGCCTGCGATGTCGTCGACCGTGAGCTGGTAGAAGTCCGCGACATCGTGGATCAGGCCGGCAGCGATCATCTTGTCGACGATCTCGTCGCCCAGGCCGTCGACGTCCATGCAGCCGCGGCTTACCCAGTGAAGCAGGCGCTCCTTGAGCTGTGCGGGACAGTCGATGGACACGCAGCGGTAGGCAACCTCGCCATCCTCGTGGACCACGGGGCTACCGCACACGGGGCAGACCTCGGGCATGTGCCAGTCGACCGAATCGGCCGGGCGTTTATCGAGCACCGGACCTACGACCTCGGGAATCACGTCGCCCGCCTTGTGCACGATGATAGTGTCGCCCTCGCGCACGTTTTTGCGACGGATCTCGTCGATGTTGTGCAGCGTGGCGCGCGCGATGGTGGAGCCGGCAACCGTCACCGGGTCGAACTCGGCGACCGGTGTGAGCACACCGGTGCGGCCCACCTGGATGCGAATCTCGCGCAGGACGGTCTGCTTTTCCTCGGGCGGGAACTTAAAGGCGATGGCCCAGCGCGGTGCGCGGGCGGTAAAGCCCAGGTCGAGCTGCTGCTGGAAGCTGTCGACCTTTACGACCACGCCGTCGATGTCGTAGTCCAGGTCACCGCGGTGTTCGAGCGCCTGGGCACAGAACTCGTGGACCTCGGCGGGTGTGGCACAGCGAGCCACGTTAGGGTTGACGCTAAAGCCGGCGCTACGCAGCCAATCGAGGAACTCGCGCTGGCTGTGGACGTGCAGCGGATCGGTATCGGCGATGGCATAGATAAAGGTAGCGAGATCGCGGCGCGCCGTGACCTTGGGGTCCTTTTGGCGCAGGCTGCCGGCGGCAGCGTTGCGCGGGTTGGCGAAGGGGTCGCGCCCCTCGGCATCGGCCTCGTCGTTCAGGCGCACAAAGCTGCCCTTGGGCATATAGACCTCGCCACGGACCTCGATGGTGCGCTCGCGGTCGGCGCCCATGTGGGCGAGCGCCGGCTCGGACAGGTGCATGGGCACATCCTTGATGGTACGGACGTTGAGCGACACGTCCTCGCCCGTGGTGCCATCGCCGCGTGTGGCTGCGCGTACGAAGGTGCCGTTTTGGTAGGTAAGCGCCACGCCCAGGCCGTCGATCTTAAGCTCGCAGGTATAGGTGACGCTGCCGGCACCGAGCGCATCCTCGGTGCGCTGGAGCCACGCGTCGAGTTCGTCCAGATCCATGGCATCGTCCATGGAATACATGCGCGCCATATGCGTGACCGGCGTAAACTGCTCGCTCACGTACCCGCCCACGCGCTGGGTATAGCTGTCGGGCGTCACCAGGTCGGGGTAGGTGGCCTCAATTTCCTGCAGCTCAACGAGCATCTTGTCAAAGGCGGCGTCCGTGATCTCGGGCGCATCGAGCATGTAGTAGCGATAGGCGTGGTAATCGAGCTCGTGGCGCAGCTCGGCCGCACGCGCTGCCGCCTGGGCACGGGCATCGGCCGGTACGGCGGTATCCGTGCTCGCGGGCGTTTCGGTATCGATGTCCACGCCGTCACCAAACAGGCTCGATTGCTCCATAGCGGCACTCCTTCGCTCGATTTCAAACGGATACTAGAGTACCACCGGTCGCAATGAGGCCGAATAGCGGTCTCGAACCGCACCGAATCGGCAGCCGCCAGACTGGGGTGGATCGCGCGATCAAACCATGCCCCTGTCAGCCCCAAGTGATCCGTTTTCCTCCGTCCCCAAGGGATCAGTACGAAAAGAGGGGCTGCCCCGCGTTGGCGGGACAGCCCCTCTGGCTTCGGTATGTGCGAAACGGCTCGTTAGTAGCCCTGGCCGTGGCCTTGCCCCTGGCCTTGCTGGCCGAGCAGCTCCTCCAGGTACTGGCGCAGCTGCTCGTCGGTAATACCGCCGTTGCCGGTATCGGTCGCGCTGTCGTCCTGCTGCTGGTTCTGCAGCTCCTCGTCGGAGCCCAGCTCGACAGTGACCTTCTTCTCTTCCTTGCCGCGCATGAGCGTGATTTCGACCTTCTCGCCCACCTCGTGGCTGCGCAGTGCGATGATCAGGCCATCGGCGCTCGTGATCTCGTCGTCGCCCAGCTTGGTGATGACATCGCCCTCCTGAATGCCGGCCTTGGCAGCAGGACCATCCTCAACGACGCTCGCCACATACGCGCCGCTATCGGTGCTCAGCTTGTTGGTGCGGGCGTTGAGCGCGTTGACGCTCGAAAGCGTAGCGCCCATGTACGGATGCACCGGCGTCTTGCCGTCGATAATCTGGTCGGCAATGTTCTTGGCATAGTTGACCGGAATGGCAAAGCCCACGCCCGAGCTGGAGCCCGAGTAGCTCTCGATGAGCGAGTTGATACCCACGAGCTCGCCGTTGTCGTTGACGAGCGCGCCGCCGGAGTTGCCCGGATTGATGGCGGCATCGGTCTGGATCATGTTGGCATAGATGGTGTTACCGCTGGTAGAGCTCATGGCCGTGGAGCGATACAGCGCCGAGACGATACCGGTGGAGACAGACTGCTCGTTGCCAAACGGCGAACCGATCGCCATGACCCACTCGCCCACGTTGAGCTTGGAAGAGTCACCGATCTCGATCGGCGTGAGCTTGGAGGCGTCGGCGTCCTTGAGCTTGATGACGGCCAGGTCGCTCGAGGCATCGTTGCCCACGAACTCGGCCTCGTAGGTGGTGCCGTCGTCCATGGTCACCACGTACTGGTCATAGCCATCGACCACGTGGTTGTTGGTGAGGATGTGGCCCTCGGTATCGAGCACAACGCCCGAACCGACGCTGCCCGAGTTGTCCGACTCATCGGCAGACTGCGAAAGCGAGCCATTCTGGCTGCCGCTCGACGTGGCGGTGATGGAAACGACGGAGGGCAGGGCCTTGGCAGAAACGGCCTCGGCCAGCGTGGTGTCCTCGGAGTCGATCGTGATCTTTTGCGTCGACGAACCCGAAGCGCCCGCCGTCACGGCATTCTTGCCACCGCCGATATCGAGCGTGCCGCTCATAATGAGTGCGATGACCAGCAGGGCGCCGCAGGCGCAGCCGGCAAGCGCTGTAATAAAGATCGGCAGCTTTTTGGTCTTGGTCTTGACCACCGTGTGCTTGTTCACGACCTGTTGACCGCCCAGCGGCTTGCCGGTCTGCGTATCGTAGGCCTGCACGTAGGGAATGTTGTTGCCGTCGGCAGGCGTCGACTCCACCTGCACGCGCGGCTGCTGTTGGGTCTCGCCGGCGTTGCCCGCGTCCTGGGGACGCTGGGAATCGTTCTCGCTCATAGCTGCGATCCTTTCGTCAAATAACCAAAGGCCCGCCAAACATGTGGCGGGCCATCATTGTTCACGTTGAGTTGTACCCCAATATGCGGGCGTACGTGTACGAGAACGCAATCTTTTAGGAAGGCTTAAGTTCTGCTGCAAACTCGAAGGGAACCCGCACCTGCGGCAAAACCACCACAAAGGTGCCTGTCCCCTTTGTGGTGGAAATCTAGTCCTTAAACAGATAGCCCACGCCGCGGACGGTGGTGATGTGCGCCGCGATCTGCGGGCCCACCTTGGAGCGGATGCGTCGGATATGCACGTCGACGGTGCGCGTACCGCCGCAGTACTCAAAGCCCCACACGCGGTGCAGCAGTACCTCGCGGCTGTAGGCGCGGTTGGGATGCGTCGCCAAAAAACTCAGCAGCGAGTACTCCATCAGCGTCAGGTCAATGGGCTCGCTATCGAGTGTCACCTGGTAGGTGGCCAGGTTGATCTCAAGGTTATCGATGTTGAGCACATCATCGGAGGCGACGGGCTCCTCCTCGCCCATCAGACGCTGTGCACGAGCCTTGAGCTCGTTGGGCGTCGCCGTGGGACATACAAAGTCGGCATGCGCATGATTCGGCAGGCGCAGGGTGCCGAGCGCCTCGTCGTCGACGATCACCAGCATGGGAACACCGCCGCGATCGTCGAGCCACTTGGCAATCTGATCGATGCGGTCGCTGCGGATGCCATCGGAATCGAGGATCAGCAGGTCAAAGTCGTGCGCCGCAGTTGGCGAATCGGGGGTGGCCAGACTCACCTCGACACCCAGGGTGGTCGTCAAGCTGCGGGCAAACTCGTGGAAGCGCGTCGTGCGCGCCATGAACAGGGCACTCTTTTCGGACATATCGGCCTCCAAAGAAATGAGCTCAATCGTACTGGGACAAGCCAGCGCGATTAGGAGTTCGCCAGGTAGTGCTTGATCTCCCATTCGGTGATCGTGGACTCAAACTTATGCCACTCGTCGCGCTTCTTTTTGAGGAAGAAGCTATGGATGTGCTCGCCGAGGGCATCCTTCATAAACTGCGAGTCCTCAAACACGTCGAGCGCCTCTTTGAGCGAGCGCGGCAGCGGCGCGTAACCGGCCTCGAGCATCTGACGGCCGGTGAGCTTGAGCGTCTCGGCCGTTGCCTCGGGCGGGAGCTCCAGCTTGCGCTCGATGCCGTCGAGACCAGCCGCCAGCGTGACGGCGTTGACCAGATACGGGTTAGCCATGGGATCGGGGCTGCGAAGCTCAATGCGTGTGGAAAGCTGCTTGCCGGGCTTGTAGACCGGGATGCGGATCATGCTTGCGCGGTTGCGCAGGCCCCACGTGGCGTACTGCGGCACGGAGTCGCCGCCCGTGGTGATGCGCTTGTACGAATTGACCGTGGGGTTGGTGATGGCGCTAATCTCGCGCGCGTGCGCCAAGATACCGGCCATATAGTGCTTGGCGACGTCGGAGAGATGGTACTTCTCGTCGCCCTCGCCCCAAAAGACGTTGTTGCCGTCATGGTCGAACAGCGACTGATGCAAAAACATGGCGCTGCCGTCCTCGCCCGCCAGCGGCTTGGGCATAAAGGAGGCGTGGCAGCCGCTCTCGTAAGCCTGCTGCTTAATGATGAGCTTGGCCGTGGTAATGGCGTCGGACATGCTCAGGGCCTCGGCGTGGCGCAGGCTCATGCCGTGCTGTGAGCGACCGGCGGCGTGGAAGGTGTACTCCACGGGCACGGACATCTTCTCGAGCGTGAGGACCGTGTTACGACGCAGGTCGCGAGCGGCATCGCTCACCGAAAGATCGAAGTAGCCCACGTTGTCGAGCGGCTCGGGCGTGTGCTCGTCGGGGAAGTAGTAATACTCCAGCTCAGCGCCCACGTTGAGCAGATAGCCAGCCTTCTCGGCCTTGCGGAACATGCGGCGCAGGGCATCGCGCGGGTCGCCGGCAAACGGCTTGCGATCGGGAGTGCACACGTCGCAGAACACGCGGGCGACGCCGTTGTGGCTCGGGCGCCACGGCAGAATCTGGAAGGTCGAGGCATCGGGGAACGCCAGCATATCGGCTTCCTCGGGCGTGGCAAAGCCCTCGATGGCCGAGCCGTCAAAGCCAATGCCCTCCTCAAATGCGACCTCGAGGTCCTCGGGGCTAATAGCAAAGTTTTTGAGGCGGCCGAGAATGTCGACAAACCACAGACGCACAAAGCGGATATCACGCTGCTCTACGGAGCGGAGTACGTAATCGATGTTCTGCTGGTTCATGTCGCTCCCCTTTCTTTCGGGCGGGTTTCGACTGGTCTATATCGCAGATACTATCGCAGAAAAATGTTTCCGCAGGGTTAAAGCGTATCAAGCGCTCAAAAAACGTGTGTGAACAGGCTGGTATGACAAGTGATTATCGCTCGGATTCGGAAACAATTTGCCTACACGCTCGTTCCAGCGCCGGAAACTCCATCGTCACCGCATCCCAAACAACCGATCGGTCGACATTGCCGTAATCATGCGCGAGGTAATTTCTCATGCCGATAATTCCACGCCACTCAATTTCGGGATGAAGCCGCTGCGAGCGTTCCGACAACTTGCCCGCTTCTTCCGTCACCCTAAGCGCGCACATCAAAAGGGAGTCCGCCAACGCCCTCGTCCGCACGTCATTCGCATGCAGAAACTGGTCCTCGGTGATATCAAAAGCCTTGATGCGCTCGTTCGTTTCAGCGATGGCCTCCAAGACCTCTTGGGCGCGGAGGCCGTCTGACTTACGCGCGATCATAAAGGATCACTCCTTCGCGCTCGATTACCGCGGCAAGATCGTCATCAAGATAATCGCTCGAGACAAGGTCCACCTGCCTTCCGGTTTCCTTGCGCACTGCCTCGCCAAACGCCGACAACGCAAAAAGACCAAAGCCCTGCTCGCGATCGACTTCGAGGCGCAAGTCGATATCACTATCTGCACGCGCCTCGCCACGGGCATACGATCCAAATAGGATCACGGTTTTGATGGCGGGAATCGGGCTGGCTGCCTCGCGGACGGCGGACTCAATCTGAGCGGTATCCAAAATGCCCGCTGCGGCGCTTTCGCTCGCAGAGCTTTTACCGAGTGAAGGCACAAACGGCAGCGAGCGCTCGCGCAACATCTGCCTCATGAACATATTGACCGCAACGGACGAAGTCATGCCGAGTTCTTCGCACAGCTCGGCAAATGAATCTTTAATTGACGAGTCCACTCGAACACTCAGCACAGACGCAGCCATGGATACCTCCTGTATGACATTGTCTATATAATATCACACAGACTAGCGCGAGGTCGAAGCGCGGTGTTCGATGTGACCGGGGATCTCGATGCGCTTGGGGGCGAGCTTTGCGGCGTCGCCCACCGTAGTGGTAACGACGTCGATGCGCTCGGACAGACGCTCGATTACGCGCTCGGCGATGGTGTGGGTGTCTTGCGCGGCCGTGGTCACACCGCCAAAGAGCACGTGGTTCCAGGGGTAATCGTCAAACGTTGCGATCTTAAGGCCCGCCGGCAGCGAGGGACCCAGCTGCGCCAGTGCCTCGGTCAGGCGCAGGAAGACCAGGCCGTTGACGGCAATGAGGCCGAGCTTTTTACCCGCATAGCCGCGGATGGTCTCGTCCAGGCGACTGACACCCTCGGCACCACCGTCCGCCAAGGTGACGACCTCGCCGGCCAGGCCGCGGCGCGAGAGCTCGTCGGCAAACGCCTCAGCGCGCTCACGACGCACGGGGCTGTCATCGCTTGCCTCGGTAAGCAGGCACAGACGCTCGCTGCCCGCAGCAGCCAAGGCGTCTACCAGGCCGGCGACCAGCTCACGGTTGTTAGATGTCACCAGATCGATGCCGCCATCGGCAACATCGCGGTCGAGCAGCACAACGGGTAGGCGTCCCGCTGCCGCGGCGATCGCCTCGTCATTGCCTCCGCAGGTGTTGACGACCAGGCCGTCCACGCCGGCATCGATAAGTCTGGTGAGCGACTCCGCTTCCTTGGCGGGGTCGTTGCCGCTAATGGCCGTCATGAGCGAGCAGCCGCGCGCGGCGGCGCTGGCGGAAAGCCCTTCGAGCATGGCGCTGGAGAACGGGTTGGCGATGTCGGCCAAGATTACGCCGATGAGGTTGGCGCGCGAGCTGCGCAGATTGCGTGCGGCGGCACGTGGGCGATAGCCGGTGCGCTCGATAACCGCCGCGATGCGGGCGCGGGTCTCCTCGGTCATCTGCCCGGGGCGGTTATTGAGATAGCGCGAGACCGTGGCCGGGCTCACGCCCGCCTCGGCGGCAATGTCCTTAATCCTCATCTGCGCCATAGCGCACCCCGTTTCCCAATTGTCAGCAATCTGAGCCATTTTAGGCATTTTTTAAAAATCTCGGTTGCAAAACGCTGTAGGTGAGCAGCATCGTTTTTGTGTCTCGAGCAGATGCGGCGATGGGCTAGATTGACGAGTCTTTCGACAGCTCAAAGTAGTCGGGATGCAAGGCGATAACCGGGCCCTGTTCCTCGGGCATCAGATGCAGGTGCGTCTCTGCCAGGTAGCTCGCCGCGTCGGTATCGCCCTTCTTAATGGCCTCGAGAATTCGGCGATGCTGCCGACGAATCGGCTCCCAATCCAGATCCTGCGACACCATACGCAACCAGTTGTATCGCTCAAAATGTGTGTTGACGCTCTTCATCCAATCCCACAACATGTGACGACCGGCAATCTCAAAACACGTCTCATGGAACAGGTTGTCCAGATCGAAAAAGCGACGCGTTTCGCTATGGTCGAGCGACTCGGACTCGGTAAGAATCTGCTCAAGCCGCTGCTTTTGCTCGGGCGTAGCAGCCGAACAACATTTAATGAGCACGCTTCTCTCGAGCTTCTCGCGCAAAAAGCAGGCGTTTTCGGCGCGTTCCATGCTGATCTTAGAGACGTAGGTGCCGCTTTTGGGACGCGTTTCCACCAGCTCCTGCTCACGCAGGCGCACAAAGGACTCGCGAATGGGCGTACGCCCGATCCCCGTCTCCTTTTCCAGACCAATCGCCGAAAGGCGCGTGCCGGGCCTGAGCTCGGCATAGATGATCTTGGAGCGCAGTGCGTTGTATGCCTGATCTTGCAGGCTCTGATAATGCTGGTGCTGTTCCATAAAGCCCTCGGATAAACCCTCGGTTAGTCGAATACCACCATGCAATACTATCGCATCGACACGCCCCAGCCCCCAATCAGTCTTTTTGGGACGGGGCTCTTTTAGCTACCCTGGCCCGCAGATCGGCCCCCTTGCCACAAAAGTGGCCCATCTACTACGTTAACACGGATAGCCTCGGCCATACCGAAAACCGTGAAAACAAAACCGCAGGTAGACAGCTTGTCGATTTTCGAAAAAGTCGACTATGGTTGACCCCTGCGGCTTAAACGTAGTAGATAGGCCCTTTTCGTGGCGCAGCACTACTGCACCCCAAATTGGCACCCCGAGCCTGTTATAAGTTGCTGTGAAATACGGACGGTTGATAATCAAGGGTTGAAAATCAAGGCGCGCTATACGGCTTGCTATATCTCACTATACTTTGCTGTACGTCGCTGTACTTTGCTATAACTTGACAATAATCGGCCCATTACCATCCGGGATATAACGGACCCCAAGCCAACGCTGGCTTGGGGTCCGTCTTGTACCATGGCTCTTTTGGACTATGAGCGCTCGTATTTCGTGGCCCGCCCGGTTCCCTGCCTTACGATTGCATTCCGTTCAAGCAGAGATTCGAGTGCCGCCAACGTCCGCATGCGGCTCAGCCCCGTCTGTTTTTCAATCTCGCTTCGCGACATAATTCGCCCGCCCGACAAGGCCTTGAGAACCTGGACCTCTTCCTCGGACCCTTCAAAGGCATCGGTAACGGGCAATGTGACGGCCACCATGCCGCCGCGAACATCAAAAATTGGTTGATTGATCGAATCGCGATAGGCACGTCTAATGCGCGCAATTCCCGTACCAAATTTCTCGATGTAATCCAGCTTTAAGAAGGCCTCTGCAACGATGGGGTTTCTGAGCACGGATATCTGCCCATACAGGTATTGTTCCGTCGTCAAACCGGCGGGCAGCGATCCGGGGGAGGTCACAACGACGCGATCATCGTACAGGGCAATTTGAACGTTCGCTCGAACGTCCCACGTCCGATGCACTAAAGCGTTTGCAACAGCTTCGCGGAATGCCTCAAGAGGAATTCGATCGGTTTGGACGCGCTCCATCCCTTCGATACGCTCATAACGGTAGTAGCGTGCAAACATAGCCACCGCCCTGTCCGCCTGCTCAATTGCGGATACATTTGTCGCCGCCTCGCGATCCAAGATCACATCCTCGGTATCGCCAAAACGGACGCAGTCGATGCCTGGAAAATCATTCTTATCCGCTAAAATCGCCGCGGCATTGGTATAGCCATCCTTGCCGAGCAAGCGGAGCGTACGCAAGATATCCGACGTTAGCTCGGAAATGCCGAGGTGTTCAACACACTTATGCTCGAGCGTATGAAAGCTCAAGTCCTGGCGAGCCGACGTGAGCGCGTCGAACGTTACGTTGCTGCCTTCGAGCGTCAGCCTGCCATACTCAAACCGGTCGACCTCCACCGTTGCCGAATCGTTTCGCCTGTAGGCCTTTCCCTTGCTTCGATAGGGTTTGTCCTGTCCCTCATAAACCGTAAGGATTACGGTCCCGTGTTTCTCATCGGGCTCGAGCGTGTAACGGGGAGCGGGGTCCAAGCTGTCATTAATCATGTTCTCGATGCGGAGACACTCTGAGACCGGATCTGCAAGGCCGACAACCACGCCCTCGTCATCAACGCCAAACTCAATCTTGCCCGTCCCATAGTTTGCATAGGCGCTCACCGTTTTAAGAAACGTCGGCGTAACGCTTTCCTTGTATTCGACTGTAGGGCTCTCTCTAACAACCATATGCACAACCCCCTCGTTTCGTACCATTCATAACCGTATTATAAGACGAAAACCGTTTGCGTACTGATTTATATAAGACGCAAACTGTTTTCGTCTTGATTTGCGTACGGAATTAAGACGCATAATTTCGCTTTCGTATGGCTCAATACCGGACGCAGACTGTTTTCGTCTGTCAATACGTCTGAAATCCAAACGAAAAGAGCCCCGAGCTCGTATGAACTCGGGGCTCTTTGTGCCGCACATCTTATGAGAGGAAAAATTCGATGCGTACGGGCGCTACCCCATGAAGCCGCCCTGGGATGGCGGCAACCTCGCCGTTACCCGTCTGATGGGTGTGCTCAAGGCATCCGTTCCCCTCTTTATCGACGTAACGGGCAAAAAAGTTCGTCGAGGAGACCATCCGCACGCACCACGGTGTGGCCGACGCCATTGAGACGCGCAACCCCACCGCCGCTCACGATGCGATGTATCTGCACCTGGTCTACAACCGCAATATGATTGCGGAAGGCACACAAACAAAAGGCATTTAAGGCTCGACAATAATCTTTCTTTGATAAAACGCAGGCAGCGAGCGCTTGCGTTTTATCAAATGGTGCAATGGGGTCAGGTTTACATGCATCAACTTAGCGCAAAGTAACCTGGCCCCCACGCAACAAAGGGTTAACTAGAGCTCGCAGGCAACCTTGTAGCCATCGCCGATGGCGTCGCGAATGTTACCGCACTTGTTGGCATCGCCCAGCACGTGGGTGGCAACACCGGCTGCAGCCAGGTCGTCTGCCAGCTTGGTATTGGGACGATAGCCCATGGCAAGCACCAGCGTATCGGCACCGGTGATGGTGTGGACCTCGCCGTCCTTCTCGTAGCTGATAGCATCCTCGGTAATCTCGGTCACCTTGGCCTCAGTCAGCACGTGGACACCCTTGGAGAGCATGCGCGTGATGAGCACCGCGCGGCCGGCACCGCCCTCGTTGGCGGCGAGCGTCTTGGTCATCTCGATGACGGTGACATCGCGATTGGCCGGCGACAGGTCGTTGACCAACGGGGCCAGGTAATCGGCCGTCTCGCAGCCGACGGTGCCGCCGCCCACGATGACGATCTTCTTGCCCGGAAAAGCCTTGCCGCCCAACAGGTCGTCAGCCGTCATAACCTGCTTAAAGCCCTGCATGAAGGCCGGAGCGATGGGCTCGGCGCCATAAGCTAGGACGACCTCGTAGCCGGCGTAGTCACGCTGAATGTCCTCGGCAGTAAGCTCAGTGCCAAATACGCACGTGACGCCGGCCTCGGCCAGGCGACGGTACTGGTACTTGATCACACGAGTGAGCTCCTGCTTTGCCGGCGGAACGGCCGCGATGCGCATCTCGCCGCCCGGTTCGTCCTGCTTATCCACGAGCACCACGTTATGGCCGCGCTTGGCGGCAATGTAGGCCGCCTCCATGCCAGCGGGACCGGCGCCCACGACGAGCACGTTCTTGGCCTCGGCGGCAGGCTCGTAGCCGGCCTCGTCGCGCTCGACGTCCGGGTTGACGGTGCAGGAGATGCGCTTGCCAAACATGATGCCGTTCAGGCAGCGCAGGCAGCCGATGCAGGGACGGATCTCGTCGGCGTTGCCGGCAGCCGCCTTATTGCAGAACTCGGCATCGCACAGATTGGCGCGGCCCATCATGCAGATGTCGGCGGCGCCGTCCTCGATCAGCTCCTCGGCGATCCAGGCCTCGTTGATGCGGCCGACCGTGGCAACGGGAATGTTGACGTGCTTCTTAATCTCGCGCGAGCAGGCGGCATGCGAGGCCTGCTGCGTACCGGCGGCGGGAATTGCGGAGCCACGCTTGATGGTGGTGCCGCCCGACACATGAATCATGTCGACGCCGGCCTTCTCCAGGCGACGCGAGACGTAGATCATGTCGTTGAGGGTCAGGCCGCCATCGGTGTACTCGTCGCCCGAGATACGGACGTCGATAATGAAGTCCTTGCCGCAGCGCTCGCGAATCTCGGCGATGACCTCGAGCAGGAAGCGCATGCGGGCGTCGAGCGAGCCGCCGTACTCGTCGGTACGCTTGTTGTAGAGCGGAGTCAAAAAGCCGCCGAGCATACCGTGGGCGTGCGCCGCATGGACCTCGACGCCATCGACGCCGGCCTTCTGCATACGCACGGCAGCGTCGCCGAACTGATGCGTGAGCTCGTGGATCTCGTCAACCGTGATGGGACGCGGTGCCTCGCGGGCATAGGACGGGCCCACAAAGGACGGGGCGATCAGGCGCGGCGTGCCTGGAATGTTAAAGGCCATGTAGGCGGGGTGGAAGAGCTGCGGCATGATCTTGCAGCCGTACTCGTGGACGGCCGCGGCGAGCTTTTCCCAGCCGGGGATAAACGTGTCGTCGTAGCAGCACATGTCACCCGGCAGATAGGTATAGGTGGGCTCGACCGTCACGACCTCGGTGATGATGAGGCCCACGCCGCCCTTGGCGCGGGCGCGGTAATGATCGACCAAGTCGTCGGTCACATAGCCATGATCGGCCAGGTTGGTTGACACTGGCGGCATAAAGACGCGGTTCTTGACCTCGGTCGTACCGACCTTGATCGGGCTAAAGAGCATTGGATAGGCAGAAGACTCCATGCAGGCTTCCTTTCGTTTGAGCCGCTCGGCGGCAGTTACTAACGTACTTATCGTATCAGTATCCGCCGCATTCGCACTCGCTCGCACTCCCCACCTTCAATCCCGACCCTCACAAAAAAGTTGCGGTGGAATACGGAGTAGATGAGACTTTTGACAGCCAAAACAGTCCGTATTTCACCGCAACCGATGGGCGGGGTGGAATTGAGGGCTCAGATAGTCAGTCATGCCCTCATCCGCCACTCCCTCACTTACAGCGCGCCGTCCAGCATAAGGTTCACCTTGAGCACGTTAACCGTGGGCTCGCCGAACACGCCGAGGAAACGGCCCTTGGTGCACTGGGCGATGATCTCGCGCACCTCGTCTTCGCTCTTGCCCGTGGCCTTGGCAAGGCGCGGGACCTGGTACTCGGCGGCATCCGGAGAGATCTCCGGGTCGAGGCCGGACCCCGAACACGTCACCAGGTCGACGGGCACAGCGTCCATATCGGCATCGGAGTTGGCGGCGCGAATCTTCTTCACGCGCGCATCCACAAGCTGCCGATACTTCTCACTCGCCGGGGACAGGTTGGACGGGGCACCATACGCCATGAGCTCGCCGTCTTCGCCTTCGACAATTGACACGTTCTGGATACGACCCCACATGTGGGCTTCGTCATCGAAGTTCTGGCCGATGAGCTCGGAACCCACAACCTTGCCGTCGACCGTAATAAGCGATCCGTTCGCCTGGTACGGAAACGCAAGCTGCACGACGCCGGTCACCACGAGCGTGTATCCCAGGCCGCAGACGATGGTAAACAGCGCGAACACGCCAAGTGCGCGCGATGCGATACCTTTGAACATACAAACCTCCGTCTACATCATGCCAATGCCGAACAAGGCCAGCAGCATGTCGATAATCTTGATGAATACGAACGGCGCCACGATGCCGCCCAGACCCCACACCAGCAGGTTATGGGTCAACAGCTGGCCGGATGGAACCTCGCGGTACTTGACGCCCTTGAGAGCCGCCGGAATTAGCGCGACGATGACCAGCGCGTTGTAGATGATGGCGGACAGCACGGCCGTCAACGGGTTGGTGAGGCTCAGGATGTTGAGGGCGCCCAGTCCCGAATAGATCGGCGAGAACAGGGCCGGGATGATAGCGAAGTACTTCGCCACGTCGTTGGCCACCGAGAAGGTCGTGAGCGAGCCGCGGGTCATGAGCAGCTGCTTGCCAATACGCACGACCTCGATGAGCTTGGTGGGGCTGGAGTCGAGGTCGACCATGTTGCCGGCCTCCTTGGCAGCCTGGGTGCCCGTGTTCATGGCCACGGCGACGTCGGCCTGGGCCAGAGCGGGCGCGTCGTTGGTGCCGTCGCCGGTCATGGCGACCAGGTGACCCTCACGCTGGAACTCGCGGATCTTCTCGAGTTTGCCTTCAGGGGTGGCCTCGGCCAGGAAGTCGTCAACGCCGGCCTCGGCGGCGATTGCCGCGGCGGTGAGCGGATTGTCGCCCGTCACCATGATGGTCTTGATGCCCATCTTGCGCAGGTCGGCGAACTTCTCCTTAACGCCGGACTTGATGATGTCCTTGAGGTACACAACGCCCAGCACGCGGCAGTTCTTGGTCACGACCAGCGGGGTGCCGCCGGCCTTGGCGATGCGTTCGACGGCCTCTTCGCACTCCTGGGAGAACACGCCGCCGGCTGCCTCCAGATAGGTGCGCACGGAATCGGCAGCGCCCTTGCGGATCTCATTGCCCTCGTAGTTCACGCCGGACATACGCGTTGCCGCGGTGAACGGGATGAACTCCATGCCCTTATCCTCGAGCGTGCGGCCGCGCAGACCGAACTGCTCCTTGGCGAGCACGACGATGGAACGGCCCTCGGGGGTCTCGTCGGCCAGCGAGGAAAGCTGGGCGGCATCGGCCAGCTCCGCGGGATCGACGCCGTCGACCGGGATGAACTCGGCGGCTTGGCGGTTACCCAGGGTGATGGTGCCGGTCTTGTCGAGCATGAGGATGTCGACGTCGCCGGCGGCCTCGATGGCGCGGCCGGACATGGCCAGCACGTTGGCCTCGTTCAGACGGCTCATGCCGGCGATGCCGATGGCGGACAGAAGGGCGCCGATGGTAGTGGGAGCCAGGCACACGAGCAGCGCCACGAGCGTGGTCACGGCCGTGGGGTTGACCATGTCGTTAAGACCGACCGAGAAGCAGGAGTAACAATACAGGGCCAGCGTGACCAGAATAAAGACGATGGAAAGGGCCACCAGGAAGATCTCCAGAGCGATCTCGTTAGGGGTCTTCTTGCGCGCGGCACCCTCGACCATCGCGATCATCTTGTCCAGGAAGCTCTGGCCGGGCTCACTGGAGATCTTGACGATGATCCAGTCGGACAGCACCGTGGTACCGCCGGTAACGGCAGAGCGGTCGCCGCCGGCCTCGCGGACCACGGGGGCGGACTCGCCGGTGATGGCGGACTCGTCAACGGAGGCAGCGCCCTCGATGACGTCGCCGTCGCCGGGAATCTGCTCGCCGGCGCGTACGATCACCAGGTCGCCGCGCGTGAGCTCGGTGCCGGGAACGACGGTGAAGTGCTCCTTGTCCTCAACGGACTCGATGCGATGGGCCTCGACATCCTTCTTGGCCGCACGCAGAGAATCAGCCTGAGCCTTACCGCGGCCCTCGGCAAGCGCCTCGGCGAAGTTCGAGAACAGGTCGGTGAGCCACAGGATGACCGCGATGGCGACCACATAGTAGGTGGGCACACCCGCGTCCCGCACACCGAAGATGGAAGCGACGACCAGGACGGAGGTCATGACGGCTGAAAGCCACACCAGGAACATGACCGGGTTTTGAATCTGGACGCGAGGGTCCAGCTTGGCAAACGAGTCGCGGACCGCGCGGCCCATCATGTCTTTTTGCATAGTCATAAATCTGCGCCCTCCTTTACGCAATCATCTGGAAGAACTCGGCAACGGGGCCAAGCGCCAGGGCCGGGAAGAAGCTCAGGGCACCGATCAGCAGAACGATGAACACGAGCAGGAATACGAACATGCCGTTGGTGGTAGACAGGGTACCGGCGCTCTCGGCGACCTTACCCTTCTTGGCCAGCGAGCCGGCGATAGCCAGCGTACCGATGATGGGCATGAAGCGGGCGAACAGCATCTCGAGGCCGAGCATGACGTTGATCCAGGGAATGTTGCAGTTCATACCTGCAAACGCCGAGCCGTTGTTGCCGCCGCATGAGGTGAAGGCATACAGCACCTCGGAGAAGCCGTGCGCGCCACCATTGTTGAGCTGGTCGGCAAGACCGGGCACCATGCAGGCGATGGCCGAGCACACCAGAATGGCAAACGGAGTTGCCAGGCACAGGACAACTGCCCAGCGCATCTCGCCCGGCTCGATCTTCTTGCCCAGGAACTCGGGCGTGCGGCCGACCATAAGGCCGGCGATGAACACTGTGAGGATGGCGAAGCCGATCATGCCGTACAGGCCGCAGCCCACGCCGCCGAAGACAACCTCGCCCAGAGCCATCTGGAGCATCTGGACAAAACCGCCCAGCGGGGTGTAGGAGTCGTGCATGGAGTTAACCGAGCCGTTGGAAGCGGCGGTGGTGTAAGCCGACCACGTGGAGGAGGTGACGATACCGAAGCGGCTCTCCTTGCCCTCCATGTTGCCGCCGGCTTGGCCGTCGGTCATCTCGATATTGACCGCTCCGCCATCGGCCAGCTGCGGGGTGCCCGCATGCTCGTTGACGGCGATGATGCCGGTGAAGATCACCAGCAGGATGAACATGGCGGCAAAGATGGCCTTGCCCTGCTTGGTGTTCTTGACGCCGATACCGAAGGTGAAGCAGCAGGCAGCCGGGATCAGCAGCAGGCTGGTCATCTCGATGATGTTGGTGAAGGCACTGGGGTTCTCATACGGATGGGCGGAGTTCACGCCGAAGAAGCCGCCGCCGTTGGTTCCGGACTGCTTGATGGCGACCTGAGGAGCCGCAGGACCCTGGGGCAGGAACTGCTCGGTGACCACGCGCGCGCCCTCGACAACCTTGCCGTCGACCTTGACCGTGTCGCCCTCGATCTGGGCGCCGTCGAGGACGCTCCAGCCGCCGTCTGCATTAGGCTGGACGGCGACGGGCTCTACGAGCTCAGCCTTCTGAGCCGGCTGGAAGTTGGAGATGACGCCACCGGCAGCCAGGCAGATGCCGAACACGAGGTTCAGCGGGATGAGCACATACAGGACGGTGCGGGTGAGGTCGACCCAGAAGGAACCCAAGCTCTGCTCCTTGACCTGACGGAAGCCACGAATCAGCGCGAACATGACCGCGATACCGGTGCCAGCGGAAACGAAGTTCTGCACGGTGAGACCCATGAACTGCACAAGGTAGGACAGGGTGGTCTCGCCGGAGTAGGACTGCCAGTTGGTGTTGGTTATGAAGGAAGCAGCCGTATTGAACGACAGGTCCCATGGCACACCCGGCAGGTGCTGGGGATTGCCTGGCAAGAAGGACTGAAGCGCTTGAAGTGCCACAAGGACCACGAGGCCGATCCCCGAAAAGACCAGCACGCTCGCCAGGTAGCGCCTACACCCCATCTGCTCTGCCGCGTCGATGCGAAGCAGACGATAGACGCCACGCTCCACAGGAGCAATCACAGGCGACAGGAACGTATGCTCACCATCCATGATATGGGCCATGAACCGACCGAGCGGAACGGCCAGGACGACGAGCACGGCAAAGTACAAGATGTACTGAATCGCAGCGTCCATAGTTTACGAATCACTCCTCATCAGAATGTAGATGTAATAGATAAGGAGTCCAATGCAGACGACTCCGATGATGGGAATGAGGATGTTCATTTACCGCCCCTTTCACGCGCGGTCCGATGTCTCGGACGCCTGCTCTCGCAAGCGCCTGGGGACAGTAAACGCTTCTAGAGATTAAAGAGGCGTGAGGGCCGGGGCTCACGACCTTAAGATGCCGTAAAGATGCAGGTAGAAAGCACTATTGCGGCTGCAGTGCGCCTATACTCGACCTCGCGAGCATACAGTGGCGTCCTCACCGCGTATGCACGCATGGGCAACGTTTCAGAAAGGCTACGCTATGCAGCGCGACGCATCGGACACTCGCGTCAATCCAGACCTCATCCTCAAGGCAATTGAGAAAGACGAGGCCGCCGATGACGCTCGAACCAGCCGGGGACACCTCAAGATTTTCTTTGGCTACGCTGCTGGTGCAGGCAAAACCTATGCGATGCTTCAAGCCGCCCACGCCGCCAAGCGGCGAGGTGTCGACGTCGTCGCGGGATACATCGAGCCGCACGAACGTCCGGCAACTGCCCATCTTGCACAAGGGCTTGAGAACGTGCCCTGTAAACTCGCTGAGCACAACGGCATTGCGCTCAGCGAGTTCGATCTAGATGCGGCTATCGAACGCGCCCCTCAGCTCATCCTTGTCGACGAGCTCGCCCATACGAATGCGCCGGGGTCTCGCCACGACAAACGTTATCAAGACGTCGAGGAACTTCTACATGCAGGCATCGACGTCTATACGACTGTGAACGTTCAGCATATCGAGAGCCTAAACGACATGGTTGCATCCATCACCGGCGTTGTCGTGAGCGAACGAATCCCCGACCGCATCTTCGATGATGCCGACCAGGTCGAGCTCGTTGACATAGAGCCCGAAGACCTACTTGAGCGCCTTCGCGCCGGCCTCGTCTACCGTCCCGCACAAGCCGAGCGAGCGCAACAGCATTTTTTTACCGTCGAGAACCTCACCGCACTCCGAGAAATCGCGCTGCGCCGCTGCGCCGATCGCACCGGCCACCTCACAGACGCCGCACGCGTGCTGGGAAACCGTGACTACTACACCAGGGAGCGTATCTTAGTCTGTGTCTCCCCGGCGCCGACCAATCCCCGCATCGTCCGTGCCGCCGCACGCATGGCGAAAGCGTTTCGCAGCGAGCTCGTCGCCCTGTTCGTAGAGAGCCCGCGCACGCAAGCCATGAGCGATGATGAGCGCGCCAAGCTTGCAGACAATATCGCCCTAGCCGAGCAGCTCGGAGCACATATGGAAACCGTCTATGGCGACGACGTCGCGTTTCAGATCTCCGAGTTCGCACGCCTGTCGGGTATTTCGAAGATCGTCATGGGGCGCACGGGCGAGCACAGCAGCGTCCGTCAGGCCCTCTTTGGCCGCAAATCTCTCGTAGAACAGCTCATAACATTCGCCCCGAACCTCGACATTTACATCATTCCAGACCAGTCGACTCCGCCCTCCCGACCCAAAGGACGCCGCCATGCGCTCGCCCTGCAGCCGCCCAGCAGCCGAAACGTGCTTCGCACGCTGGCCCTCTCTCTTGTCGCCACAGCGATCGGCACGGCTTTCCGCCATCTGGGATTTGCCGATTCCAGCATCATATCCCTCTATATCCTCACGGCCCTGCTGACCGCCGTCACCACGACGGGGCGTATCTGCACGATCGTATCGAGCGTGCTCTCTGTAGTGCTTTACAACTTCTGCTTCGTAACGCCTCTGTTTTCGCTCGCCAGCTACGACCGAAGCTATCTGGTCACGTTCGGCATCATGTTCGCTACCGCTATGGTCGCCGGCGAGTTAACTGCGCGCATCGCCGACAACGCCCGTACCTCCGCCGAGAACGCATTCAAAACGCGCGTACTCCTCGAAACGAACCAGCTCTTGCAGCAAGCCCATAGCGCGGAGGAGTGTGCCCGCGTCGCCATGAACCAACTCATCAAACTGCTAAAACTCGACGTGGTCTTCTACACCGCCGAACACGGCACGCTCGGCAAGACGCTCTATGAGTCCGCTGGCACCGAAAACCGATCCGCGTCGCTGCTCACCGACTACGAGCGCGCTGTTGCAACCTGGACCTACACCAACAACAAACGCGCGGGCGCAAGCACGCGGACCCTGCCCGAGGCGCGCTGCCTCTACCTCGCGGTTCGCACCGGCGACAAGGTATTCGGTGTCATCGGCATCGACCTGGAGGGGCGCGAGATCGAAGCCTTCGAGCATTCGATCGTCCTATCTATCGTAGGCGAATGCGCCTTGGCGCTCGAAAGCGACCGGGCGGCGCAAGAGCGCGAAGAGGCTGCGGTCTTGGCGAAAAACGAGCAGCTGCGCGCCAACCTTTTGCGCTCCATCGGCCACGATTTGAGGACACCACTCACGGCTATATCCGGATCTGCGGCAATCCTTCGGAAGAGCGACGAGAAGCTCAGCCTCGAACAACGCTGCGATCTTGCCGATGCCATCTACGACGACTCCCTCTGGCTTATCGATACCGTGGAGAACCTCCTCGCCATCACACGCGTCGAGGATGGCACCATTTGCCTCAACTTCACATCCGAGCTCATCGACGAGGTCATCGAGGCCGCCCTCAGCCATGTCGCCCAAGCATCGCATGGACGTACCGTCACCATCGAGCACACTGACGACATCCTGCTGGTACGCATCGACGTCCATCTCATCATGCAGGTGCTTACGAATCTCATCATGAACGCCTTCAAATACACGCCCGAGGACTCGACTGTCACCATCAGCGCACGTCGCGAGGGTGCGTTCGTCGTGGTGGACGTCGCAGACGATGGGCCGGGTGTGGCAGACTGCGACAAGCCTCATATCTTTGAGCGCTTCTTCACCTCACGCAATACGCGGCCCGTGGATTCGCGTCGAAGCATCGGCCTTGGGCTGTCGCTCTGCCGCTCCATCGTGGAGGCGCATGGCGGCGTCATCGAAGCTCGCGACAACCACCCCCATGGGGCCGTCTTCCGTTTTACCCTGCCCGCCGAGGAGATCGAGATTCATGAATAATGCCGCTAAGCCACGCATCCTCCTGGTCGAAGATGACCTGACCGTTCAAAACCTCGTTTCGACCGCGCTTGACCTCCACGGCTATGTCGTGAGCAAGGTTTGCAACGGCCAGGCCGCCATCATGGATGCGGTGTCGCACGGCCCCAGCCTCATCATGCTCGACCTCGGCCTTCCCGACATTGACGGTATCGAGGTCATCACGAAGATCCGAAGCTGGTCGGCAGTCCCCATTATCGTCATTTCGGCGCGCACCGAAGATTCCGACAAGATTGCAGCACTTGACGCAGGGGCAGACGACTACCTCACCAAGCCCTTTTCTGTGGATGAGTTGCTCGCGCGCGTCCGTGCGAATTTGAGGCGCTCCTCGATGGCGTCAAGCGAATCGACAGAAGCGAGCACGTTCGACAACGGTCCGCTGCATATCGACTACGCCGCGGGATACGCGACGAAAGACGGACGCGAGCTCTCGCTCACCCCAACCGAGTACAAATTGCTCGTCCTTCTGGCGAAAAACGTCGACAAGGTGCTCACCCACACCTTCATCACCCGCGAGATATGGGGCACGAGCTGGGACAGCGATCTGGCGAGCCTGCGCGTGTTCATGCGCACCCTGCGCAAGAAGATCGAGGCAGACCCCTCTCACCCCAAGATGATTCAGACGCACATGGGTGTCGGGTACCGCATGCAGCGTCTCTAGCCCACCCCACAAAAAAGTTGCGGTGGAATACGGAGTAGATAAGGCCTTTGACGGCCAAAACAGTCTGTATTTCACCGCAACTGATGGGCGGGATGGAGTTAGAGGCCCAGGTAGTTGGTCATGCCTTCGACGGCGAGATTGGCGCTCGCTACGGCATGGACCACGGTGAGCGGGCCGTTGACCACATAGTTAGCGATACCCAAAAATACTCTTCAACTCGCCACACTCTCCCCCAAATGTGCAAAGCGCCCCGCGAACGGATGCTCGCGAGGCGCTTGGGTGCCTGGACCTTTATTTGATACCGCGGCCCAAGTCTTCGGCGATTTTGTCTACGCCCTTAAGTGCGGCGCAGGTCTTTTTGTTGGAGCAATGCCCCGTACAAACGCCACCCTGGGCGCAGTCGGCGCAGGTGCCCTTTCGGTAGATACGCACGCACACGGCGACAAACGCAATGCCGATAACAGCCAACACAACAATATCGATAGGTGCCATAGTAAGCCTCCTCTAGTTAACCACCACTTACTTTACCCCATCTTCCACCTGCCAAAAAGGGACAGGTTTGTTTTGGTCGGTTTTATCTGCGGAAACGCCACATCTTACTTCTGGAGCAAAGCAATCTGTCCCCCATTGCACCAAAAAGCCCGAGTGTCGCTGGGACACCCGGGCTCATGGAAAGGGGCTAATCCTTATTCGGACTTAAGCGGAAACTGCGGCGGAAGCAGTGTTGGTCTCGTCCTCGTCGGTCCAAGCATGTTTAGGCATGGGACGGAAGATCTGGAAGAGCATCGCAACCAGCAGCACGATGGCCACAACCGTCCAGATACCAAACTGTCCAAGAACGAACAGGTTGTAGAACTGGTTGATGAACAGACCAATGACCCAAGCAAAGGCGCACTCGTAACCGATCGCGATGGCGGTCCACTTGCCGGAATCCATCTGGTTGCGGATAGTGCCCATGGCGGCAAAGCACGGAGCGCACAGCAGGTTGAACGCACCAAAGGCAACGCAAGCGCCCATAGTCGGGAACATGCCGGCGAACGCGGTCCACAGGCTCGGGTCGGTCTCGCCGGCGTCGGCGACGGACAGCAGCGAACCGGCGGTGGCGACGACGTTCTCCTTAGCGACAAGGCCCGAGACGGTCAGCGCAGTTGCCTGCCAGGTGCTAAAGCCGAGCGGGGCGAAGATCCAGGCGACCAGGTTGCCCAGCATGGCAAGCACGGAGTAGTCCATGAACTCCTCGGGGATGCCCTCCATAGCAGGCAGGAAGCCAAACGTGCCGTTGTAGCTACCAAAGTTGGACAGGAACCAAACAACGACGGTGGACGCGAAGATGACCGTGCCGGCCTTCTTGATAAAGGCCCAGCAGCGCTCCCACACGTGCAGCGCCCAAGAGCGGATCGCCGGGAAGTGGTAGGCGGGAAGCTCCATAACGAACGGCGTCGGGCGGCCGGCGAAGAGCTTGGTCTTCTTGAGCATGAGGCCCGAAGCGATGACGGCAAAGACGCCCAGGAAGTAGAAGAGCGGGCTGATCCACGCGGCGGTGGTGGAAGAATCGCCGATGATGGAACCCATGAGCAGGGCGATGATCGGCAGCTTAGCGCCACAGGGAATAAACGTGGTGGTCATGACCGTCATGCGGCGGTCCTTCTCGTTCTCGATGGTCTTGGTGGCCATGACGCCGGGGACGCCGCAGCCCGAGGATACGAGCATGGGGATGAACGACTTACCGGACAGGCCAAAGCGGCGGAACACGCGGTCCATGATGAAGGCGACGCGGGCCATGTAGCCGCAGTCCTCCAGGAAGGACAGCATGACGAACAGCAGGAACATCTGCGGCACAAAGCCGAAGATGGCGCCCAGGCCGCCGACAATGCCGTCGCAGACCAGCGAATCGACCAGGCCACCGTCCTCGGTGCCGCCCGCCACAAGGGCGTCGTGGACCATGGTGGTAATACCCGGAACATACGGGCCATACTCCGCCGGGTCAACCGAATCGGCAGCATCGCCCGCGGCCTCGACAGCTGCGTCGTAGGCGTCGCGGCCCTGACCGAGCACGTACCAACCGTCGGTTCCGAAGAGCTGGTCGTTGGTGAAGTCGGTCACCGTGCCGCCCAAGGTAGAAACGGCGATGTAGTACACGCAGAACATGATGACCACAAAAATCGGCAGGCCCAGGATACGGTTGGTAACCACACGGTCGATCTTCTCGGAGGTGCTCATCTTTGCCGGAGCCTTGGTGAGGCACTCGTCAATGATGTGGGCAATCACGCCGTAACGCTCGCCGGTGATGATGGACTCAGCGTCGTCGTCGCAATCCTGCTCGCACTGGGCGACCAGCTGCTCCACGCGAGCGGCCTTCTCCTTGGTGAGGTTGATGAGCTTGCAGGCGTCCGCGTCGCGCTCAAACAGTTTGACCGCGTAGTAGCGACGCTTGTTGGCGGGAACGCTCGCAGGCAGGTTATTCTCGATGTGGTCCAGAACGTCCTCGATGGAAGAATCGAACTTGTGCTCCGGCACCTGGCCCTTAGAAGCAGCGGACTTCTTGACCTGCTCGAAGAGCTCCTTGATGCCCTTGTTCTTAAGAGCCGAGATCATCATGACCGGACAACCGAGCTTCTTGGAGAGCTTGTCCGTGTCGATCTTATCGCCGTTCTTCTCGACCAGGTCGGCCATGTTGAGGGCAACGACCACGGGCAGGCCGGTCTCGATAACCTGAAGCGCCAGGTACAGGTTACGCTCGAGGTTGGTGGCGTCGACCACCTGGACGACAACATCGGGCTCGCCGCTCATGAGGTAATCGCGCGAGCATTGCTCCTCGGGGCTGTAGGGGGAAAGGGAGTAGATTCCAGGGAGGTCCGTGATGGTAACGTTCTTGTCGCTTAGGAGCTTGGCCTCCTTTTTCTCAACCGTGACGCCGGGCCAGTTGCCAACGTAGCCGTTGGCGCCGGTGATCAGGTTGAAAAGCGTGGTCTTGCCGCAGTTGGGGTTACCCGCCAGCGCGACATGGATCTGAGAATCCGCCATTCAATCCTTCTTCCTTGTGTGCCTGCGCTGCTTTCTCCGCGCAGGCTGGATAATGTGCTTCAAAAATGATGCATTAAGTTAGAAAAACCTAACTTTATCTGCAGAAATACGCGCCGCGAGCCCTTACTGGACCTCGACGACGGCCGCCTCCTCCTTGCGGATGGAGAGCTCGTAGCCGCGCACGTTGATCTCGACCGGATCTCCGAGCGGTGCAACCTTTACGACCTTGAACGAAGTGCCCTTGATGAGCCCCAGGTCCATAAGGTGACGGCGAAGTGCGCCCTCGCCGTGAAGTTTGACGATGGTAGAGCTCTCGCCCACCTTAACGTCACCCAACGTCTTCATATTCTTTTCCCCCTTTCAGCTTTTATGGAATGCTGCGAACTAACCGACAGTCATGATGTGCATGGCGACCTTGGTATCGATGCCAAAGCGCGCGCCGAGCACGGTGACGATGATATTGGCGCCACTCGAGCTCACCACGTGAATCTCGTTGCCCTCGACAAAGCCGAGGTCCTTGAGGTGGTGCTTCATGTCCTCATTGCCCTTTACGCGAGACACGCGCACGGTTTCGCCCGCTTTTACCATCGAAAGCGGCATAGCCGGCATCTGCGGTCCGCAAGACATGAGTGAGCTCCTAACGTCAGTTCGTCCTCAACATCGACGCAGCAAAAGTTAACCACGTCTATGTTCGCTACAGTAAACTAGCACGTGGCTAACTTTTTGGAAAGGGTTCCTATTCAGATTTCGAAAAAGTTTCCTATATGAAACAAAAAGGCGCGGCAAAGAGCTGTCCTTTGCCGCGCCCTGTCATGCTTAGAGCGAGAGGTTTCTGATCGACGTAACGCAGGAAGCCTCGTCTACGCCCGAAACGCGAAAGATGATGTCCTCGCCGCACTCGCCGTAGAGAGCCATGAGGCCCATGACATCGCGACCGTCGGTATGGCGGTCGCCGATGCTGACCGACACGTCGCTACGGTGCTTGGCAATGATGTCATAGAGCAGCGCAACCGGGCGGGCGTGTAGTCCCAACGGATCTTTAATCGTCTTTGTAAACTCGACCATGTCCCCTCCCACGACATCACACATTCGGCCGGCAAACCCAGCCACGTGGTAGTTATTGTAGCGTTAGATGCTTATCGAGGGCCCCTCCGGATACCCCGTGGTCAAAAAGTGGCAAATATGAGTACTGTCACAAATTTAGTAGCAGCAAAATCGAGAGCAAATTGCCTAGCTTGAGCGATTCGAAGAGGTTGAAAGCCGTCAAACGCCCTTTAAAGGGAGTTAGATAAATCGATTTTGAGCCCATTTTCGCTCAGAGCAGGCCGAAAAATATGGCACTTCTTTTGCAACAGTACTCATATTTGGCATTTTTTGACCACGGGGGCCAAAACCATGCCCCAAAACACAAAAGGAGGGGCCTCGTAAGGCCCCTCCTTAGGAAAGGGAATCGATTTATTCCACAGCCGTAGATTAATCCTAGCCGCTACTCCATCATATCGAGGACGGAAGGGCGAAGCTCGTTCTCGGCGGCCTCGGGATCGGTCTCGCGCAGGCGGTTGATGTAGCGGTTGTACCACATCACGGCAAGGCCCAAGAAGACAACCACGCCGCCAACGTTGTAGACCAGCGTCAGCCACAGCGGCTGATCGAGCGGAATGGTGCCGCAGATAAGCACGAAGCAGAAGACCACAAGCAGGAATGCGGCAACGACCAGGCCAAAGCGGCGCGAACCCATGCGGAAGCCACGGGGAGCGGCGTCAAAGTTCTTGCGCAGCATAACGTAGGCAAGCAAAATCAGCAGCGGTGGGAGCAGAGCGGTGGCAGCAGTCATGTTGGTAACGATCATGAGCAGGTCGTCGAGGTTACCGGAGCCCAGGGCCGGAATGATCAGGATGGGGACGACGATGGCGAACTGCAGCCAAGCAGCGCGGGCAGGAATGCCATGCTCGTTGAGCTCGACGATCTTGCTACCAAAGACGCCCTTGGGGATCTCGGTGAAGAAAACCTTGATGGGAGCAGAGGTCCACATCATGAGGGAGCCCAGCGTGGCGGCGAGAAGGATCAAGCCGATGGCGCGCGTAGACACTTCCATGGGAATGCCAAAGTGGGCAAAGACAGCGCCGAATACGTCGAAGATACCGGTGGAGATGGCAACGCCGCCCTCGGGGATGAACAGGTTAACCAGCAGCGAAGCGCCTGCATACAGAAGGCCGATGGTCAGGCCGGCGATAACGACGGTGCGCACGAAGGCCTTGACGCCACCCTTAAGGTCGTTAAGGAACACGCCGACAGACTCAGCGCCGCCAACGCCCTGGATGATCCAGGCAAGCGTACCGAAGAAGCCCCACGCAGTTGCGAAGTTGCTCATGTCGGGAGCCATGTTAGCGGGAGTAGGAGCCGTAGCGAACTCAACGCCGCCAAAGGCAGCAGCCAGGGACAGCAGGATGAACACGGCGGTCAGGCCGAGAGCCGCGGTCGAACCGAAGGAGGAAATGGAGCCGATCCACTTAGCGCCCTTGGTCGAAACCCACGTGGCGATAGCAAAGACGACGATCTCGATAATGGTGATCCACAGCTGCGAAAGCTCGGCGTTGGCACCAAAGAACACGTAGCTCGCGTAGATGATGACGTTGGGCAGGACGGACGCAAAGAAGAACAGGTTAACGAACCAGTAGCTAAATGCCGTCAGGAACGCCCAGCGACCACCCATCGAGGTCTTAACCCATGCGTACACGCCAGACTCGGAGTCCTTGTTGAGGCCGACGAACTCGGCGGTAACCAGGGTATAGGGGACAAAGTACAAAAGCGTGGCGAAGAAGAACGACGGCGCAGCTGCCAAGCCGATGGCCGCGTTGTTGTTGATGATGTTCTTGATACCGAACACGGCGGCGACCGTCATGCCCAGCAGAGCGAACGAACCAATCGTTCCTCGTTTTTCAGAGCTCATAAGCCCTCCCAATCATCTGTTAAATGTCATCTAAAACCGTCCGAGCTGCAAGTGCAAACACGGACGGCGCACCTGCTAAGGGGAATGGGGAAAAGGGAGTCAACAAAGCCATCCCCCTTAACGGCGCGAAGCAAACGTCCAGGCGGACGAATACTACTTGTTGGGGAAGGAATAACCTTCGACTGTCACGTGCAGCACCACGACGCGGGGATCCGCGGCATCGGCCACGACACGGTAGGCCTCGTCAATTTCGACGACGGCAACGCCGCCGGTGGGAATCGTCACGGTCTCCCCCGTACCCTCAAAGCGCTCGCGATCATCGATATCGCTGTAGGCGCGCGTACAGGTAAGATCGGCCTTGGAAGCCACCTCAACGGTCAGATTGCCGTCGAGCGGGGCGAGCACGGCATGGTAGCGACGGTGACCGACCAGATCGGCAGTAGCCGCCTCGTGGGCGTTCACCCACCAATACACCAGCGAGTCGCCGATAGAGTACGCCACATCGTGCTGCAGTTCAGAAACGCCGTCGAGTGCCTGACCGGTACGCATCCACTTCTTGACGGACTTCATCTGGGCGTCGAAATCGGCACGCGAGTTAAAGATATGCATGACTTATGCCTCCTTAATGGGTGCCAGCGCCTGAGCCAGATCGGCAGACGTCAGCGGTCGCAGGGACACCTCAAAGCTGAAGCTCTCAAAACGGGTGCGATAGGAATCGAGCACCTCGGAACCCCAAGAGTTCGAGCCAAGGCCGAGCAGCTGGTCGTTGATGTTGACCGTAACCGTGTCGCCCGGGACAAGATCGTAGACATGCTTGGCATTATCGATAGCCTCGCAGCTATAGGGCCATGCGGAGAACGAGAACGGATTGGAAGCGGCGTCGCTCGGACGCGTCACGACCAGACCGTCACCGTGGCTGGAGCGCAGGGCGACCCAGCGGGTACCCTCGCGGTTGGCGCAGTCCTGGGGCATAACGTAGGGCGTGAACATGTCGTCGACCGTAGTGCGGTAATGACCGACCGGGTTGGCGCGCAGCGAGTCCGGATAGTTCTCGCCCGGGCCGTGGCCATACCACTCGACGGCACGATCACAACCGGGGACCTCGAAGGAGATGCCGATGCGCGGGATAATGTCCGAATAGTCGCCGTAGGGCTCGCCGGAAACCTTGAGGTCGACGCGGCCACTCGGAAGCACGGTATAGACGAGCTCGACGCGCATGCCGAACGCGCGGACGGGAGGAGCGATACGCTGGCTCACGGTAACGACAACCGCATTGTCGTCCTGCTTCCAAGAAACATTGCGGGTAGACGTCTGCATCACATCGATGAAGTTATCCTTCCACAGGGAGTCGTACTCCTGGGCGTGGTTATCGACGAGCGGATGCCAAAAACCAACCTGGGGACCGGAGGTCATGACGTCGCGACCGGATGCCTTCCACTCGCTCACGGTACCGTTGACCTTGCTGAAGGTCAGCTCGCCGTTGAGGGAGCGAATACGAATCTCCTGCTCGGTCTCCTCGACCGTAAGCTCAGGACGAGTGGGGGCGGCAATTGCCGGCGCCGGATGGTTTGCGATGGCAAACTGGCTTGCACCCAGTTGGAACATCGGCTCGCACCAGGCGTGAGCCGCCATGGTGTAGGCGTGCACGGTCAGCAGGGTCTCGCCCACTGCGGCCTCGCGAATCACCAGCGGAAGCTGGACGGACTCGCCGGGGGCAACCGCACCGGGCATGAGCGTCTTGCGGCAGACCACGTCGCCGTCCACCAGGGTCTCCGCCGACAGGCAGACATCCTCGAGGGTGGTAAACCAACGCTTGTTGGTGACGGTCAGCTCGCCCGCCTCGGCATCGTAGGCCATGCGAACCGGGCAGATGACCTGGCCGTACTCGGTAAGGCCCGGGCTCGGCTGCTGCCAGGGGAACACCATGCCGTCGATGCAGAAGTTGCTGTTGTTGGGGTAATCGCCGTTGTCGCCGCCATACATGTCGTAGGCAACGCCGTCCTCGGTCACAGCAGCCAAACCGTGGTCGCACCATTCCCAAATAAACTGGCCTTGGATGCAATCCCAGCGATCGAAGACCTCCTGGTACTCGGACAGGCCTCCGGGACCATTACCCATGGAGTGGCCGTACTCGCAGTTGATGCGCGGCTTGGGGAACGGATGCTCGCCAAAGTCGTTCATCTGCGACACGCGGGAGTACATGGTGGAAATGACGTCGACGGTATCGGCGTTGCGATCCTCCTCGTAGTGGACCGGACGACCGTCGAGCTCGTGAGCTTTGGCGTACATCGCGCGGATGTTGCAGCCATAGCCGCTCTCGTTGCCCATCGACCACATGATGATGCACGCGTGGTTGCGTTCCTGCATCACCAGGCGCTCAACACGGTCAACGTAAGCCGGCTCCCAGGCAGGGTCGTCGGTGACCAGGGCGATATTGCCGATATTCTCGAAGCCGTGGCTCTCCATATCGGTCTCGGCGACCAGCATGATGCCGTACTCGTCGCACAGCTCGTAGAAGCGCGGATCGTTGGCGTAGTGGGACGTGCGCACCGCGTTGATGTTGTGCTGCTTCATGAGCTCCAGGTCGCGGCGCATGCGCTCGAGACCCACGGCGCGGCCCTTGTGATCGTCGTGGTCGTGGCGGTTGACGCCATGCATCTTAAAGTAGGTGCCGTTGAGGTAGATATGATTGCCCTCGACCGTCACCTCGGCAAGGCCTTGGCGATGCGGAACGTACTCGCTGACCTCGTCGCCGTCGTAGACCTCAAGCGTAAGGTCATAGAGGAAGGGGTCCTCGGGGTTCCAGAAGTGGGCATCGGCAACGCTGCACTCGGCATGGCCGTCGACGCACTCGCCCGTAGCGACCACATTCTGGCCATCGCTGAGCGTATACACGACGCGACTTGCGCCCTCGGCAACCGTATCGAGCGTGATCAGAGCGGCATCGCCCTCGCGGTGCGTGCGGAACCTAAAGTCGACCAGATGCGCGGCGGGACGCTGCATGAGGTACACATCGCGGAAGATGCCCGATGCCCACCACATGTCCTGGTCCTCGATGTAGCTACCATCGCTGTACTGCAGAACCTTGACCGCAAACAGGTTGTCGCCCTCGACGAGCGCGTCGGTCACGTCAAACTCGGCGGACAGGCGCGAACCCTTGGTCATGCCGATAAACTTGCCGTTGACATACAGCTCGCCGTAGCTCTCGATACCGTCGAAGCGAATAATCTCGCGAGCGCCGGCAGGCACGGCGGGAAGTTTGACGATGCGCTGGTAGACGCCCGTAGGGTCGTCGGAGGGAACGAACGGCTGATCCACCGGGAACGGAAAACCCTCGTCGGTGTAGGCAAGGTTGCCATAGCCGTCTACCTGCCACAGGTGCGGAACCTCCACGTGATCCCACTCGGGCTTGTACGTGCAAAGTGCTTCGTTGGAGACGGCCGCGGGGCCCTCAAAAAGGCGGAACTGCCACGAGCCGGACAGCTGGACAAATCCGCGCGACAGCTCGCGGCTGTACGTAGCGGCGAGATCGGCGGCCTCATAACCCATAAAGTACGCATGGGGTGCCAGGCGGTTCCTGTGGGTGAGCGCTTGGTTTTCCCAATCGTTAATGGCGTCCATGGTGATGCTCCTTCGTCATCGTAGTGCTTCTTTGTGCAACCGGTTGTCCTTATCTTACGGGCGGTACAAAAATCTGTGCAACCGGTTGTCCGCCGAACGGTCGATTTTGTCGGATTAACGGTGCAACCGGTTGTACAACCACGACACTTATGTCACCCTGAGTATCGAAACTCAGCGCAAAACAGCATTCCCAGGCGGCTGACAACGGCCGCGCCCATCTATGCCCCACCCGTGCAAGCCATGTTCAACAGCAGCTTGAACGTGAAATGCCACCAGTGGCCGGATATCATGAACGCTGTTCAGGCGCACTATAGTAAGCTGTATCCGCACCAGCCCGTATCAATGACAACATCGACCGCATTTTCCAGGAGACGCCATGACCCAACCAGTTCGCACCGCACCTACGCTTGCCGAGGTTGCCGCAGCTGCCGGCGTGTCGCGCTCCACGGCATCGCGCGCCCTCAACGATTCGCCCCGCATTAGCGAGGAAACCAAAAAGCGCGTCCGCGCAGCGGCCAAGGAAGTCAATTTTGTCCCCAACGCTCGTGGCCGAGCGCTCGCTGTCGGACGCACGGAAATCATCGCCGTGCTCGTGACCGAGCCCCTGAGTGAACTCTTCAGCGACCCCACCTATAGCGAGTTTTTGAGCGGCATTACCGAAGAACTGTCGGAGTCATCCTATCTGCCCGTTATCTTGCAGGCGTCTTCTACGCATGAGCGCAACCGCGCACGCGAGCACTTTGAGCGCCGCTCGTTCGACGCCGTAATCAACGTCTCCCCCTACAAGGGCAGCGAACTGCTCGAGGTACTGCGCGAGCTGGGCGTGCCCACCGTGTTGTGCGGCCAGCTCGAGGGTCACCCCTATCGCGATGTGTTCTCGACGGTCTACTCTGACGACGAAGAGGGCGGACGCTTTGCGGCACTCGCCATGAAGGAGCGCGGGCGCAAAGATATCGTCGCCGTGTTGGGACCGCAAGACAACCCCGCTGTTGTCGACCGCCTGCGCGGCTACCGCGCCGTCTTGGGCGAAGACCTCCCAGACGCAAACGTTATCTATACCGGCTGGAACAGCGGAGACGGCTATCAGGCCATGCACCAGATCCTCGCGCGCGAGATTGCTTTCGATGGCGTGCTCTGCGGATCGGACCGTATCGCGGCTGGCGTCATCACCGCACTCAACGAGGCAGGCCTATCCGTTCCGGCGGACGTTTCTGTCGTCGGCTTCGACGATCACGAGATTGCGGCGCGCTGCGTCCCCGCACTCACGACCGTCCGCCAGCCCCTGCGCGAAGAAGGCCACATGGCCGCCAACATTGCGCTCGACATGATCAAGGGCGCCGAGCCCACCACCTCCGTGATGCACATGCAGCTCGTTCAGAGAGACTCGCTGTAGGAAACTGGGCCGGGCTTTTCGCCAGACAGTTGTTGCGGAAAGCCTGCCCCGTTTTGAGCGCTCATTCTGGGGCACAGTTTCCGTTAGACCGCTCAAGCGGAAACTGTGCCCCATTATTTTGCCGAATTCTGGGTCGCGCTTTCCCAGAGGACCCCCTTTGGGAAAGCGCGACCCGTTCTGGACGCAGATTCCGGGACGCACTTTCCGCAACGCCCGGTCATCCCATGCCCTCACAATCTCGACGTATAAAAAACGAGGGAAGGCACGTGTCCTTCCCTCGTTACGGGCAATATGTAGCCGCTTGCCTACATCAGGCGCAGGCTGACGTCCTTGAGCTGGGCGCCGGAAACGGCACTCGGGGCGCCCGACATGAGGTCGGAGCCGCTGGCCGTCTTGGGGAACGCCATGACGTCGCGGATGGAGTCGGAGCCGGTGAGCAGCATGCACACGCGGTCCAGGCCCAGGGCGAAGCCGCCCATCGGGGGCGCACCAAACTTGAGAGCCTCCATGAGGAAGCCGAACTGCGACTCGGCGCGCTCCTCGGTAAAGCCCAGGAGCTTGAGCATGGACATCTGCATTTCGGCGTTGTGGATACGCATACCGCCGCCGCCGGCCTCAAAGCCGTCCATGACAAAGTCGTAGGTGCAGGAACCGGCTGCCAGCGGGTCGGCCTCGATCTTGGCGATGTCGGTCTCGGTCGGCAGGGTGAAGGGCTGGTGCTCGGCAGCGTAAGCCTTGCGGTCCTCGTCCCAGTGGAACAGCGGGAAGTTGACGACCCACAAGAAGTCGTGGCCCTCGCGCTTGATCTCGAGCGCGTTAGCCATGTGGGAACGCATGCCGCCCAGGATCTCGTCGGAGAGCAGGCGCGGGCCGGCGGCGAACATCACAAGGTCGCCGGGCTCGACGTCCATGCGCTCGCGCAGGGCAGCCATCTCCTCGTCCGAGAAGAACTTGACGATGGGGCTGTTGATGGAGCCGTCCTCGCGGAAGGCGATCCAGGCAAGGCCCTTGGCGCCAAACGTGGAAGCCACGCCGGCAAGCTTATCGATCTTGGCGCGAGCCCAGGCACCGGCACCCTTGGCGTTGATGGCCTTGACGACAGAGCCCTCCTCGTTTGCAGCAGTCGCAAAGACCTTGAACTTGGAGTTGGCAAAGATGTCGGTCAGGTCAACCAGGTGCATGCCATAGCGGGTATCGGGCTTGTCGGAGCCATAGGTGTCCATGGCCTCCCAGTAGTTCATGCGACGCAGCGGCGTGGGCATCTCGACACCCATGCGGCCGAAGGCATCGGCAAGAACCTCTTCGAGCGCGCTCATAACGTCGTTCTGGTCCACGAAGGACATCTCGATATCGACCTGGGTGAACTCGGGCTGACGGTCGGCACGCAAGTCCTCGTCGCGGAAGCACTTGGCAACCTGATAGTAGCGCTCGACGCCACCGACCATAAGCAGCTGCTTCAGGAGCTGCGGGGACTGCGGCAGGGCGTAGAAGTTGCCCGGCTGGATGCGGCTGGGGACGATGAAGTCGCGGGCGCCCTCGGGCGTGGACTTGAACAGGGAGGGCGTCTCGACCTCCATGAACTCACGGTTGTGCAGCGCCTCGCGAATGGCAAAGGTAAAGTCGGAGCGCAGCTTGAGGTTGGCCATCATCTCGGGACGACGAAGGTCCAGATAGCGATAGCGCAGGCGGGTGTCCTCGCTGGTCTCGATGCCGTCCTCGATCTGGAACGGCGGGGTGACGGACGTGTTGAGCACCTCGGCGTGGTCGGTCAGGACCTCGATCTCGCCAGTCGCGAGCTTGGTGTTGGTGGTCTCCTCGCCACGGGCGCGCACGACGCCGTGAATCTTGATGGGCCACTCGGGACGCATGGTCTCGGCGATCTTAAAGGCGTCGCCGTCGGAGTGCTCGGGGTCGAAGGTGAGCTGCGTGATGCCCTCACGGTCGCGAAGGTCGCAGAAGATAAGGCCGCCGTGGTCGCGGCGACGGCTCACCCAACCGGTGAGGGTGACCTCTTCGCCCACGTTCTCGAAGCGAAGCTCGCCGCAGGTACGGGTGTGCATGGAATGCTCATCGATGGGACGGGTCTGGCTCATACCAGTGATCCTCCTTTATGGATCTGTGCCGCCCCGTGTCGTTCCGGGCGGCGTCGTACAGATTTGCCCAGCCTGCGTAAACCGCGCAGCCAGACATGGCGTTCTATCTTATCGCACTCGCGTCGATGTGCCGCGAAAAAGTGGCTCCTGCCCAAAGACTTGACGGAGACGAAACAATTGACGCGCCGTGACACCCGCCCGCGCTCGTCACGTGCGACAATGTGCCCCAATACAACTGCACTTGGAAAGGCCCGCCATGACTGCACGCCTCATCGTTATGGATATCGACTCCACGCTCATCAACCAGGAGGTCATCGACCTGTTGGGCGAGGAAGCCGGCGTGGGCAAGCAAGTGGCGCAGATCACCGAGCGCGCCATGCGCGGCGAGCTTGACTTTAAGCAAGCGCTCGAGGAGCGCGTGGGGCTGCTTGCCGGCTTGGACGAGAGCGTGTTCGAGCGCACCTTTGAGCGCGTGACGTTTACCCCCGGCGCGCTGGAGCTTGTGCGCTCGGCGCACAGCAAGGGCTGGAAGGTCGGCGTCGTAAGTGGCGGCTTCCACGAGGTTGCCGACAAGATCGTGGCCGCCGCGGGAATCGACTTTTGCCTGGCCAACCGTCTGGAGGTCGTAGGCGGCAAGCTCACCGGTAAGTTGGCTGCCGACATTGTGACCAAGGAGTCCAAGCTCATCCAGCTGCTGGACTGGGCAGTTGAGTGCGGCGTCGACATGGCCCACACCGTCGCGATCGGCGACGGTGCCAACGACATCCCCATGATTCAGGCCGCGGGCACGGGCATCGCGTTTTGTGCCAAGCCCAAGACGCGCGAGGCCGCCCCGTTTGCCATCGACGAGCGCAATCTGATGCTCGCCATGGACATCATCCTGCGTGACTAGTCGATCCGTCTAACAATTGAATCAGTCTGTCCTATAGTTTCCGAACAATTTTGTCTTAATGTTCGGAAACATACCCTTTGAGTGCTAGACTTTGCGCCGTCGAAGGGAACATATATGGATAAGCGAGATCTTGAGCAGTTACTGAGCGATGTTGCCGGCGGGGCAGTCACCCCGGCCGTCGCCCTCACGCGCATCCAGACGGCTCCGACCGCCGATTTGGGCTTTGCGCAGCTCGATCTTTCGCGCGGGGTGCGCCAGGGAGCCGGCGAGGTTGTCTACGGTGCCGGTAAAACCGCCGATCAGATTGCCGCCATTATCAAAGCGCTGCGCGATGCCGGCCAGGAGCGCATCCTGGTCACGCGCCTGGACGCCAAAAAGGCCGCCCGCACCTCGGAGCTTCTCGGCAACGGCATCGACCTGGGATATGTCCCGGACGCGCAGCTCGCCCTCGTGGGCGGCAAGCCCTCCCCTACCGGCAACGGACGCATCGTTGTCGCCTGCGCCGGCACGAGCGACCTGCCCGTCGCCGAGGAAGCCGCGTTGACGGCCGAGTTCTATGGCAACGAAGTCGATCGCCTTTACGACGTGGGCGTCGCCGGGCTGCACCGCCTGCTTGCGCATGCCGAGGAACTTGCCCAGGCGCAGGTGGTCATCGCCATCGCCGGCATGGAAGGCGCCCTGGCGAGCGTCATCGGCGGCCTGGTGAGTTGCCCGGTCATCGCCGTTCCCACCAGCGTGGGCTACGGCGCGAACTTTGGTGGCGTGGCCGCGCTGCTCGCCATGCTCAACTCCTGCGCCAGCGGCGTCTCGGTCGTCAATATCGACAACGGCTTTGGTGCCGCCTACCAGGCAAGTCTTATCAATCATCTGAGCGCCGGCACGCCCTGCGCCCGCTAAGGAGCATCCCATGTCCAACCATCAGCACACGCTTATCATCGACGGCACCTCGGGCATCAGCGGCGATATGACCGTTGCGGCCCTGCTCGACCTGGATGCCAGTGAGGAGCAGCTGCGCGAACAGCTCGCCACGCTGCCGGTCGATGGCTTTTCGATCGCCGTCACGCGCGTAAACAAGCACGGCATCGACGCCTGCGACTTTGACGTTCAGCTGGCAGAGGAGCTCGAGAACCACGACCACGATATGGCCTGGCTCTACGGCAACGAAGCAGCTGTCGAGCATATGCATGAGCATGAGCACCACCATCATCATGACCATGACGAGCATGAGCACGAGCACACACACGACCATGACCATGAGATCCACGGCCATGGCCACGAGGGGCATCATCACGCCCACCACCATCACCACCGGTCTTTGGCGGACGTCACCGCCATTATCGATGGCTCGCAGCTAAGCGATGGCGCCAAGCGTCGCGCCCTCGCCATCTTTACCGCACTCGCCGCTGCCGAGGCCAAGGCTCACGGCAAAACGCCCGAGACCGTCATGTTCCACGAGGTGGGCGCCATCGACTCCATCGTCGACGTCTGCTCTGTCGCCATCTGCCTCGATGACCTGGGCATTGAGGACATCGTGGTCGAGTCGCTCTCCGAGGGCCACGGAACCATCCGCTGTGCACACGGCCTCATGCCCATTCCCGTCCCCGCTGTCGTCAACCTGTGCCAGGCGGGCAATATCGCTCTCACGCCTGCACCGGTCGCTGGCGAGCTCGTAACGCCCACAGGCGCCGCCATCGTCACCGCCCTGCGTACGTCCGACCAACTGCCCTCACGCTACCGCATCGAAGCTGTCGGCTACGGCGCCGGCAAACGCCCCTACGAGGGTTGCTCCGGCACGCTCCGCTGCCTGCTCGTTCACGCGGACGCATAGCCATGGATGCCCGCAAGGCAAAAAGCCGCGCCGCCATCGTTGCGGCGTTCTCCGAGCTCCTGCGCGAGGAAGATTACGGCAAGATCACCGTCGGCGACATCATCGCTCGCGCTCACGTAGGCCGCGCGACATTCTACGGTCTCTTTAAGAGCAAAGACGACCTACTGTCCGAACTCGTGAGCGACATCTGCACCCACGCTCTTGACGACGATGGCACACCGCTCGACGACCCACTCGTGCAGGTCGAGCATATCCTCAACAATCTCTGGGAACGCCGCCAGGGCGTTCGAGCCCTCGTAGCCGGCGCCGGCTCACGCGTCTTCGCCGACTGTCTCCGCAAGACCATCATGTCGCGCGCAGCCGAAACCGTCCCCGTCGACCCCGCAGGCCCCGCCGGCACCATGGACCGCAGTTTCCTACTACACCACATAGCCTCAAGCTTCGTAGGAATGGTCCAATGGTGGGCCTGGCACAACTTCCAAGCAGACAAAGCCGACGTAGCCAAAGACTACCTATCAGCCATACAGCCCCTCTTCAGCTAAGTAAGAAGCTCATCCCAAAGCATCACCCCAACCTAGGGCGCCACGCATCCCAAAGTGTCAACAACAGCTCAACGCCCCTATCAGCAACAAGCCCCTCCCATCCAAATTCAGATATATGTTGGGTTGCTTGCTCGAGCGCAGCAAAGATCCCGCAGCTGGCCGCATGGGGTAACTTCCCAGCGCATTCCGCAGGACGCAAAAAGGCTCGCCGCACGAAGTGCGCAGCGAGCCTTTTTGCATGTCCGAGGACGCGCTGGGAAGTTACCCCATGCGGCCAGCGGACAACTATGTAGCCTTCGACTAGAACATGCCCAAGAAACCATGCACAAACAGCGCGGCCACAATAGCACCGACAAACGGCGCGATGCCAGGAACAAGCAGACCATACTTCCAGTTGTTGTCAGCCTTGTTCTTAATCGGCAGCACCTGATAAGCAAGGCGGGGACCAAGGTCACGTGCCTGGTTCATAGCGAAGCCGGTGATGCCGCCCATGCCCATGCCAACGGCCCAGACAATCAGGCCGACGCAGATGGCGAGCATCAAAACGTCCTCACCAGCACGGCTAGCAGCAGCAAGGATGGCGCTAATGAACACAAAGGTGCAGATTGCCTCGCAGAAGAAGTTGCGGGCATAGTTCGTACCCTCGGTGGTGGGGTTGGTCGAGAAGATGTTGCGCTGGGCAATGGGATCGACGACACCCTCGGAAGCCTTGAACTCATCGGCATACATAAACCAAGCGATCACGGCACCCACAAAGCCGCCGAGCATATCGGCAAGCATGAAGGGGATGCAGTTGCCCCACGGCACCAGACCGACGATGCACTGGGCAAGCACCATAGCGGGGTTCATGCACACGGCGCCGCCAAAGACAAACAGGCAGACCGAGATGCCAAAAGACCAGGTGGTGATGGCAAACATATGGCCGGAGCCCTGATACTTGGTGCCTTTGAGCACGGTATCGCAGTGCACGCCCACGCCAAAGACGATCATGAGGGCCGTCGCGCCGAATTCGCAGAGGAGTTTGGTAAGCATAAAACCTTATCTTTCTTGTCGGTTATAAACGATTCGTTTAAGCCGCGCACTAGTGCTGCGCGACGACAACACCCAGGCCATCGGGGATGACGGCGACCTTGGCGTCGGCACCCTTCATCTCAAAGGCGAGCTTGAGCGCCTCCTCGAGGGTGTTGACCGGCGTCATGTGCATATCCTTGAGCATCTGGTGATCGCACAGGTCGGTGACCATGATCACGGGGTGATGCGCCAGGATGCGGGCAAAGATCTGGCTCGTCCACTGATCGGGCAGGGTCTCGTCCTTAGGACGATCGATACAGGCGCGCTCAAACTCTGCCGGATCGTTGTCGGCGATGTTGTGATAGAAGCCCTCGCCGCCGTGACCGTCGGCACAACCGGCGACGTCGATGATCACGCCGCCCTCGGGAAGCGTGGCCTCGGCAGCGCACATGCCCTTCACAGCCTGATAGATGTTCTGATCGAGGGGGTAGCCGCCGTTAGTGGTAATGGCGATCTCGCACTCGACGGGCTCAACGCCGGCAAGGCTCTTCACGAACTCGCAGCCAGCCTCGTGCGCCTTGTGGATGTCGCCGGCAAAGGAGCCAATGACCTCGTGCTTGCCGTTGAGCACCACGTTGAGCACAAAGGCAAGGTGAGCCATCTCGGCGGCGGCAAACATGTCCTCGCTCACGTGGTTGTGGCACAGGTTGCCGGCACGCGAGTGGGAATCGTTCACAAACTGACCGTTGTGGTTGTACATGATGGTCTTGTAGCTGGCGATGCCAGGCAGGACGGACTTGCGGCTACCAGAGAAACCGGCAAAGAAGTGCGGCTCAATAAAGCCCTCGGCAAGCAGCAGATCGCAATCGGCCGCAATCTTGTTGATGATGCACTCGCCACCAGAAGGCAGGGTGCCGATCTTTTTCATCATGCTGTCGTCGGTCGCGACATGCATAACGATTTCCTCGTTGGCAACGATGTCCTCGCCATACTTATTGACGAGCTCCTCGTGCGTCGACGGACGGTGCATACCCGTAGCAACCAAAATACGCACACGGGCCTCGGGCGCAGCGGCATGAATGTGATGCAGCAGAATAGGCATCGTCACACGCGAAGGAACGGGACGCGTATGGTCAGAGCTGATAATTACGATATCCTTTTTGCCAGCACAAAGCTCCTCGAGCGAAGGCGAGCCATAAGGGTTGGCAAGCGACTCCTCTACCAGCTCTTCCTGCGATTTTGTAGTCTTAAACTCGTTTTGATGACCTTCCATCACACCCGCGAAGTTCTTGTCCTCGAGCTCCAGATGCAACGTCTTGTGGTCAAACGGTAGTTCACATTCAAACATTGACGAGCGCCCTCTTCCTTTCAACTGACACACTAGTCAAACCGTTGGAAGGATACGCCGCTCACCGAAAAACACCACCGTCCACCGACTCATTAACACAACGTTCATATTTGACCCATAACAAAACGGCCGTGGTCCCAATGAGGACCGCGGGCGCTACAGTCGCAAGGCGAGAAGCGCCAAACGCGCCGCCGAGACAGACCCCATCCAAAACGCGCGAAGCGCGCTATCTTTTCCCCAGCAGTAATCCGCCGAAGACCGGACATCGTAGGGCCCCATCAGTTTACTTTTAGGCACACTCCGCAGGACGCAAGAAGCCCTCGCCGCACGAAGTGCGCAGCGAGGGCTTCTTGCATGTCCGAGGACGTGCCTAAAAGTAAACTGATGGCGGACCCGGACGACTACAGGGTTATCGATTACCCCGTGTTCTGCAATCCTGCCGAGACGCCGGTCACAGTCGAAAGAATCAGGCTCATGTACTCGGCCTTCTTCTCCTCGGCCATCTCGTCCTGGTTCATACGCACCTCGCGAAGGGCGCGGACCTGAGCGATGGACAGGGCGTCGACATAGGGGTTACGCACGCGAACGGCGCAGCCAAGCACGCGACGGCGCTGTAGCGGCCACTCGTCACCGACGATGGCAAGGACCCACTTACGCGTGAGCTGCATCTCGGTGAAGACCTTCTTGGACAGATCCTGGCGATCGCCCAGGTGCAGATACATCTTGGCGATGCGCTGGTCGGTCTTAGCGATCGACATCTCGATGTTGTCGATGAACGTGCGGAAGAACGGCCACTCCTGGTAGGCAGCCTTGAGCTGGTCAAGATCGCCCAGCTGCTCGCAGGCGGTACCCAGACCGTACCAAGCGGCCAGGTTAATGCGAGCCTGGCTCCAGCTGAAAATCCACGGAATGGTACGCAGGTCGTCGAGCGACTTGGCACCCAGACCGCGCTTGGCCGGGCGCGAGCCGATCGGCAGCAGACCGACCTCGGTCAGCGGCGTCACGGTCGAGAACCACGGTGTAAAGTCCTCGGTGTTCAGCAGATCCAGATAGCGCTCGTGGCTTGCAGCGTTGAGCTTCTCGGCCATATCCCAGAACTTCTGCGTGGTCTCGGTGTTGGTCTTCTCGACGCTCGGGGCCGACTGCAAAAGCGTTGCAGCGGCAACGGACTCAACATGGCGCTGAGCCAGCGTGCGGTTACCGTAACGGGCAAAGATGACCTCGCCCTGCTCGGTGAGCTTAAAGAAGCAGTTGACCGAACCCTTGGGCTGCGCCAGCACGGCCTTGTTGGCCGGGCCGCCACCACGGCCCACGGCACCGCCGCGACCGTGCATGAGCACCAGATCGATATCGTTCTTCTCGGCCCACTTGGCAATACGCTCCTGTGCGGAGTGCAGCGCGAGCATAGCCGTGGTAGGACCGGCATCCTTGGAGGAGTCGGAATAGCCCAGCATGACCTCCATGCGACGGTTGGTCTGGGCAAGGCGCTTTTGCACCACGGGCAGCGTAAGCATCTGGTCGAGCACGTCGACGCAGCCCTCGAGGTCCTCGAGCTGCTCGAACAGCGGGATCACGTCGAGCTCGGGGACATCCTCCTCATGCGCAAAGGACAGGTGGGCAAGCTCAAAGACGTCGGCCACATGCTGGGCGCTCTTGGTGAACGAGATGATGTAGCGGTGCGCCATCTTCTTGCCGTAGCGCTTTTGGATGGAACCGATAGCACGGAAGGTATCGATGACCTCACGCGTCATGGGCTGCAGGTCGCCATGGATACCGTTCTCGTGGATATCCTTGAGGGCGCGGGCATGCACCACGGAGTGCTGACGGAACTCCATCTCGACCATATGGAAGCCGAAGGACTCGACCTGCCAGATGATGGTCTGGACCGGGCCGTAGGCAGCACGGACGGCACCGCAAGCGGCCAGCGAGCGCTGGACGACACGCAGGTCCTCCAGGAACTCATCGGCGCTGTGGTACATGGTATCGGTGATACGGCGCACGGTGGCGTTCAGACGGTCGGCCATGACGAGCATGACGGCGCGATGCGGCTCGTGCTCGGAAATCAGCTCGGCGCGAGCCGTGTACTGAGCGCTCATCTCGACCTGATGGTTCCACAGGTTCATGAGCTCTGCCGACGGCTTGCTGTAGGCGGCCTCGAGCGTAAGGTTGCGGCCGATGCGGCGGCACTTGTCCTCGAGCTTGAGCACCATGTGCGTGAAGTACTTGGCGGCGACCTCGCGGCTCACCTTGGCGGTAACGTTGGGGTTACCGTCGCGGTCGGAACCGATCCAGCTGCCGGGATGGAAGAACGCCGGGCACAGCGGCGGCACGGTGCCGGCCTTGTCGCCCAGCACCCAGTCGTCAAAACGACGGTAGATGACGGGGATCACATCGAACAGTGTGTTATCGAAGATGTCGATGATGGTATCGGCTTCCTCGACCGGCGTGGGCTTCTTGAGCGCGATGGGGCTCGTGCGCACCAGAGCGTCAATCTCCTGCAGCATATGGCGCTCGTTCTCCACCAGGTCGGAGCCGCCCAGGCGCGGACGCTCCTCCAGCAGGTTGGAGATACGGCGAATCTTGCCCTCGACGGCCTTACGACGGGCCTCGGTGGGATGTGCGGTAAAGACAGGGTGGAACTCGAGCTTGTCGAGCAGCTCGTTGGCGCCCTCGACACCCATCTCGTTTACCAACTGGTGATAGGCGACGGTGAGTTCGTTGGCGGGATCGACCTCGGTATCGGTCGACGCACCTGCCTCGCGCTCGCGCAGCTGCGCCACGCGGTAGTTCTCCTCCGACAGGTTTGCCAGATGGAAGAAGCTCGTAAAGGCGCGGACAATAACCTGCTGCTTATCGAGCGGCAGGCTGTCAATCAGATCGACGACCTCACGAAACGCCACAGCAGTAGGCTCGTCGGCGGTGGGCACGCCCTGCTCGTCGACGGACTCGTCGGCAGCACGGGCGCCGGGATTTCCGGCATTGGCCACAATCTCGGCCGTCAGGATCTTGTCGAACAGGTCCGCGATCTCGGGATCATACTCGCTAAGCACACGGCGCTCCAGGCGCAGGAACAGCGCCAAGTTGTCGCGCAGCTCCTCGGGGATCTCGATCTCGGCGAGACGCTCCCTGGACTCGGCATTCGAGCCGATTCGGTTAACGAGGCGGTTGACCACGGCAGCGACGCGCGCCGCGGCTTCGGGTACAGACTGGTTGCTTAGGTTCTCAGCCACGTTTCCTCCCATTCCTCCTTCTATGCACGTAACATGCGGTATTCATTATAGGCGCTTGCGAAATACTTTCGACACTGATTGCGCTTTACCACACAAAAGTATTTTCTGCATTGCAAGGGTTTTTGCCCTAAATGGTCGTATTTCTCGGTGGGCGGCATACGTAAATGGGGGCATTCCGCATAAAAGCGAAACACCCCCGTAACAATCGCTCGCAATGAGCTGGGCACCTCAGCGGCACTACAGCTCAAAAATCATGCGCTACAGGCGCTCGCGAACCGCCTCGACCACGTTGGCCAGATCGACGAGGGCCTCGTCATGGCTCTCCATGTCGCGCACCTTGACCTTGCCGGCGGCAAGCTCGTCGCCACCCAGGACCAAAATGAGCTTGGCGCCAACCTTGTCGGCCTGCTTAAACTGAGCTTTGAGCGAACGACCCTGGTAGTCGGCCTCGGTCACGATGCCAGCGGCACGAAGCTCCTGCGTGATGGCAAAGACGTTCTGGCGCAACTCCTTGCCGGCATTGGCGACGTAGACGCACGGGGCCTCCTCGGCACCCAGGTCGCTGCCAAAGGCCTGCAGGGCCAGCAGCGCACGCTCAAAACCGACGGCAAAGCCGACGCCTGCCGTGGGCTTGCCACCCTCGAGCTCGACCAAGCCGTCATAGCGACCGCCGCCACCGATGGAACCGACGCCGGCGCCGGGAGCCTCGACCTCAAAGACGGTACGGGTGTAGTAGTCCAAGCCACGCACCAAGGTGGGATCCTCGACATACTCGATACCCGCCGCATCCAAATAGCGCTTGACCTGCTCGTAGTGCTCGCGGCACTCATCGCACAAGTTGTCGCCCATCAGCGGTGCGTCGGCCATGATCTCGCGGCAGTGGTCGTTCTTGCAGTCGAAGGCACGCAGCGGATTGAGCTCGGCGCGCTCGCGGCACTCGTCGCACATCTCGTCGGCGTGATCGAGGATAAACTGCTTGACCTGCTCGCGATAGGCCGGACGGCATTGGGCATCGCCCATCGAGTTAATGAGCAGACGGAGCTTGGAAAGATCGAAACCAAGGCGCTTGTAGAACTCCATGAGCATAATGATGCACTCGGCGTCTGCCGCCGGATCGGGAGCGCCGAGCCACTCGATGCCTACCTGGTGGAACTGGCGCAGGCGACCCTTCTGGGGACGCTCGCCGCGGAACATGGCCTCGGCGTAGTACGCCTTAAACGGCGTGGAGCCCTGGGGCACCAGATTGTTCTCCACGACGGCGCGCACCACACCAGCCGTGCCCTCGGGGCGAAGCGCCAGGCGCTGCTTGGGCTTGAGCTTGGTGTCGGTGCCCTCGGTAAAGACGCGCTCCAGGTTGGCGCCGCTAAAGACGCGGAACATCTCCTTGCGAACGACGTCGGTCGACTGGCCGATGCCGTGGACAAAGACGTCCACCTGCTCGATCGCGGGCGTCTCGATGGGCTTAAAGCCAAACGGCTCGAACACGCCGGCCGCAATCTGCTGCATCTTTTGCCAGGCGCGCATCTCGGCGCCGATAAGGTCGCGGGTTCCCTCCGCCTTCTGTGCCTGCATGGGCAAACACCTTTCTTTTGTATCGCGTCATAGGTAACGGTCATTATACGGCACAAACGCAAACAGCGGCGGCGCGCCTGACCGAACGAGGGTATGGGGACTCGTTCGGCCAGACGCGCCGGCGCGGCAGCCGATTCGTTTTCCTCCGTCCCCAGGGGATCATCACGTGATCCGTAGGGGACGGAGGAAAGCAGATCATTTTTGTGCGCCCGTGGCCGCCGTGGAAACCGAACGATGGTACGAGCAGCCATTCGGCTCCCAGGGCGGCCGCAGACAAACGGACAAGCGGCGATGCGCTTTGGCCTACCTACTCCCCTGCCACGCTCGCGCGCAGCTTGGCAGCGATGGGCTCGGACGCCAGCAGGAACACGAGCATGACCACGGAGCACGCCAGGCACACAATCCAGGTGCTCGCAAAGGAGCCCGTGGCATCGAACAGCACGCCCGAGACAATGGCGCCCACGGTGCCGCCGACCATCTCGAGCGAGGTAATGGTGCCCGTGACCTTACCCAGGTCGGCCATGCCAAACTGCTTAGACGCAGCGATCGTGGGCGTTGGAGATGGTGTACTGCGCAAGGGAAATGCCCAGGTCGCTGACGATCAACGGCTGGAACAGGCTCATGCAGTTGACGAAAATCGTGTAGCACGTGGCCATGATCACGAAGCCAGAGGCCACCACGAGCCAGCCGGGGAAGAGCTTACGTTGCTGAGACATGCTGTTCCTTTTTTAAACAAACGAGTAGCAAGATTGGGTGCTACCGGTGGTCGGCGATGTAGCCCAAAGCGACGGCGGCATAAGCCGCGGCGCCAAGGGGAAGCTCGGCATCGCTAAAACGTGCCTTGGGATGATGCTGAGCAAAATGCTCGTCCGTATCAGTCACGGCAGCGCCCACGGTAAAGTACGCACTCGGGATCTCGCTCGAGATCAACGCGAAGTCCTCGCTCGCCATGGCGTGGAACAGCGGCAGGAAGGCGGACTTGGGCAGCACCGCGCCCACGTAGCCAAGCGACGCCTGCGTCATGCCGTCGTCGAGTACCAGCGGCGGAACATCCGAAAGCGTCTCGATAGTCGCCGGCGTGCGATACGTTGCGGCCACACCGTTGACGACCTCGGCGATGCGGGTCTTGAGGTGCTCCATGAGCTCGACGTCGAAGCCGCGCAACGTTCCCTCGAGCACGCAGGTGTCGGGGATGACGTTGGCCGCCAAGCCGCCAGCGAACTTACCCACGGTAAGCGCGACCTCCTTGGCCGCCGGCACCTCACGGGAGATAAGCTCCTGAAGCGCCAGGTGCACATGCACGCCGGCCGTGATGGGGTCGATGCAGATCTCGGGGCTCGAGCCATGGCCGCCCTTGCCCTGAAGCGTGATGCGAAAACCGTACACGCCCGAGAGCGCCGGGCTGCCGTAGAGCACCAGGCCAAGCGGCGATTGGCTGTTAACGTGCATGGCGAAGGCGGCCTGGGGACGCGGGTTCTGCAGCAGACCGTCGGCGATGGCGGCGCGGGCACCCTCAAAAGTTTCCTCGCCCGGTTGGAACAGCAACTTAATCGTGGCGATGGCGTCGACAAGCTCGGACTCGCGGGCCTTGAGCAGGCGCGCCGCACCAAGCAGCGCCGTCGCGTGCATATCGTGGCCACAAGCGTGCATGCAGCCGTTCGTAGAGGCGAAAGGCTCGCCTGACTCTTCAGCAACAGGCAGGGCATCCATGTCGCCACGGAGCATGATGACCGTACCGGCCTGTTTGTCCGTGCACGTACCGTTACCCCGAGCAGCAGCTGCCGCGCCGGCACCGATTAGGCCAACGACACAGGTGCCGTCAACAAGCACGGCATAGGGAATATCCATCTCGTCCAGACGCGCCTGGATAAAGGCGGACGTCTGCGGAAGGTTGTTACCGAGCTCAGGCGTTTGATGGAGATCATGGCGCCATGCGGCAAGCTCGTTGGCAAACGCCTGAGCTTCTGCAACAAGACCGTCACCGATAGCGGCCTGCGCCGCCGCGGTGGCCTTGGGCGCTGATTGCGGTTGAAGATCGGACTGAGCTGGTGCCATAAATGCCCTCCAGTAACGTTTTTGCAGTAAGCACTTTGATAGCGTAAAGCGCAAGGTACAACTTTAAGGGCGAGGTATAAAAAATGCCGCCCCAGGAGGGCGGCGCAACAAGTTGTTTACAATTGCGGGCGCGGCTTTCGACGCAAAAAATCGAAGTGAGTCTCGCTCAAGATAATCGACAGGAAGATAAGCACAAAGCCGGCGAGCAGGCGCGAGGTGAGCGCCTCCCCCATCAGCAGCACCGAAAACAACACGCCCGAAGGCGACTCCATCGAAAGGAGCAGCGAGCCCGTCGAAGCCGGGACATGCGCCAGGCCGACGTTTTGGATGAGCAGAGCCACGCATGTGCAGCCCACCGAGAGAAACGCCATCACACAGATAAAATTCGGCGTCCACACGGACAGAGGCGCCTGGGTCTCGAATAGCAGCGACGAGATCAGGCTCAGCACGCCATTGCCCACAAACATCCAAAACGTGATGACGTTGATGTCCATTTTGCGACCGTACTTGGCGGTCACCGCCATCTGGATGGCGAAGAAAACCGCGCCGCCCAGCGTAATGGCATCGCCGATGTTGAACTCGACGCTATCAAGCGCCACCAGGCCAATGCCCGCCAAGCACAGCAGTGCCGCGCCCAGATTATAGCGGGTGAGTTTTTCGCCGCTCAGAAAATAGCTCGCGAACGGCACGAGGATGCAGTACGTGCCCGTCAAAAAAGCATTCTTGCCCGCCGTAGTATGTGCCAGACCGACCGTCTGCAACGCATAGGCCGCCCACATGAGCACGCCCATACTCAGGCCAACGATCAGGTTGCGAGCGTTGAGGTGCGCGATGATGCGCTTGTGGAAGACGGCAAACATGACCAACGCTGCGGGCAGAAAACGTACATAGAGCAGCGCGAACACTGGAATGGTGCCGAGTGCGTCCTTCATAGTGGTAAAGGAGTAGCCCCAGATGACCGCCACCGAAAGGAGCAGAACCTTCCAGAACAGCGGAGAGCGTGCGCCGGCGCCCCGGGGAATACCGCCCGCGCCCAAATCCTCACGGGCTACTGGGCTATCGGGCAAGTTTTCGATTTCGTTGGCAGCGTATTGGGCCATGGAACATCCTCGCACTCAATCTGGGCGTGGTGTCCGCACGCGTATGGCTGCGTGCCGCCTCATGGTCAAATAAAAACGGGGCGCGCCGGACCCCCGGCACGCCCCGCTACTGTAGCAACAACC
>CAUCNB010000005.1:0-59985 GCA_958444075.1 uncultured Collinsella sp. | reverse complement strand
AGGATTCCGCGCATCCGCTGCGCGGATCCGCACCGGCTTCGCCCGCCTGCCGGCGGACTCGCCCGCGGGCTAAAAACGCTCCGCGTTTTCTTGACGCCCGCGCCTCGACCGAGGTTCGAATCCATGCGGCGTCGTCCGCCTAAAAGAAAAGCCCCCGTTGCCGGAGGCTTTCAATTTCAATTGGTGCGGCGTATAGGATTCGAACCTATGACGTTCTGATTCGTAGTCAGACCCTCTATCCAGCTGAGGTAACGCCGCAGCACAAAACATATAAAACCACTTTAGCTTATTGGAGTCAAGCACAATCTCAAACTTTTTTGTGGAACGCAGTCTTGTCATGCTGCTCCGCATATACCGCCATTCCCCGTACGATCGATTGGCTTTTCGATCACGTCAAACTTAGCATCAAGTTCCCTCAGGAGCGATCTCACCCGCTGGGCACAATCATAATCGGCAAACGAGATGCTCAACATGCGAGCAACCTGATTAGATGTCTGGACCCCATAGAAATGCTCTAGGGCCACAAGCCCCTCGTGCGCCACAAACGTCTCAACCACATGAGGCGACTCCTCGTAGCACCATTGCGTCAACGGCCCCTCGCTCGTCTGTCGAACCACCAGGCCACCCATGCCAGACGGCTCACACGTCACAAGCAGGTACTCCCCGCCCTCGTCGCTCTCAAACAAAACCACCCGATCATCAAACAGCTCCATCGCGTCCCCTTTCTCTCGCTCTTATTTAGCAAAAGCATAGCAGGTAGATGGCTGTATACAGAACAGTTGTTCGTGTGTTTTCTATTGAGCTGTCCGCACAGCATGGTATGGCCGCACACAAAAAGGGCACCCCAAAAAGGAGTGCCCTAGCAAATCGCTTATGCAGCCAATCTACGCGACCGGCTCGATTTTCTCGAGGCCGCCCATGTAGGGACGCAGAACCTCGGGGATCGTGATGGTGCCGTCGGCGTTCTGGTAGTTCTCCAGAATGGCAGCCATGGTACGGCCAGCCGGCAGGCCGGAACCGTTAAGGGTGTGCAGGTAGCGCGAACCCTTGAAGTTCTCGGGGTCGCGATACTTGATGTTGGCGCGACGGGCCTGGAAGTCACCGCAGTTGGAGCAGGAGCTGATCTCCTTGTAGGCGTTGTAGCTCGGCAGCCAGACCTCGATGTCGTAGGTCTGACGGGCAGAGAAGCCCAAGTCGCCGGTGCACAGGCTAATCACGCGATACGGAAGGCCCAGCTGCTGCAGCAGGTACTCGGCCTCGGCGGTCATGCTCTCGAGCTCCTCGTCGGACTCCTCCGGCTTAGCGAACTTGACCATCTCGACCTTGTCGAACTCGTGCTGACGGATGATGCCACGGGTATCGCGACCGGCGGAACCGGCCTCCTCGCGGAAGCAGGGGGTGAAGGCGGTGTAGCGGCGCGGCAGGGTGTCGGCGTCGAGGACCTCACCGGCGTGCAGGTTGGTGAGCACGACCTCGGCGGTGGGGATCAGGAAGTTGTCGCCCGAGACGTGATAGGCGTCGTCCTCGAACTTGGGCAGCTGGCCCGTGCCGAACATGGTCTGACGCTTGACGACGATGGGCGGCCACCACTCCTTAAAACCACGGCTGGTGTGCGTATCGAGGAAGAAGTTGATGAGGGCGCGCTCAAGACGGGCGCCGGCGCCACCGAGAACGGTGAAGCGGCTGCCGGAGAGCTTGTTGCCGCGCTCGAAGTCAAGGATGTCGAGGTCGGTGCCCAGATCCCAGTGCGGCTTAAAGTCGAAGTCGAACTCGCGCGGGGTGCCCCAACGACGGCGCTCGATGTTCTCGTCCTCGTCCTTGCCGTACGGCGTGGCCTCGCAAGGAATGTTGGGCAGGTGAGCCATGAAGTCGTACTGCTCCTGCTCGAGGGCGGTGCGGCGCTCGGCCAGACCGTCAATCTTCTCGTTGACGGCGCGCACGGCCTCTTTGGCGGCCTCGGCCTCGTCCTTCTTGCCCTCCTTCATCAGGGCGCCGATCTTCTTGGACTCGGCATTGCGCGTGGCTTGAAGTTCCTCGACCTCGGTGATGACGGCACGACGCTCGTCGTCGAGCTCAAAGAACTTCTCGCGATCCCAAGACGTCTGGCGGTTAGCCATGGCGACATCGATGGCATCGGGGTTCTCGCGAACAAACTTGATATCAAGCATTAGATCCTCCGGCGATATACATTCCATTTAGGTTGCAACCTTGTACATGTATGGGCAAGTATATACTTATGAGCGTTTACGACCCAACTCAACTACGCAAGAAGGCACCCAATGGACGCAGTTTTTTCCTTTTTGTTTGGCACCCGCACCGGTTTTGCCATCCTTTTCGCCGGCGGCATCCTGCTGTTTGCGATTATTGCCTTTGTAATGGAGAAGCGCACCCATAAGATGTATGTCGACCGCGGCCCCAAGTCCGAGGACGAAGAAGACAGCTTCTGGGACTAACCTGCCAAAAAGGGACAGGTTTATTTTGGTCGGTTTTATCTGGGCAAACGCAAGTGCCCCGCAACTGGAATTGAGCCAGTTGCGGGGCACTTTTCGCTAAAAGGACAAAACCGCAGGAAAAACCTGCCAACATAAACCTGTCCCTTTTTTGGTCGGTTTTACTGGAGGGTTGCGTCGATTGCCTTGACCAGGGCGCTGCGCATGCCGGCGTCCTCGAGCGCAACGACGCCCTTGATGGTGGCACCACCGGGCGAGCATACGGCATCCTTCATCGCCGCAGGATGCTGGCCAGTTGCAAGCTGCAGCTTTGCCGTACCCAGCACCATCTGGCTCACAATGCGATAAGCATCCGCACGCGGGATACCGTGCTTGACCGCCGCATCGCCCAGGGCCTCGATTGCCATGGCGACAAACGCCGGAGCGCAACCACCCACCGTGCCGCCCACAAACAGCAGGCTTGTGTCGAGCTCGACGACAGCGCCAAGCTTACCGAGCAGGTCGAGCACCACAGCACGCTGCTCGTCGTTAAGCGTCGAAGCCTTCTCGCAGGCGATGACGCCCTCGCCCACCGAAACCGGCGTGTTGGGCACCGTCGAGATATGCGCGACGCCCGGCAGGACCTGCTCCCACTTGGCACTGTCCCAGGTCCAGGCAACCGACAGAACGACCTTTTTGGCAAGAGCATCCTTGAGCGGGGCGAATACCTTCTCGATCATGTACGGTTTGACCGCAGCGACCACGATATCGGATGCGGCGACAACCTCGGCGGCATCGTGGCAGGCGACCATGCCGCGCGCCTCGCAGCGCTCAACCAGTGCGTCGTAGCGACCCGCGCAGGCGCACATGTCGCTCGCAGCTACACCGGCAGCGATCCAGCCATCGGCCATAGCGCTCGCCATATTGCCAAAACCGACAAATCCAATCTTCATATCGCATAGTCCTTTCAGACACATTCCTCAAAACGAAAGGTATTGTCCCACGCCATTGTTTCGTATTGCCGACCTATTTGTGATACGGCTCGCCACGACTGATCTTGCAGGCACGGTAAATCTGCTCCAGCAGCACCACACGCGCCAGGTTATGCGGCAAGGTAATGCGTCCAAAGCTGAGCATCTCGTCGGCTCGTGCGCGCACGTCATCGCTCACGCCGTCCGAACCGCCGATTACAAAGGCAATGTCGCTGCCGCCTCGCAGCATAAGATCGTCGAGCCTCGCCGAAAACTCCTCGCTCGAGCGCTCCTTGCCCTCGATAGCCAGCAGGATCACATGCGCTCGAGATGGCAAGGCGGCAAGAATCGCCGCCCCCTCCTTGTCGCGCGCGGCATCCACGCCGCCCGCCTTAGCCGGGTCGATATCGGCCACCTCGCGGATATCCACCTTGGCATAGGCACCTAGGCGCTTGGTGTACTCAGCGCACGCGTCCTTCCAAAAGCGCTCCTTGAGCTTACCGACGCAAACGACGGTGTATTTCACGCGCGTCTACTCCTTCGAATCGTTTTGAACTTTGCCGGCGGCCAGCATCTGCTCGAACATCGAGGCCGACTGCGAAAAGTCGCTCGGCAGCACGACCGTCGAGGTTTTACCCGTGCGAGCGAACTCCGTCATCATCTCGGACCACTGCGTAAACATGAACAGTTGGTTGGCCTCGTCATTGCCGACACCCGTCTCCTGGATGATCTCGAGCGAATCTTTGATACCCAGTGCGATGGCCTTGCGCTGGTTGGCGATGCCCTCGCCCGCCTTTTCCATTGCCTCGGCCTCGGCGGTCGCCTCGGTGACGCGCTTGATGCGGTCTGCCTCGGCGAGCTCCTGTGCCGCAGCGCGCTTGCGCTGGGCGGCGTTGATGTCGTTCATGGAGTTCTCAACCTCGGTCGGCAGTGCGATTTTGGTGATGAGCGTCGACACGAGGGTGAAGCCGTAGGCGGCCATCTGCTCGGAAACGGTAGCGTTGACATCCTTGGCGATGTCATCCTTCTTGGCAAAGACCTCATCGAGTGTGTAGACAGGAATCGAAGAGCGCAGGGCGTCGGTGATGAAGTCACGCATCTGGTCGACGGGCTCCTGCAGCATGTAGTAGCTCTTGTAGATGCCCGAATCTGCCGGGCCGGCGCCCATGTCGTAGCTCACGTGGTACTGAGCGGAGACCTCAAGACCGATGGTCACGTTGTCCTGGGTCTTAACGTCGATGCCAAAACCGTTTTTCATGGTGCGCAGGCTCACCGTGGCGGCCTTGCGGTCGATCACGGGCACCTTCACGTGGAAGCCCGCGTTGACGATACGATTGAACTTACCCAAGCGCTCGATGATCACAGTGTGCTGCTGCTCAACGACGTAGCAGGCGTTGGGAAGCAACAGCAGCAGGATGATGATGGGAATCAAAAGGCTCGTAAGGGCAGCGATGATACCGGAAAACAGCATGGTCTCTCCTCTGATAGGCACACGTTGCCATTAGGATACCCGTCCAAGGAGATCGTGCATAACAAAAAAGCCCCCATTGCTGGGAGCTCTTTCATTTAATGGTGCGGGCGAAAGGACGTCCGCGTATCCGCTTCGCGGATCCGCACCGGCATCGGCCGCCTGCCGGCGTCCTTGCCAGCTCGCTAAAAACGCTCCGCGTTTTCTTGACGCTCGCTCCTTCGCAGGTTCAAGTCCCCGCGATGGGCACATAACAAAAAAGCCCCCATTGCTGGGAGCTCTTTCAATCAATGGTGCGGGCGAAAGGACGTCCGCGTATCCGCTTCGCGGATCCGCACCGGCTTCGCCCGCCTGCCGGCGGACTCGCCAGCTCGCTAAAAACGCTCCGCGTTTTCTTGACGCTCGCTCCTTCACAGGTTCAAGTCCCTGCGATGGGCACATAACAAAAAAGCCCCCATTGCTGGGAGCTCTTTCAATCAATGGTGCGGGCGAAAGGACTTGAACCTTCATGGGGTTGCCCCCATACGGACCTGAACCGTACGCGTCTGCCAATTCCGCCACGCCCGCGTGCAGGAATTAGAATAACGGAGCGCCACCGCGAACGCAAGAACTATTTTTGAAAAAGTTTGCAGGCATTTTCCCAAGCGGCATGCGCGATTGTTTCGGCGTCCTCACCAGTGCGATCGATACGGTCGTTAACCAGCGCGTTTGCCGTAATGGAGATCATTGCGGGCTCGCATTCAAGACCGCGGATGGGCTCCGGAGCCATATACGGGCAATCCGTCTCGAACAAAATTCGATCGAGTGGGGTTGCCGCAAATGCCTCGCGCACGTCGTCGTTGCGCTTAAAGGTGGCCGCACCACCATAGGCGATATAGCAGCCCAGCTCCACAAAGCGCTCCATCGTGGCGCGGTCCTCGCCAAAACAGTGCAGCACACAACCGGTCTGGGGCACGCCCACCCCACGAAGCACGTTGTAGGCGTCCACGTGCGAGGTACGCTCCTGGTCCATGTCCTCGTGACGCAGATGCAGCTCCACCGGCACGTTACGACGCACGGCAAGCTCGAGCTGGCGCGCCATGCAGTCAATCTGCACGTTATGGGGTGCCGGCGCGATATCGTCGTCATAGTCCATGTGGTAGTCCAGACCGATTTCGCCAATACCGGCGCACAAAGGGTCATCAAGCGCAGCAACAACCTGCGCGTGAATGTCGTCGGTATAGTCCGGCGCGCCATACGGATGCACGCCGGCAAGATACTTGATCTGCGGGATATCCTGCATCGGCAGAATTTCGCGCACGAGCCAGTCGCTATAGTCCGTCACGCTGCGCTTGTCGGCGATGGGGTCGAAGACCGTCACCAACAGGTCGATGCCTGCCGCCTTGGCACGCACGAGTGTCTCGGGCACATCCTTGCCCCAGAACGAAAGCAGATGCGCATGTGTGTCGGCAAGCGGTGCCAAGGGCACGGGACAAGCAACCGTCTTCTTTTTCTTGGTAAACGTCACGCGTTCGGCATTAAGCGTCATGGGAAAGCTCCCGAGCCAGACACACAAAGTCGGCGACGCCGAGCGTCTCGGCGCGCGTGGTGGGTGCGATACCGCAAGCCTCAAAGGCGGCATCGAGCACGTCCTTGGCAAAGCCGTTGGCGCTCATGGAATTGCGGATGGTCTTGCGACGCTGAGCAAATGCAGCGTCAATCACGCGGGCCACAAATTCGCGATCGAGTCCTTCGGGCACCACACCGTCAACACGGTCGATACGCACGACGGCCGAGTCCACGTGTGGCGCCGGCATAAAGCAACGCGGCGGCACCTCAAAGCGACCCGTTACCTGCGCATACAGGCCAAGCTTTGCCGTATAGCCGCCATAGGTCTTGTTGCCCGGCACTGCGGCAATGCGATCGGCAACCTCCTTTTGCACCATGACGACGGCGCGCTTTAGCGCCGGCATCGTCTGGAAAAATTGCAAAATGATCGTCGCCGCCACGTTATAGGGCAAGTTCGCGACAAATACCGTCGGCTCACCGCCCGCAGCCTGCTCAATCTGCTCCAGCGTCACCTTGAGCGCGTCGCCCATGATAAAGCGGAAGTTGGCATAGTCGGCGGCGTGGGCATCGAGCACCGGCTCAAGCTCGGGATCGGTCTCAATGGACGTAACGCACGCCGCTTCCTGCAGCAACGCAAGTGTCAACGTACCGCAACCTGGACCCACCTCGAGTACGCGCTCGTCACCTGCAAGCTCGGTAAGCTCGCAGATACGTTCGATCACATGATTGTCGATTAGAAAGTTCTGGCCCAGGCGATGCTTGGTCGCAAGGCCAAACTCCTCCAGCAGCTCCCTGGTGGCCGTGGGGTTTGCCAAAGGCGAAGTTGTCATGGTTGCCTCCTTAGCATGATGGCGGCGTCTTGAAACAAAAGGGCATGGACCGTGGCGGCCATGCCCTTACAGCTAAACAGCAAATTGCCGATATGGCGCTCGCGCGGTCTCTACGCCAGACGCGGGAACAGCGGATCGCCCTTCTCGACGGGCTGACCGCCGGCAAGCAGGCCCCAAGTGCAAATGCCCTTGAGGTCGTCGCTCGCGGCCTCGCCCTCACAGGACAGGCGGCGCAGGGCCTCAGCAGAGGTCTGAGGCATGAGCGGCATCAGCAGGTGAGCGGCAATGCGGATGGCCTCGAGCAGGTTGTAGATCACAAACGCCAGCTCGTCAGCCTTGGCCTCGTCCTTGGCAAGTGCCCAAGGCTCGGAGTCCTCAATGTAGTGGTTGGCGGCGTGGATGAGCTCCATGACCTCGTCCTTGGCTCCGCCGTAATCGAGCACGTCCATCTTGGCCATGTAGCGCTCGACCAGACCATCGGCGATCTTTGCCAGCGGGTTATCGAACGCGTCGGCAGACGCCGGTTTAGCCGGGGCGCAGCCGTCAAAGTACTTTGCGCTCATGTTGAGCGAGCGCGAAATGAGGTTGCCCCAGCTGTTGGCCAGATCGGCGTTGTAGACCTGCTCCATACGATCGAAGCTGATGGCGCCGTCGGTGCCGGGGACCACGTCGGTCATAAAGTAATAGCGGTAGCCCTCGACGCCCAGCATGTCGATAACATCCTGCGGAGCGATGGCGTTGCCGCGGCTCTTGGACATCTTCTCGGCCTTACCGGTCTCGGCATTGCGCACGGTCAGGAAGCCGTGGGCAAAGACGTGCTCGGGCAGGGCCTCGCCGATGGCCATGAGCATCGCGGGCCAAATGACGCAGTGGAAGCGGATGATGTCCTTACCCACGATGTGGAACTGCGCGGGCCAGCGATAGGCCAGCTCGGCACGGGCCTCGTCGGTGTCGACACCGTAGCCGACGGCCGTCATATAGTTGAGCAACGCATCGAACCACACGTAGGTCACGTGACCCTCGTCAAACGGGACCTGAATGCCCCAGTCAAAGCTCGTACGGCTCACGGAAAGGTCGTTAAGGCCGCCCTCGACAAAGCTGCGTACCTCGTTCATACGGAACGCAGGCTCGACAAAGTCGGGGTGCTCGTCATAGAGCTTGAGAAGCTTGTCCTGGAAGGCGGAAAGCTTAAAGAAGTAGGACTCCTCCTGCACGCGCTCAAGCGGACGGTGGCAGTCGGGGCACAGGTGCTGGCCAACGCTGCCGTACTCCTCGTCGCCCTTCTGGACCTGCGTATCGGTGAAGTAGGTCTCGTCAGGCACGCAATACCAACCGTCGTAGCTGCCCTTATACAGATAGCCGGACTCCTTCATGCGCTCCCACAGGTACTGCACGGCATGATGCTGGCGCGGCTCGGTGGTGCGGATGAAGTCGTCGTTGGAGATCTCGAGCTTGCTCCAAAGCTCCTTGAAGTGCGGAGCCTGGCTGTCGGTCCACTCCTGCGGCGTCATGCCATGCTTGGCTGCGGCCTCGGCGACCTTCTCGCCGTGCTCGTCCATGCCGGTCAGGAACTTGACGTTATAGCCGGCGGAACGGCGATAGCGAGCCTGAACGTCGGCGATGATGGTGGAATAAGCCGTGCCCAGGTGCGGATCGGCGTTGACGTAGTAGATGGGCGTCGTGATAAAGAACGAAGGCTTGCTTTGATCCATGGGGTTTGTCCTCCAGAAAAACGTTGCATACAGAGGATGATTCTAGCGCAAGGGCTGGATATCCTCCATCTATTGCATATCGAGCACTATGGCATAGACATCGCGCTTGCGGCGCGAATACTTCTGAGACAGGCGCTTGGCCACCGCAGACGCGGGCTCCCCCTCCTCGAGCGCGGCGCGGATATCCTCGCGCAGGGCCTCGTCGGGATCCGCTGCCGCGGCGCCAACCGGCACGATACCGGCCTCCTCATCCTCGCTCGGCGGCGCGATGACCAGCGCAATCTCGCCCCTTACCTCGCCGCGAGCACGCAGCTCCTCGGCAAGCTGGTCAGCGGGCCCGCGCAAGACCTCCTCGTGCAGCTTGGTGAGCTCGCGGCAGACGGCAACCTCACGCTGGGGAAAGACCTCCGCCACGGCCTCGAGCGTCGCCACGATGCGATGTGGAGACTCGTAGAAGATGAGTGCACCGGGCACCACGGCAAGGCGCTGCAAACGGCGCACACGGTCGCCGTGCTTTCGGCCCAAAAAGCCCTCGAAGAAAAAATGCTCGCAGGGAATGCCGGACGAAACAAGCGCCGTGACGCAAGCAGAGGGCCCAGGAATAACTTCGACGGGCACATCGGCCTCACGCGCCGCCTCGATCAGCGCCTGGCCGGGATCGGACACGCTCGGCATGCCGGCGTCCGAGGCAAAGGCGAGGGTCTCCCCCGCCAGCAGACGGTCGACCAGGCCGGCAGCGCGGCTAGCGATCACATTCTCGTCGCAACGGACAAGCGGCTTGGAAATGCCCAGGTGCATCAGCAGCTTTGACGTCACACGCGTGTCTTCGCAGCAGATGACATCGGCAGCGGCAAAGGCCTCGCCAACGCGCGGGGACAGGTCACCCAGGTTGCCGATGGGCGTGCCGACCACATAGAGTTTGCCCGTATGGGCGCTGTTTTGCGTCATATCAACCTATTCAATCATGCCGCGCTCGAGCGTACCGAGCGCCGCGCGGGCGTCCCATGCTGCAATGCGCTTCTCGGTCTTCCACGTTTGGAAGAACCAACCGGCAGCCGGCGCAAACGAAGCCAGCTGGTTGGCGATAAACACGCGCTCGTAGGCATTGCGGCCCTCGGGCGTAACCGACGAGTTGGCAAAGATCGCCGCGCCCGACCATTCGCCCACCAGCACGGGGAACCCAGTCGAAATCGCTTCTTTAAGCTCGCGCTTGTTACGCGAAATCGCCGTCGTCAGCCCGCGAGGGCTCGTGATGTCGAGCGCATACTCGTCGCGGTAATGGTACAGGTGAAGGTCCATGTAGACGTTCTTGTACTTGGCGCCGCGCATAAAATGCTTCCACTCGCTGGGATGCCCCGACGACGAGAAGACGACGATCTTATCCTCGGGCATATACGAACGGACGAGCTCGTAGGCATCGCGATAGAAATTGCGCAGGTAGTGAGCAGGAATGCCATCCGTCATGGTGAAGAGGCTCTTGCGAACGCTCATCTGCGGCGTGTCCAGCAGCTCAATGCCCAGCAGGCTCTCGGCCTCGCCATAGCGATCGGCCAAGCGCTCGAGCACGTCGAGTGCGACATGACGGCCGTTGGTGGACGAATGCCACTCGGCAACAGCCTCCGGCGTGGTGGGCGAATCGTTGGAATCGCCCTGGCCACCGGGCACGGTTGCCAGATCGAGCAGCACGCGGATGTCGTACTTGGCAGCCCACTCAATTGCGCGGTCGATGTAATCGACAACCGATATGTAGGAGGCATCGGACTCCTGTGAGCCAAAGGCATACCAGGGCACCGGCAGACGCACGGCATTGAGACCGATCTGCGCCATGCGGCGAAAATCGTCCTCGCTCACAAACGTCTCGTAATGGCGGCGCATGCGCTCGTTATAGGCGGCGGTACCCATGGCCTCCTGTAGCTCAGCCGCGTTGGATGCACCGGTCGCCGCGTACAGCGACGGGGTCACCCAAGGCTCGGGAATAAACCAGCCAGAGAGATTAACGCCGAGTATCCTCTCCATCACTGCCCCCTTCGGATCATGCAGGTCGAACCCGCATCGTATTGCGTAGGATAAGTATCGTTTTGAGTATACCCGCGTGTGCGGACAGGCGACCGAACGGTCTGCAAAGTGACGCGAAAGTGGGAGGAATGTCTGGGAGCAGACGGACTCGGAATGGTGCGACGAGGTGTGTACGCGCGCCGGAGGCAGGCACCGGAAAGTGTGTCCCGTTCTGAGCCCTTATTCTGGGACGCAGTTTCCGCAGAACCCTACATAAAAGAAAAGGACCCCTTTGCAGAGGTCCTAGTCAATTCAAGGTGGCGGGGAAGGGAATCGAACCCCTGACACGAGGATTTTCAGTCCTCTGCTCTACCAACTGAGCTACCCAGCCATTTGAGGTGTGCCTTGTTTCAAGGCTTGATTAGTATAACCAAGGACGCGTTCCGGTCAACCGAGAATTTCAAAAAAGTTTTTGAGCACAGCCTCGGTTCTATAAATCGGCACGTCAGAGGCATCAGCCGGCAGCAAGAAGTTTTTCGCTCAGAGCCGCACGGGCAAACTCACTTGGCGTCATCCCCTCGGCAGCCGCCCGTCGACGAATGGCCTCCTTCATTCCCAGAGGAATCTTGACCGACAGCGTTGCCGTCCCCTCACCTGAGAGTGGGGGCCGTCCATGCACGATCCCACCAACGGTGTGTTCGCCATCCGGAAACTCTCCGCGCTCGTACGACTCGCACCACGCGTCAATCGTTTCATCCGTTACAACCTGACCATTAGCGGCCGTATACGTCTTGCCCATCATCGACCCCTTTGCCGAGCCCGTTCAATCTCCTGCCAAAATTTCTTCTGGACTGGAGACAAGGCATGAATGATAAGCCGCCCACGGACAAGCTCGACCGCGACAAGCTCCACGCTTCGTCCGTCTGGGAGCCATCCAATCGCAAGCCATCTCGGCGGCTCGTCCTTCGACTCGCGACGAATGCACTCAGTAACCGCAAGCCAAGCGCTTAGCACCTGCTTTTCTGTCAGGTGCTTTTTAGCGTTGGGATGGATCTCAACATCCATGCATCTTCTCCTCCATCTTACCCAATTTCGTATGACGAAAGTCCGCTGTCGCCAATTCTTAAGCCGGCACGCGTTGGAGAGCAGGGGTCGAAACAATGATTGAAGAGCGCTCTAGTGCGGCCCAGGCGCCGGGGCAGGAGCACATACGCCAGGGACATACGTTTTCGTAGCGCGCGAGGATATTGCCGTCGCGATCGATGAAGGCGATGTCGATGGGATAGGCCATAAAACACGTATGGACCGAAGAGCAGCGTGGAAACGCCATGACGAGCGGCAAGCCGTTGGCGGCAACCGGACGCCGTCCCAGCATGCCGCGCAGACGCACGACAAACGACTCCGCCACCGCAAACTCGGCCGGCGTCCAACCCAGCCTGTTGAGTGCCCGCGCGTAGGCGATGTAGGACGAGACCGCGGTCACATGACCACCCCCGGACGCCATGGATCGACCGTCACCGCGCGCTCGTGCGACAACGTTGTCGGCGCCCCCAGCGGAACGCCAGCGATGCTGAGAGAAGTCGGCCACGGCTCATAGTGCATGGTGCAGGTGTAGGTCCTAAACGTACCGGATAGGGAGAGCAGACCACCATCCGATGCCTCCGCGCCTTGCTCGCTCGACACTTCGATCTGCAAGTCATAGCCTTCCATGGCATTCAGAATTTGAGTCTGGACCGTCGCCGAGGCATCGACAGAGCTTTCGTCGCCCTCCCCCTCCGACGCCACGGCGTGCGCCAACACGATGTCGGGCACCACGCGGTCGAAGCGCGCGACAGCGCTGGCATAGATCATGACGTTGTATACGATGAGTGCCAGCACCAGCAAAACGGGCGTAACCACTGCTATCTCCACCGTCGCTTGGGCGCGCTCCTCGCGCAGACGCATGCGGATACTCATTACGACCCACCGCCCAGAGCGCCAACCAGCGTGGCGACATCGACGGTGAGCGGGATGGAGCCGCCGCCGGGCAGAGGAATCTCCGCAAGCGTGAACACCGTACCGCTGATGGTGCGTTCGACTTGATATTCCAACGCCTCGCAAAGCGCCTTGGGATCGGTCACGCCCAACGGAATACTTCGCAGTTTGTCTTGCGCTTGAGAGAGACCAGCAATGTCAGACCCCGGGCTCTTAATGACGTTGGCGGAATCAGTCAGCACCGGCTTTCGCAGGCGCAAGTCGCACGGTTCCAAACCCAGCGCCGCCACGGACGCCGAAACGGTATCGCCGAGCCACGATGCGATGGAGCCCAACGCGCCGCTGCCCCCTCCTAGGCCTTTAATCATCTCGTCCATAAGTTCGTCGGCCGAACCTTGGATGTCTCCGTATCCCACAAGCAGCCGTCCCCAGACATCCATGACGCCATCGAGTACGCCGGCAACGCCACCCGAGCGTTCCTTCAATGTCGAGAAAAATCGCGAAAGCACGTTGTTTTGCGCCGTCGCCTCATCGGGCGCCAGCACCGCGGCAGAGATGGCACCGCGATCGCCAAGCCTGACTGCCGTGTTAAACGAAGAGTTGAGCTCATCGGGGCTCGAGATGGCACCCGAAACCGCAAAGGCAACCACGCCGTTGCGACCGGGCGGAGCGATACGCGGACGCTCGCCCGAAAGCGCTTTAATGGCCTGGTCAAACGCATTGCTCGCACGGTCGGCCTCATCCTCGGTCTGACGCATGAGCTCAAGCTCTTTGTTCCGACATTTGACGTATTCCTCCAAGGCCTTTTTGAACTCGTCGAAGTGATATTCGAAGCCGTTTTCGATAGAGGTTGAAGGCGCCGCAACAGCACCAAGCGACAAAACGCCAAAATGGCATTTGCTGCATTTATCCTGTCCATCGTAATCGGCAACCGAAGCAAATCCGCTCGGCGTCCCTTTCTTATAGTTAGGGCAGGTCGTCCCGTAATGCAGATACGCCTTGTCATCGTTCACGCTAGTCGGCCACACCGCATCGGTATAGAGTTCCGTCGCCCGAACCTCATCAGAGTTGCGCGGCAGCAGCGGAATATAGGAGGAAACCCTGTCTCCGTTCTCGGTTATATGCGCCCGATCGACCTCCGCGCTCGCATAGGTATAAAACGCCTTACGCGCCGCAGACTCTGCCTTCATCTCGACACTCGAGCCGTGGGGCTTCTCATTTGTCAGACGCCAATGGTAGTAGTCCTTCGCGCGATCAAGGGCAACTTGGGGCTCCCACGTAACGCTCGATGAGTAATGCGGATTTTGAACACCGGAGAGATCCGTTAGGCTTTTCGCACGCTCCCACATGCAAGAACAGCTGCCGACCGAGCCCTTGTCAGACCCACCACAATCCGCCAGCCAAGCACGCTCTTTAGCCTTCGCCGTGTCCTCAGAAGCCTTCCGCAGCTCCTCGGCCGCACACTCTAAATCATCTGATGTGTCTTTAATGGCATCGGTCGAGATCTCGGACCCCTCGAGCGCAGCGAAGTCAGACTCGGATGTCCTGGGCACGGCAAGCGCCGTACCGGTATAGGTCACACTATCGGTATCCTGCGCCGACACCGCCTGCGTGGCACGCGCGGCGATCAGATACGGCAGAGCCGTCTCGATTTTCTGTAAGCCTTCCGATGCGCTTTTGGCAAACTTGTTGCGCGTTTTAATGATCTCAATCCCGGTGTCGACCATATTGCCGGCAACCGGCTCGGCACCCGGGATGAGGATGGCGACCAGGCCCGTCCCGATCGTGGCAAACCCCGCCAGCCCCAGACTCAAGATGCTCGCATCAACCACCGTGGCAGCCGTGTGATAGGACGACACTACGTTGGCACCCGCCAGCGCGCCACTATCAGCCGCCACCTGAGTATCCCCGGCACGCGACATGCTCCATATCGCCGCGGTCGACGAAAACAACAATGTGAGCACCACTAGGATGACCACGGCAGAAGAAAGCGTGGTATAGGCGCCGTCTTCGATAAACAGATCGACACCGGCTCGACCCATAAAGCCACCTCGCTTGCAATGGCAACTCGGACGGCGCGTCAAAACGCGTCTAGACCAGAAACGCTTAATCCCATGTAGCAATCCACGAATCATAATCTCCCTCCAGCCATTCGGGACGCGATTGATACGAGACATCGACCTTGAGCTCAACGTAGCCGCCCTCGGCGGTACCACCCATAGCCTGCGCAAACGCACCGATCACGGGCAACGGCTTGACCTCGCCGGAAACGGACACGGACGAGACGCCACCCGCACCGGCCCGGCCAAGCTCGATATCCCACGACAGCGGCCCGCCGGCATGAAAAATCGAAACGTTGGGCACTGCGGCAAGCCGGCGGCGGGTGAACTCCTTAAGATCGTCGTCCTCCGCCGTCGTCGTGGTCATGAGCCGCGCGGTCTCGGCGGCGGCAGACTCCATGACCGCGCGCGTATAGAGCAGGCACACCGGTTGCAGTGCGAGAAGGATGAGCGTCAGAAACGTCGGCAGCAAAAAAGCGGCCTCGACCGTAGACTGCGCCCGGTCCTCGCACGCGATATCAATACAACGCGATGTCCTTAGCGCCCGCAGCGGCGTCGATAACCGACATCGAGGCAACGCCATGGGATGCCGCCCGCTCAACCAGCGCCGCCAAGCGCCCATCGGTGCCAGCACGCCAAAGTCCCGCAATCGCCAGCACGATCGATAACAGCGCCACCGTGACGATGGCGTATTCCACAGTCGCTTGGGCAACCTCCTCACGCAGAACGCCATGCATTTCACGACCCCTCCTTTGAGCTTATTGTTTGCGGAACCAGGCGCACGGCGCGCAGACGACACGAAGCATCGCCAGTATCCGCAGCAACCGTCACCATATCGACCCAGCCGCGTCCGTCACGCACGATGGCGCCCCACACGTTTCCCTTGATGTCGAGATAGCCGCTCAGAGCAAGTTGCGCCGTGGGTACCTCGCGATAGGAACGCAGCATATCCGCCGCCGCTTCGGTCATCGGTCGGTCCTCGGACCATGCAAGCCGGACCACAATCGCGTTGCCCCCAGGCGAATCCGTCGCAGTGCCAGACCGCTTGTCGAGCGTCCGCAGAAAGGTTTGCGCCGTGACAGCGACATCCGAATCGTCCGCATCTCGCATCTCATCTTTTTGAGACGCCACCGCCGAATCTGAGCCCAAATCGGAGGCGGTCCCAGGACGCTGCTGCCGCGCGGCGTTAAGCCCCCAAAGCACCGCCGCTATCGCCACGGTCAGGCAAGCAAACACCAGCAGCACCCCGACGGGGCGCTCGCCCTCTACAGGCTGTTGATGCCCTCGCTGATAGCGTTCCATAGATCTTGGACCTTGCCCTTAAATGCGACGATGGCGATAATCGCGATCACCACGAGCACGCCGACCAAGATGGCATACTCGGTGGTACCCTGCGCACTCTCCTCCTGCAATAGTTCCTTGGCGCGCTGACGAACATGTGCCGCCCGGCAAAACGCCCAGCCCTGCACCTTGCCAGCAGTGTCAGTCATCGTGTTCATGTATTCCTCCCTACATCATCCCGCCTGCTCCCAGCAGCGGGCCCAATATGGACAGAAGCAACGCCGGCAAGATGAGCGTGCCGGTGGGAATCAGCAGCTTGACGGGCGCACGCTCGATCTCGCGCTCGACCGCGGCGCGATGAGCCGCACGGATCTCGCGACTTTGAGCGGCCAGCGTCTCGGCAAGTGGGGCACCCAGGGCGAGCGCCTGCCCCACCGTGATGGCAAAGGTCTCGAGCGCTCGCACGTCCAGGTCGCGCGCGGCGGCCAACAACTCGTCCTCACGCGTGCCCACGCCCACCTGCCACGCCATGCAGGCGCGCTCAAGGCGAAGAGCCAGCACTGACCGGCGGTTGGCGCAGAAAATCTCAAGCGCCGCATCAAACGAAAGACCGGCCGAAAGACCCAAGCGCACAACATCGATCATCTCGGACACTTCGCCGAGCGACACTCGCGCCGGGCCGCCCGCTCCAACCGCGCCCTTCACTCGCGCGGTCAGAGCATCGACCACCGAGCGACCCGCGGCAGCGACCAGCACCGCCTCGCGCTTGCAGGCCCCTGCGATCTTGCGTGCATCCGCCCGATCCAAACCCGTCGCGACAAATACACTCAGGGCGCACAGGCAAGCCGCAACTGCAACCGGGGCGCTCATAGCTCCACCCGCATAATGCGCCGGATAACCACCAGGGCAACGGCGTTGAGGGCAAGACCCAGCACCACAGCGCCCGCGCCGGCGGGCGTCGCAAGACCGCGACGAAAATCTGCCGAAAGCAGCGCCAACACCGCGCACATGCCCGCCGGCATCGCCGCGACCATATGCGCAGACATGCGAGCCTGCGACGTCTTAACATCCAGGCGGCGCTTGAGCTCAATGCGCTCCCCCACCATGCTCGACGCCTCGGACAGTAAGTCGGCAAGCGGAGCGCCGGTGCGCTGAGACACCTTAAGCGCCAAGGTCACAAGCGAAAGACCGGGGGCGTCGATACGCACGAGCAAGTCATCGAGCGCGTCGGTCGCCGAGATGCCGCAATCGATCGCCGCCGCCACCCGCAAAAACTCGGTATGCACTGGCTCTTGCGCATGAGCGCCCACAAAGCGCATGCCCTGGGCCAGCGAATGTCCCGAGGCAAGCGACATGGAAAGTGCGGTAAACGCCTCGGGCATTGCCTCTTCTGCATCGTGTTGCTCGCGCCGGCTCTCAAAGCCATCCCAAGCGGCACCAACGGCAAACGGAGCAACAAGTCCCAAGGCAAATCCGAGGGGAGATAACGACACCATCGTTAGTAAAACGCAGCAGACACCGCTCGATAGCAGCAGAAACGCCAAACGTCCCGAAGCATCTTCGATCACGAGGCCAAGGCGATGCGCCGGAGCCAGCGATGCCCACGAACGGGCGATCTTTTTCAGCAAATCGTTTTCCACCAGCTCACGCGGCAGCTTCTCTGCCACCGTCTCGAGCGCCTGACGTGCCAGCTCCGCCGGCGGCACCCGCGGCACACGAGGCTCTGCCCCACACACCGTCGCGACAGAAAGCCCTGCCAAGCCCCCTACGACGAGGGGCATAGCGATCTCCATTCGTCCACCTCCTCTTGTGTAAGCGTCCCCGACCGCAGGCCTTCTGCGATAAACGGCGGCTCGCGGTCGAGCGTCCAGATGCGCTCGGCAGCATCGAAAGTCACATAGCGTTCGAGCTCAACACCGCCCGACACGCCGCGGTGAACCCCCGAATATGAGGCCACAAAGCGCCTGCCATCGGCGTGGCGCTCGGACATCACGATGCCGTCGAGCGCCATGGCGATCTGCTCCTCGATGAGCTCACTCGGCAGATCGATGCCATAACGTGCAAGCAACGTCAGACGTACCACGGTCTCCTGTTCTGAACCCGCATGAAGTGTGGTGAGCGACCCATCGTGGCCCGTGTTCATGGCCTGCAACATGTCGCAGCACTCGGCACCGCGCACCTCGCCCACCACGATGCGGTCGGGGCGCATGCGCAGGGCATTAGTTACCAGGTCGCGGATCGTCACCGCGCCCTCACCCTCAATTGAAGCCTCGCGCGCCTCTAGGCGCACCACGTGCGGATGATGCGCAAACTTGAGCTCGGCAGAGTCCTCGATCGTCACGATGCGCTCGCCGGTGGAAATCTCGCATGACAACGCGTTGAGCAGGGTGGTCTTACCAGATCCCGTGCCTCCCGCAACCGCCAGGTCCTGTCGCAGCGACACCGCGCACGACAGCAGCTGCGCATACCAAAGCGGCAGCGATCCCAACCCCACGAGCTCGTCCAGAGAGCAGATACGGTCCGAGAACTTTCGGATAGTGAGAATCGGTCCGTCAATCGCCACAGGCGGAATCACCGCGTTGACGCGATAGCCCGTTTTGAGGCGGGCGTTGACAATGGGGCTACGCTCGTCGATACGGCGGCCAAGTGGCGAGATGATGCGGTCGATGAGCACACGGATCTGCTCGTCGTCCTCAAACGCGTGCTCGATGGGATACAAAACGCCGCCGCGTTCAAAGAAAGCCGAGCGGCAGCCGTTGATCATGATCTCGGTAACGGTGTCGTCCTCAATGAGCGGCTGCAACGGCCCCAAGCCCACCACATCATCCAAAATCTCGTCGATGATGGTTTCGCGCTCGGGCGTCGCGAGATCGGTCGGCTCCTCAACATTGAGCGCCGCCTCCACCGCGGGACGCAATTCCGAGCGGGCAAGTGCCGGGTCGATATAGGCGCTGATACGCGCCACTTCGTCGTAACCCATGCGGTCCATTACGGCGCGCTTGGTGCGTCGTTTCACCGCGCGGCGACGCCCCGCATCTACAGGCGCTGCCGTCGCTGCAGCGCCGGCAGCCTTAATCCTCGTTTGCAGGCTCATCGCTGATCACCCTCGCGCGACCAGGGAAGGCGAATACGCGGGCGTTCGGTGCGTGTTGCACGGTCGGCGACCATATCGCTCCAAGGGCCGACGGCGCACCCCAGTTCCACGAGCATCTCGCGCGTGGCCTCGCGCACGCTGGTCGCAAAAGCGCTGGTCTGCCCCACTGCCTCGTCAGCGCGCCCAAACGCCATGAGCGCGGCGAGATCCTGCCCGCCATCGGCGATACGAATCTTGGAGCTCAACGCACAGGCAATCTCAAAGCGCATGGCGACGTCCTCGTCTGCCCCGCGCGCACCGAACCGGTTGAACACGGCGCTCATGCGCGTGCGCGGCACACCTACCCGACTTGCCAGTTCAATGACGCGCGACGCCGATGTCGCGGATGACACCGCCGCATCGCCAACGACCAGGCAACGGTCGCTCGCTGCCACCGCAGCCGCCACGGCGTCGCCCCAAAAGACCGAGGTATCGATAAAGACCACGTCGGATTCGCGACGCAGGACATCAAGCAGTAGCTCCACCGGACGTGCCATGAGCTCGGCTTGCTCGGGCGCCGCGACGGGACCCCAGAGCGTAACGCCCGGCGCCACGCGCATCGAAGCGGCTACGATATCCGGCTCGGCGAGCGCGCCCGCCGCCGACGGCTCGATAAGTGCCGCCATATCGCGCGGAGCATCGACGCCTAACAAGTCGTAAAGGTTTCCAAACATCAGGTCCAGGTCGAGCACGGCGGCACGCAAGCCCAACAGCGACGATGTGTGTGCCATGGTGGCAACAATCGTCGACTTGCCGCAACCGCCCGAACCCGAAATGGCGCAGATGACCGGAGCTCGATGCGGCGGAGCAGCGGCGTCTGCCGGCGGCATCTGAAGCGGCGGGGCGGGCGTCGGTGACAGCGTCCCCGTCTCCCCCGCCGCAACCACACGCTGCGTCCAAGCCGGCATGGCAGCTTGTTCGGTCTGCGAGGCAGGCTCGTTCTGTGCAATCTGCTCATGCTGCATCGGCGACAACTCGCCGCACCCGGCAAAGCCCTCAACTTCGTCCAGTTCATCTGCCAGATTCACGCCGTGCACGTATCCCATATCTACAGCCGGGGAGTCGCCAGCATGCTGCGCCGGCCCTCCAGCGTCATCGTATACAAGGGGGTTCCGGGGGCGCCGACCATGCTCGGCTTCCGCTTTTCCATAATCATCAACACGCGGGCCTCTTGTAGCGCGAGGCGCCCCGGGTTCCCTATCAACAAAAGCATCGGGCTCAATCGTCATGCGCCGATCGGAATCAACCGCCCCCTCGCCCGCGCGCCCGTTGCCGCATATACTGTGCGCAGCGATGACCTCGGTCGCCCCCGCGCGAAACAGCCCCTCGATATCCGACGGATCGAGCGCTTCTATCAACACGACCACGCGACTCACGCGGCCTTCGGCCGTCAGGCGCGCAACAGCCTTGCGAACATCTTCGGTATCAAACAGAGACGCCGCGATGATGGCAGCCCCGCGGCGCGACGGAAACGCCCGCGCCATGGAAACCAGCCCGTCCAGGTCACCCACGCGAAGCACCTGTGCACCCGCATCACGGCCCTCGACTTCCCGCTGCAACAGCCCGTAATCGCCGCACGCGCAGCACGCAAGCCAGATCGCCTTCATCACTCGTCGCCTCCGCTCTTTTTGCCGCGCGCCGTGGCGGGAATCGTCAAGCTGACCGTTCCCTTGCCCGAGGCCCCCAGCAGTTCCTTGACGTCTTCGGGGTCAGCCGCCAGCGTCACCCATTCGATCTTGCCCTCGCGCGTGGCACCGGAATCCTCACTGGTATCGATCACGTACGCGCCGCACAGCCGATCGGTTACGCCGTCTTTTTGCACATACACGTCCACATAGCTGCCCACGCCCGTGGCGCCGCCGACCGAGTGCTCGGCATCGACCGCCACCGAAACGGCGACCTTACCCTTAGGCACCTCGAGCTTGTGGCTCTCGGCCTTGGTGTAGACATTGCAGATCACGGCGTTTTTGGGAATACGCGAAGTCGTCACGTCGCCGCGCACCTGGCGCAGCTCGGTCGCCGCGTCACGCGGCAGCAGACTCGTCAGCCACTCCTGGGTTATGACATTGGTCTCATCGAGGGTCTCGCCCACATCGATATCGCGCGCCGCGACGCATACCTCGACGCGATCGCCACCGTACTTGGCCAAGGTCTCAGCCTGGACCCGTTCGGCTTGCGAGCGGATCGATGAGCCGTAAACCATGCAGAGCAGAGCAGCGAGCACGCCCGCGACCAGACTGATGGCGATGCGCTTGCTCTTGTTCACGGCCGCTCCTCTCATGGCAGTGCCGGGCGAATGCCCGTACCACCATTGTCTGGGCGGTCAAAGTGCAAAGCGGCGCAATCGCGATCTTGGTTTTCGATGTCAAACCAATCGCTGACCAAAAGCTGACCAGCCCGTCAAGCTCGTGGCAAGGTTTTGGTCAGCACGTCAGCAAACTGCATGTTTCGAGGCTTTTCCGCAGCAAAAAAGCCGTCTCCCGAACAGTTGGGAGACGGCTGTCATAGGAAAAATCAATTACAGATGGACATCGGGATCGAGCATTTGAGCGCTCACGCGCATGGATGACGCCAGGTTTTGGAACGTTTCCAGACGCAGGCTGTCGATCTGCCCGGCGTCCTCGGCCTCGCGAACGGCGCAACCCGGCTCATGGACATGCGTGCAATCGCCAAACCGGCACGCACGCGATGCCTCGACAATCTCGGGAAAGGCGCGCGCCAGACCCCGCTCGTGACCCACGAGCGGTAGGCTGCGCAGGCCCGGGGCATCGGCGATCACGCCGGCGTCGCCCGGCAGCGTCACCATCACGCGCGCGACGGTAGTGTGACGGCCCTGGTCGTCGCGTTCGCGCACACCGCCGGTCGCCAACGTATCGTGGCCCAGCAGCGCATTGAGCAGCGTCGACTTGCCGGCACCCGACTCGCCCAGAATCATGGCGCAGCTCCCGGCAGGCACGCAGGCACGGACCTCGTCCAGGCCGCGGCCCTCGGCAGAGGACGTCACGATCACGCGCACGTCCGGACCCACCAGGCGGCGCACGCGGTCCAGATCGCGCTCGAGCTCCTCGGCATCGCAGCGGTCGGCCTTGGTGAGCACCACCACCGGCTCGGCATCGCAATCGAGCGCCAACACCAGTGAGCGCGCCACGCGATCGAGCAGCACCTCGCCGGCGCCGAGCGCCTGCACGATCAGCACGCTGTCAACGTTGGAGCAGAGCACTTGGCGCTCACCGCGGGCACGGCCACGCCAACGCTCAAAGCTCGTACGGCGCGGCAGCACGCACTCAATCACGCCCATATCGTGCCCGGGAGCGCGGCGCACCGCCACACGGTCGCCCACGGCAGGCAGCAGGACCTCGTCCTCGCCGCGCGACTTGGCAAACCCCACGGCATGCTCGGCACGAAACGTGTCATCGGCAGTCGCCACCAGCGGAAACCCGCGGTCCAGGCGCACCACGGCGCCAAGCTGCATCTGCTCGGGCTCCTCGGCATGTGCGCAGAAATCATCAAAGGCAGCCTGCTGAGCTTCATCGACCGGCAGGTCATCGAACGCCGGAACGTCCTGCAGCGCGTCGAGTCCCGGCACGCTCGCCAGCAGCTCCTCGGCAGACGCGGGAGCCTCGGTCGCGAGCTTCCGACGACGATCACGCTTAGCCCGCGCCCCCGTCGTCTTTTTCTTCGCCTTAGCCTTAGCCTTGCCCACAAGCGCCTCCCAGCACCAAAAATCACAACTGAGCAGGTATTTTCCCACAAAAAAGAGTCGGTCGAGCAAATGCTCGACCGACTCACACACTTTCCCTCAGCCTTTATCATCCACACGGGAGAAAAGTCAGCAACGTCACCGCAGGGCCCGCCCGCCGAGAGGGGTTTCCAAAGGGCACATCCTTTATTCAAAACGAGCGGCCGAGCAATTGCTCGGCCGCTCACCTTCTTTCCCTCAGCCCTTTTTCATCCGCGCGGGAGAAAAGCCAGTAAGGATACCGTAGGGCCCACCCTGGGAGTGTTTTCTTCTGAGCGATCCCGCAGCGCGAAGCGCGAGGACCAGCGAAGAAGAAAACACGCAGGGGCGGGCCCGGACAGGTTAACTTACTCCTTCTCGACCGCGCGCATGATCGCCTTGTAGATCTCCATCAGCGGGATGATCAGGAAGGCCAGGCCCAGGGCAGCGACAACGCCCTTGAGCTCAAGCGTCACGGGGCCAAAGAACATCTCGGCAAGCGTCGGCTGCACGGTCACGATCACCGTCAGCACCAGTGCCAGCGCGGCGGAAGCCCACAGCCACTTGTTCTGCTTCTTCATGGTGAACAGCGACGCACGACGGCTGCGCATATTGAAGCAGTGGAAAATCTCGACCATGTTGAGCGTGATGAACGCCATCATCACGCCTTCCTCGTCGGCATTGCCGGCGATCATATCGGCGATGTGGATGTAGCCCATGTCAAAGTACACGCCCACAAAGAAGCTCGCCAGCACCAGCGCGGTGATGATTAGGCCCTGGACCACGCAGTCCAGACCCATATGTCCGGCAAAGACACCGTCCTTGGCGTTGCGCGGCTTGCGCTTCATGATGTCGCCCTCGGCATCCTCCATGCCCAGCGCAAGCGCGGGGAAGCAGTCGGTGACCAGGTTCACCCACAGCAGCTGCACCGGCTGGAAGATGGTAAAGCCGATGAGCGTGGCGATAAACACCGAGAACACCTCGGCAAGGTTGGCCGAAAGCAGGAACTGGATGACCTTGCGGATGTTGTCGTAGATGCGACGACCCTCTTCGCAGGCGCCGATGATGGTAGCGAAGTTGTCATCGGCAAGTACCATGTCGGCGACGTTCTTGGTGACGTCGGTACCGGTGATGCCCATACCAACGCCAATGTCGGCGCGCTTGATGGACGGGGCGTCGTTGACGCCATCGCCCGTCATGGCCACGATCTGGTCGCGCGACTTCCAAGCCTCGACGATGCGTGTCTTGTGCTCGGGCTGGACGCGGGCGTACACGCCGTAGTCCTCGATGTGCGCGTCGAGTTCCTCGTCGCTCATGCGATCGAGGTCGGCACCGGTGATGGCATGGCTGCGATCGGTGACGATGCCCAGCTGCTTGGCGATGGCCACGGCGGTGTCGATGTGGTCGCCCGTGATCATGACGGTGCGAATGCCAGCGTCGTGGGCCTCGCGGATGGCTTCGGCGACCTCGGGGCGGACCGGGTCGATCATGCCGGACAGGCCGCAGAAGACCAGGTCATGCTCGAGCGCGGCGGGGCTGCAGTCGACCGGGACCTCGGTGTAGGTGTGGCTTGCCAGCGCCAGCACGCGCAGGGCCTCGTCGGCCATGGCCTTGTTGGCGGCCACGAGCTCGGCGCGACGCTCCTCGGTCAGGGGGACGACCTTATCGCCCTCGTAGATATGGGTGCACAGGCCGATCACCACGTCGGGCGCGCCCTTGGTGTACTGCTCATACTCGCCGTCAAGGGTCTCGACGACCACGGACATCATCTTGCGGCCCGAGTCAAACGGGGCCTCGCCCACGCGCGGGTGCTCGGCAGTCAGGCCAGTGAGGCCCGCCTTGCCGGCATCGTTGACGAGCGCGCACTCAGTCGGCTCGCCCACGGCCTCGCCCAGCTCCTCGTCCCACTGGGCATCGGAGCACAGGGCCATACCGGCCAGGAACTTCTCCTTAGGCGCAGCAAGCTCGTGCTTGACGACGGTCATCTTGTTTTGAGTAAGGGTACCGGTCTTGTCGGAGCAGATGGTCTGCGTGCAGCCAAGGGTCTCGACGGCAGAAAGCTTGCGGATAATCGCCTGGCGCTTGGCCATCTTGGTCACGCCAAGCGACAGCACGATGGTCACAACGGCGACCAGGCCCTCGGGGATGGCAGCGACGGCGAGCGAGACGGCAACCATAAAGGTGTCGAGCAGGGCAGTCGGGTCGGTGAGAACGTTACCCATGCCGTGGCGGAGGATATCGACGCCAAAGATTACGACGCAGATGACGATAACCATGATGGTGAGGATGCGGCTGAGCTCAGCGAGCTTCACCTGCAGCGGCGTGAGCTCTTCCTTGGCCTCGGCCAGGGCGCCGGCAATCTTGCCCATCTCGGTGTTCATGCCGGTGCCGACCACGACGGCGCGACCGCGACCGTACACCACGGTGGAACCCATGTAGCACATGTTCTTGCGGTCGCCGAGCGGCACGTCGTCGGTGCCGGCGGCGAGCTCGATCACGTTGGCATGCTTCTCGACGGGCACGGACTCGCCGGTAAGGGCGGCCTCCTCGATCTTCATTGTGGCGCTCTCGAGCACGCGGCAGTCGGCCGGGACGGAGTCGCCCGCCTCGAGCATGATCACGTCACCGGGCACGAGCTCGGCGCTCGGCAGGTGCACGAGCTTGCCGTCACGCAGAACCTTGGACTGCGCCGCGCTCATCTCCTGCAGGGCCTCGAGGGCCTCCTCGCTCTTGGCTTCCTGAACCACGCCCAGCACCGAGTTGACGATAACGACGAACATGATGATGGCAACATCGGCAAAGTCGGGCTCGCCCTTGACCATGCCCGTGAGCGCACTGATGACGGCGGCAACGATCAGCATGATGACCATGGGGTCGGCCATCTGCTCAAAGAAACGCTTCCACAGCGGTGTCTTCTCGGCTTCCTCGAGCTTGTTAGGGCCTGTCTTGGCGAGGCGCGAAGACGCCTCGTCGTTGCTCAGGCCGAGGTTCTCATCGACACCTTGGTCGCTGAGCACCTCCGCCGCGGCGGACAGGTATTCCTTTTGCATATAGAGTCCCCTCCTGGGATTCGGGCCACTCAGCAGATTGATGCCCGATCATAATTCCCAGGAGAAGGGCAAGGGCTCATCAAGGCTGCCGTGCTGAGCGGCAGTTGATAGTGGAGCTATGGTACCCCAAAGCGACGCGTCTAGCCAAAACAATCGGTTTGGAAATATGGTCCGCACGCAACGGTGCAGACCGTGTGATGCTCAACATTGGTAAAACGTTTTTTCTTCGGCACATCGCCAAACTGACATATCTCCCAGATAGCAGCGGTTGGAGTGGTTGGTAAAGATTTTTCATATACCGTTTTTCCCGCAAAAAATGAACTTCCATTTCGGCATACGGTCGATTTTTTGGGGTATTCGGTCGGCATTTCGTTATAATCATCTCGGTTTTATTTCTTATGGTTTATCTATCAGCGCAAGACGATGTCAGATGGAGGTCTGAATGTACAAGCGCACTAAGATTGTATGCACCATGGGTCCCGCCTGCGATAGCGACGAGACCATCCGCGAGATGATCAAGGCGGGCATGAACGTCGCCCGTTTTAACTTCTCGCACGGCTCCTACGACGAGCACCACGGTCGCATCGAGCGCGTCCGCCGTATTTCCAAGGAGCTCGGTCTGCCTGTCGGCATCCTGCTCGACACCAAGGGCCCCGAGGTCCGCACCGGCCTTCTGGTCGACGGCAAGAAGGTTGCCGTCAAGACCGGCGATAAGATCGTCGTCACCGCTCAGCCCACGTCCGAGGATTTCCACGGCACCGCTGAGCACATCTCCCTCGACTACCTGGCTCTGCCTTCCGAGGTCGAGAAGGGCTCCCTCATCCTGATCGATGACGGCCTGGTTGCCCTCGAGGTCGAGTCCGTCAGCGGCCAGGACATGACCTGCGTCGTTAAGAACGACGGCCTGATCGGCGAGCGCAAGGGCGTCAACATGCCCAACGTCAACATCTCGCTGCCCGCCATCACCGAGCGCGATCGTCAGGACATCCTCTTTGGCCTGACCGAGAACATCGACTACATCGCCGCTTCCTTCATCCGTGACGGCGAGTCCGTCCGCGGCATCCGCAAGCTTTGCCGCGAGAACGGTGGCGAGCACGTGACGATCTTCCCGAAGATCGAGTGCGCCCTGGGCGTCGAGAACTTCGACGAGATCCTCGAGGCTTCCGACGGCATCATGGTCGCCCGTGGCGACCTGGGTATCGAGATCAAGCCCGAGCTCGTTCCGCACATCCAGAAGGAGATCATCGCCAAGTGCAACGCGGCCTACAAGCCCGTTATCACCGCTACGCAGATGCTCGACTCCATGCAGCAGAACCCGCGCCCGACGCGCGCCGAGGTTGCCGACGTTGCTAACGCCATCTACGACGGCACCGACGCCGTTATGCTCTCTGGCGAGTCCGCTGCCGGTAAGTACCCGGTCGAGGCCGTTAAGATGCAGGCCAGCATTGCTCTCGAGACCGAGAAGTACCTCCCGGCCCACGCTCCGCTCGAGGTTCCGGCCGACGCTCACGGCACCCGCGTCGTCAACAACGTTGTGGGTATGTCCGCTGTGAACATGGCCACCACCGTTGGCGCCAAGTGCATCACCGTGCCGACGACCACCGGTCGTACCGCACGCCTGATCTCGCACTTCCGTCCCAACATGCCGATCTGCGCGTTCTCCCGCCACGAGTGGGCCGTCCAGCAGATGATCATGTACTGGGGCGTTATCCCGCACCAGGCCGAGATTACCCAGGGCACCGTCAACGGCACGATCGTCAAGGCGATCGAGACCGCTAAGGAGCTCGGCTACGTCGAGGCCGGCGATCTGACCGTCGCTACCGCCGGCGATCCCCGCATGAGTGTTCAGCTCGAGGACAAGGTCTCCTCGACCAACGTCGCTTACGTCGCTCAGGTGCGCTAAATCGCACTTGCAAGCATGCTTGCATTGCAAAGGGCCCGGAAGGCTTCGCCTTCCGGGCCCTTTTTCTGTGCCAATGTCGGCGCACGGCAAAACACGCACTCATTTCTTTACCAAAAGCGCGAAATCCACCCTTCGAGGCCCAAAAAATAAAGTCCCAAGCGCTAAAAGTGTTCGCCCGGTGGCAAACCCACACCTTAACCGACGCTGATAAATCGTTTTAGCAAGAGCCAGATCGACCTAGTTTTCGGAAGTATGCGGCAAATTCTGAGACCTTCGAACACACCCCGTTTTTTTACAACAAAATGCCTGATAAACTAGCCTAAAAAGCCAGGTCTGCTCACAGGGTTCAGATTTTGCCGCATACTTCCGAATTGACGCTGGCATCGCACGGTCCAAAAGCACATTTCGATCTGGAGGACGTCATGGACCTGACGCTCTGCGGTCAATCCGCTTTTTACTATTACCGTATCCCGCCGCAGGTATTAGGCCTTTACCCCGCCATTAGCCTTGGCAATATAGATCGCAGATGTTGCGGCCTCGGAAGTCATGCAGTTGTAAAAGACCTGCTTCACGCACCGCTTCACAGGCTTGTATTCACTCGGGCACAATCGGGGTCGCGAAGCCTCTTTAAATCGCACCTCCTGACCCAAGAGCCGCCTCCTGGGTCGTTTAGGCAGACTGAACATGGATTTGATGTCACTTCACCGGAATTCACGCTGCTCAGCCTTGCTACGCAGGTCTCCCGCAACCAGCTACTCATGGCTTGCTACGAGATGTGCAGCTCATTTGCAGTGTTTACGCCCTGCGAACGTACGCAACAGCAACTTGATGAGGCAATATCTCTTAAGTTCATTCCGCCCGACTGTGGTTGGAAGCGTATTGTCGACACCAAGGGCAATGACACCAACTTGTGGAAACGCGCGCCGCTCCTCAGCGCGGCGGATATCGCCGCGTTCGCCAAGCAGGCCGCAGGCCTGCGCGGTGTTAAGCAGCTCCGCTGGGCCGCCGAACGCATGGCAGGGCAGACCGCCTCGCCCTTCGAGGTCCAGACGTCCATGCTCGTCTCACTCCCCCGCGACGAAGGCGGTCTGGGTATAGGCATCACCAATAACGCACGCATCCCGCTCAGCGAAGCCGCACGTTCGCTGTATGACAAAACCTGCTGTTATGCCGATATCCTCATCGAAAGTGTCACCGACAGCATGGGCGTCATTCTGGAATGCCAAGGCCGCTCCGCTCATGACAGCGAAGCTGCGAGTCTCTCCGATGCCGAGCGCACTACCGCACTCACAAGCATGGGCTACGACGTCATCCAAATTACCTATGGCCAGATCAAGGACAAAAGGAGCTTTGGCAACCTTGCCGAACTCATCCATAAAAAGGCCGGGCTTCCCTACACCCCAAAGATCAAACAGGAGTGCGACGCCGAAGATGCTCTGCGGCAAGAACTGCTTGTCGATTGGGATGACCTATTCGCTGCCAGGCAGGCCAGCTAGCAGCTAGCGATCAGAGGCAGCGCGGGCGCGCTGGGCAATGCGACGCGGGCGGCAAAACCTGCCTCGGTTAACTCGACGACCTCGGTAAACGTTGCGTCAAAGAACGCTTCGGTCAGCAGGCGGTACGGCGGGTGATCCGGCTCGCCGGGGTTTTCGCGCACAATCTCGTGCATGACGCCAATGGTTTTGAGCACATACTCTTGCGGGATCGAATACTGGCCAAACTGGGCCGCCGCGGTATAGAGACGATCGGTCGCACGCGGGATGGAAACGATGCCGAGGGTTTTGCCAAACCAGTCAAAGTCGCCCTGCTTCTTGATGCGGAACTCCTCACACGGCTTGCCGCCATGCGCCTCGAGGTACTGGTTTACGCGGGTGTTCCACACGGTGTCGGCCACCAGATGCGACCAAACACCCAACGTCAAATCGAGTAACGACTGTGCCACGTTCTCGGGCGCGAGCGAAAGCTCGTCAGCAGCGGGACCAGCGATCGGCTCCGCATCCCTATATCGCTGCGGATAATGCACCCGATTGAGTCGCTCGCGTTCCTCGACAATCGACGTCGCCGCAGCCGGCGCACCTATCGGCATGCCCTTGAGCAGCGGCGCCACATAAGTGTCCCAAAACTCCTGCTCACGCGGCTTGGGGATAGGCTCGGGCTTGGCAAAATGCGTAATACGATACGGGATGGGATCGGCAATGCCGGGAACCATATAGCCCACAAAAATGTCCGGAACCACGCTGCCAAACAAAAAGGCATTGCGGTCGCGCACTTTATCGGCAAGCGTGCCAGCACGCGCCAGCAGTCGTTCCGTCTGAGCGATATGAATATTCCAACTTGGCATAGCCACCCCCGTAAAAACCCGGATAACTATACCATTCACAGCGGGCCACGCACGCAGCCGCACCCCTACTATCCGGCAACTATTCCGCGGCGGCGCTCTCGGTTCCATACGATGGCACGGACGCCTCGACCACGTGATGATATCGGTCGATATAGATGGCGCGGGCACCCAGGCGTCGTACCAAATCCTGATGGTGTGTGCTCATTAAGACCGTCTTGCCGGCAGCAACATAAGCCAGCAAAAAGCTGACCACGATGTCGCACGAATCCTCATCGAGTCCGTTGGTAGGCTCGTCGAGCACCAGGATATCGGGGTTCATCGACACGACGGCCGCCAGCGCCACACGCTTTTTTTGCCCGCCCGAAAGCTGATAGGGCGAGGCATCGACCAGATCGGAAACCTGGAACAGCTCCATGGCATCGCGAACGCGGCACTTGAGCTCGTCTGTCGACAGCCCCATTTGAGCCGGACCAAACGCGACCTCCTCGCCTACCGTGGCGCAAAACAGCTGGGCATCGGCATTTTGAAACACGAAGCCTACGCGCTGGTGAAAGCGCTGGGAAGCCACGGAATCCTTTAGAAATGTTGCATCGATCACGTGCCCGTCAAACAGGTATGCCCCTGCGTCCGCGAGTTCAAGACCGTTAATAAGGCGCATGATCGTCGTCTTGCCGCAGCCATTCGGGCCAAGCAGGGCAACGAGCTCGCCACGATCGACCTGCAGCGACACACCATCGACAACCGTATGCCCCGCATAGGAAAACACCACGTCGCGTAGCTCGATGAGCGGCGCGACCTCGGCGCCCGCACCGTTCGTGCCCGCCGCATTATTCATATCGATCGTCAAAACGTCGCCCTTCCCTATTCACATCAACAGCCCGCCGTCCGCACTACAGCACAGCGCACAGCACCGCAAACAGCGCCACGGCGACCGCATAAACCGCATCGCGCCAGCTCAGTCCGCTCCGTGCGGGCGCCGGATACGCACCGGCAAAGCCGCGGCAAAGCATAGCCTCGTCCATCGCGTGGCTGCATTCCATCGCCTTGATAAAGGTCATGCCCATGATACCCGCGATCGATTCGGTACGCGAAAATCCCTCAGGCGTACGGCCAACGCTGCGCAGCATGACCGATTCGCACAGATCGTGCGCTGTGCGTCCCAGCACCTCGATATGCTTGAGTGCCATATCAAAGGTAAAGATGACCTCGTCGGGCAGATGCAGCATCTTGAGCGCTGCCGACATGCGGCTCCACGTGAGGGTCCACGAAACGCCCAACACCAGCGACACATTAATGAACGTCTTGAGCGCAATCTTGAGCATGGCGCCCGTAGCGGAAGCGCCCAGCAGCAGGGCAGGCAGCGCCAGAACCACTGCGAGTCCCGCGGCGCCGAGCGCCGGCACAAAAGTCGCGCGCAACCCGCGTGCTGGGCGCACCGCGACCAGCACCAACGCGATCGCCGCCATCAACATCAGGTACAGCGAGCTTTGCGTCAGGCACACGCACAGAACGCAAACGAACATCCCCACCAGGCGCACCGGAGCCGAAACGCAAGAAAGGGCGCGGTCGACCATCGACCCGCCCTCGTGCGCGCCTCCACCCAGGCGAACCCGCTCAAGCAGGCTCGCCAGGTGCAGGACATTCTTTTGCATCACACGATGCCGAGCCCCCACGGGCTCATATCGCTCCTCGGCCGCAAGCCAGCTAGGCAGCTCGGCTATTGCCATGAGCACCGCTTTCCTTGACCGTCAGCGAGACCAGGCGGAATGCGATGGTAAGCACCGCCACGCCAATCACGCCCGAAAGAATATACATCGCGGCCTGGCCGGCAAAGCCAAGGCCCTGCTCCTCGGAATAAACCTGCAGGTAGTCGCCCGTGGGCAGCGCATCGGCAAAGGTCGGAGCATCGAGGCCGACCGAAGCCTGCAGACTGTCGTCACCAGCCTCCTGAACGGCGGTCGCGGCGCCCTCGGCGTCCCACTCACCCCAGGCGTCACCGGTGGCAAGCAAGCCGAGCGGCGTAGCCACGACAAGCACGGCGACCAGAATGAGCGTGGGAATCAGGGAAGTCTTCTTGGCGGTACCATCGGCGGCAAGCTGGCCATCGACGGCCTCGGGCCCGACGATAATGCTCGGCGCCGTCTTCTTAATGAAACCATAGATGGCGGCCGTCGCCACGCCCTCGATCACGCCGGCAACCAGCATATGCGGGACCAACATGGCCGGAATAGCCACGGACAGCGGGAAGGGGCAGTACAGCGGAGCGCCCGAAACGTTGGTAAAGAGCATCGGCTGAATACCAAACTCGATTGCCGCGCACAGGGCCGCCAGGCACAGGCCGACCCAACCGCTCACGATGGCAGAAACCGAGGTGCCCCAGCTCTTGTCGTGCAGACGGCTGTTGAGCGCACGGAACACGATAGCAGCGACAAACGGCAGCACAAAGGCCATGTTAAAGCAGTTGGCGCCAAACGACAGAACGCCGCCGTCGCCAAACAGCAGCGCCTGCAGCGCCAGAGCGACCGAGACAGCGATAGCCGCGGCCTCGGGGCCCAGCAGCAGCGCGATGAGTGCGCCGCCGACGGCGTGACCAGTGGTACCGCCGGGCAGCGGAACGTTGAACATCATGAGCAAGAAGGAGAATGCGGCGCAGATGCCCAGGAACGCCATATGCTCGCGATCGAGCGTGGCGCGCACCTTTTTGATGCAGTGAACCCATACGGGCACCATCGCCACCGCCATAACGGCATCGGTCTGCGGGGACAGATAATTATCGGGAATATGCATGAGCCCTCTCAATCAGAACGTTGTGTGTTACGTTTCCAACAATCCGTAACACCGACTCTGCATACTAACAAAAAGGCGCACCGCCCACAACGCAGCACGCCCTTGCAATACGTACGTTATTAGCCCAGGTCCACGCACCGCCCAATAAAGGGCCCATGCACTCCCAACTTTCCGGTCACCCGGAAGAAGGTGCGATCCGCTCGCAACAAGGTTAACGCAGGAACCCGCCCCCGAGAGGGGTTTTCTAAGGCAACATCCCGCAGCCGCGAAGTGGCGAGGACGTTGCCGTGAAAACCCCGCAGGGGGCGGGTTCCGAACAGCAAAGATTACGAGCGGACTTCGCCGTTTACGCCCTTGCACACCTTGGTGACGATCTTCTGGTGCGCCTTCTCGACCTCTTCGCTAGTAAGCGTGTGGTCGTCCGAGCGATACGTGAGCGCAAAGGCCATGGACTTCTTGCCCTTGCCGATACGAACCGGATCGCGGTAGACATCGAACAGGCGCACGCCCTCGAGCAGCTTGCCGCCGGCGCTGGTAATACGGCGCTCAAGATCCTCGCAGGTCACGGCATTGTCGACCACAATGGCAAGGTCGTGCTCAACGGCCGGGTACTGCGAGAACTCGCGGTAGTTCTCCTGGTTGCGGGCGCCCTTGATCAGCTTGTCCAGGTCAAGCTCAAAGGCAACGACAACCTCGTCGATGCCGCAGGCCTCGCGCGCCTCGGGGTGGATCTCGCCGACCCAACCCAGCACGGTGCCGCCGGACAGAACCTCGGCCGCACGACCCGGCTGCAAAAAGGCATAGCCCTCGCCCTCGACGGGACGGAAGCGAACCTTCTCGATGCGCAGCTGGGCGAGCAGCTCCTCGACGATACCATTGCCAAAGAAGAAACGCAGTTTACGGTACTTCATGTTCCAAGACTGCTCGCTCCACTGGCCCGAGAGCACACCCGCGACGGACTTGGTCTCCTTGGGCAGGCTGGCGTTCTCGCGACCGTGGAACAGGCTGCCGACCTCGTACAGGTGCACGTTGGGCGTACCGTGCGCCTCGTTGTAGGCCACGGACTGCAGCAGGCCCGGCAGCAGCGAACGACGCATCTCGGTCTGCTCGGCCACCAGCGGGTTCATGAGCACCACGGGGCAGCCGCGACCCTCGGTGGGCATGCCGATCTTCTCCAGGTCGCCCGGGGCGGCAAAGCCAAAGGTCGTGGTCTCGTTGAGGCCGCAGGCGCGCAGGATCTCGCCGACCTTGCGGGTGAGCTTCTGCTCGCGGGTCAGGCCGCCGATGTGGTTCTTGGCAGCCGGGATGGTCGCCGTCACGCGGCCCATGCCCCACAGGCGCAGGACCTCCTCGATCAGGTCAATCTCACGCGGCAGGTCGGGACGGAAGCTCGGCGGCGTGACCATAAAGTCCTCGCCGTCGCGCTCGACGGTGCAGCCCAGACGGGTAAGCGAACGCTCGATAAAGTCGGGCTCGATGTCGGCACCGCAGATGGCGTGCACGCGGGCCAGGCGCAGCTTAATGCTGTCGATGGTCTTGGGCGCGGGGAAAACGTCGACATAGCCGGGAGCAACCTCGCCGCCGGCGATCTCCTCGATGAGCGCGCAGGTAACGTTGGCGACATCCACGCAGCCGGTCTTGTCGACCTGGCGCTCAAAGCGAATGGAGGCGTCGGAGATCAGCGACAGATCGCGGCTGGTGTGCGAGGTGCGGCCGGCGTTAAAGCAGGCGCTCTCGACCATCACGTCGACGGTGTCGTCCTCGATCTCGGAATCCATGCCGCCCATAACGCCGGCCAGCGCCACGGGGCGCTCGCCGTCGGTGATGAGGCCCATGCCGGCGTCGAGCACGCGCTCCTCGCCATCGAGCGTCGTAAACTTCTCGTCCTGCTGGGCGGCGCGAACCACCACGCGGCGGTGGCCGTCGCGCTCGGCAAAGGTAGACAGGTCAAAGGCATGCAGCGGCTGACCGGTGAGCATCATCACGTAGTTGGTGATGTCGACGATGTTGTTGTGCGGGCGCGCGCCCAGGGCGTTGAGGCGCTTGACCATCCAGTCGGGCGACGGGCCGACCTTCACGTTACGCACGATGCGGGCGACGTAGCGGTCGCACAGGCCCTCGTCGGCGATCTCGACGGAAAGCTCGTCGTCGGTCGCGCGGCCGGTCTCCGCCTTGATGGCGGGCAGCTCAACGTGGAAATCGCGGTCGAAGATGGCGCCGGTCTCGCGGGCCATGCCGATCATGGACAGGCAATCGGGACGGTTGGGCGTGATCTCGCAGTCGAGCACGGTGTCGCTCGAGCCCACATACTCGGCAAACGGCATGCCGCAGGGCGTATCCTCGGGCAGGATCATGATGCCGGAGTGGTCGCCGCCCAGACCGAGCTCGCGCGCGGAGCAGTTCATGCCCATGGACACGACGCCGCGCAGCTTGCTCTTCTTGATCTTGATGTCGCCGGGCAGCTCGGCACCGATCATGGCCGTGACGATGTGGTCGCCGGCCTCAAAGTTCTGCGCGCCGCAGACAATCTGCAGCGGAGCGGGGTTGCCGTCGGCGTCGAGGTTCTTGTCGCCCACGTCGACCGAGCACACATACATATGGTCGCTATCGGGGTGCGGGGTCTTGGTGAGCACCTTGGCGGTCACTACATGGTCGAAGGACTCGCCCACGGTGTCGATCGCCTCGACCTCGGTGCCGGTACGGATATATTCGTCCGAAAGGGTCTTAGGATCCTCCGGAATATCGATCATGGTCTTGAGCCAGTCGTAAGAAACGCGCATCTAACTGGTCTCCTTTCATAAATGCGGCTTTGAGCCAAAAAACTGCAACGGAGACGGGTTTTCCAAGTGCCGCAGATTGCCTTGAAAGAGGAGGGCCGCGTACTTAGGTACGCAACCGACGATTGAAAGGCAAGGTGCGGTGCTTGGGAAAGCCGCCGGGCCTAGAACTGATTTAAGAAGCGCATATCGCCCGTCATGAGCGTTCGCAGGTCGGGCAGGTCGTAGCGCAGGGCCGCGACGCGCTCGGCGCCAATGCCAAAGGCGAAGCCGGTGTACTTCTCGGGATCGATGCCGCAGTTGATCAGGACGTTGGGGTCGACCATGCCGCAGCCCAAGATCTCGATCCAGCCGCTGTGCTTGCAGAAGTTGCAGCCCTTGCCGCCGCACACGTGGCAGCTCACGTCCACCTCGCAGCTGGGCTCGGTGAAGGGGAAGAAGTGCGGGCGGTAACGCGTCTTGCGATCCTCGCCAAACATGCACTTAACAAAGTAGTCGAGCGTGCCCTTCAGGTCGCCAAAGGTGATGCCCTCGTCGACGACCAGGCCCTCGATCTGGTTGAACTGCGGCAGGTGGCAGGCATCGGCCGTGTCGGGACGGTAGACGGTGCCCGGGCAGATCATGTAGATGGGCGGCTTCTGCGACTCCATAGTGTGGATCTGCACGCCCGAAGTCTGGGTGCGCAGCAGCACGTCGGACTCGCCGTGGGCGTGAGCCTCGGGGTGCGCGACGCTGCCGGGGTTGTTGTCGACCACGTAGAAGGTATCGCGGGCCGAGCGGCTCGGGTGATCCATGGGGGCGTTGAGCGCGGTGAAGTTGTAGTAGGAGGTGTCGACCATGGGGCCGGACTCGACGGTGTAGCCGATGCCGCAGAAGATGTCCTCGGCCTCCTCGATGATTTGCTTGATCAGGTGCTGGTGGCCGATCTGCGGACGGATGCCCGGCAGCGTGATGTCGACGGCGTCGTGCTCGAGTGCGCGCTTGAGGGCGGCGGCCTTCATCTCGGTGTTTCGCTCGTCGAGCATGCCCTCGATCAGCTGGCGCATCTCGTTGGCGCGCTTGCCCATCACGGGACGATCCTCGGGGGCGAGCTTGCCCATCATGCGCATCAAGCCGGTGATACGACCCTTGCGACCGAGCAGCTCAACACGCGCAGCCTCGAGCTTGGCGGCGTCATCGGCGCCTGCGACGAGCTCCTTGGCCTCTTCCTCGAGTTTGACCAGATCATCAATCAGACTCATGTCTTCCCTTTCGTCTCTCGCGCATCCACTTGCCGCGGCGGCTGGAGCCACCCGGAGCTGCGGATGTGCGGCCCGGTTCGGTAACAAAAAACCGCCCTCGGGCATGTGCATTGCCCAAGGACGGTTGAATTCCGCGGTACCACCTTGTTTGACCCGGCGGATGTCTGGCCCGCCGCGCCCACTCTGTGCCCCTTGTCGCGAGGCCCACGGCTTCCCTACTGGGGCTTCGCCGCCGCTGGCCGCGTGCCCGTTGAGGTCGCTGCTCGGGAGTGAACGCTTGGCCCTTGTCACCGCAGGAAGGCTCGCAGCCCATGACCTTCCCTCTCTTGCCGGCGACGCGGCGGGCAAAACCCTCTCCGTCAACGCATTGGGCTATAGGATAACACATTCTGCGTGTGCATCGCCGCGTTCCGTTTTGTTCGCACTGGGTACAAGGCAGGTAGCTGTGCAAACTGGCCGCACGCCCACCCGTGGCGCTCGACCTGCGAGATCAAGGATATAGGTATGGGAAAGAAACTCGATAAGAAGGCCAAGGCGGGCAAGAGCATCAAGAAGCTCCGCAAGCTCGAAGGCAAGCTGTGGACTCGCGAGTACCTGCTCAAGATTGCCGAGTTCGATGGAGCGACGATTGCTCCTGCCAACGGCGCAGCAGCGCGTGCCGACGCCATGGGCACGCTTGCCGGCGAGCATCACAAGCTGCTGACCAGCGAGAAGTCCGTTGAGCTCGTACGCTCGTTAGCGCGCGAGACCGTCGCCGGCGGCAAAGTCGACGACCCTCAGCTGCTCGACGAGATCCGTGTGCTCGGCCGCGATCAACGTGAGGCCAGTGCCATCCCCACCGAAGAAGCCGAGGCCTGGACCAGGCTCACCTGCGAGGCGGACGCCGTGTGGCACAAGGCCAAGGCAGCCAACGACTGGGCGAGCTTTGAGACCTATGTGGATAGAATCGTCGCCCAACTTAAGCATCAGGCCGAGCTCATGGACCCCAAGCGCGATCCATACGACGTTTGGCTCGACCAGTACGAGCGCGGCCTTTCCGCCAAGAGCTTCGACGCGTTTTGCGACGAGGTCAAGGCCACGGTCGTGCCGCTCGTGCATGCCATCGGCGAGCGCGGCCAGCAGCCGGCTGCCGACTTTTTGCACGCCCACGTGCCCGAGGCTGCCCAGCGCGCCATGAGCTTCGACCTTATGAAGCTTGTCGGCCTGGACCTGGACGACACCACGCTTGCCTTTACCGAGCATCCGTTTAGCGAGGGCTTTGCCGTGGGTGATGCGCGCATCGCGACGCACATCTACGAGGACGACTGCATCTCCAACGTCTACAGCATCATCCACGAGGCGGGGCACACCATGTACGAGCTGGGCGTCAATCCCGCCTACGCGCGCACGTGCTTGGAGGGCGGCACCTCCATGGGCATCCACGAGAGCCAGAGCCGCTTTTTCGAGAACACCGTGGGTCGCAGCCACGCCTTTATGGGCCCGCTGCTCGAGGTGCTGCGTCGTCACGCGCCCGAGGTCTACGGCGACGTCGACGAAGACACGCTCTACCGCGCCGTGAACATCGCGCAGCCGTCGTTGATCCGCACCGAGGCCGACGAGCTCACCTATCCGCTGCATATTATGGTGCGCTACCAGATTGAGCGTATGCTGTTTGCCGGCGAGGCTGCGGCCAAGGACATCCCCGCGCTTTGGAACCGCTTTATGGACGAGTACCTGGGCATTCCCGTTCCCGACGACACGCACGGCTGCCTGCAGGATACGCATTGGAGCGGCGGTTCGTTTGGCTACTTCCCCACGTATGCGCTGGGTAGCGCCTACGATGCCATGTTTGTGCCGGCCATGTGCCGCGACGGCGTCGACCTTACCGGTGCCTGCGCGAGCGGCGATCTGGCGCCCGTCCGCGCCTGGCTGGGCGAGCACATTTGGCAGTGGGGCCGCGCCAAAGACGCGCCGGAACTCATCAAGGGCGCCTGCGGCATGGCCTTTGACGCCCGCTACTACTGCAGCTACCTGCAGGACAAGTTCACCACACTGTACGAGCTGTAAGGACTGACCAGCACGCCATCGCCAACGCCAACCATGTTGACGCCAATGTCTTGGCAACGTCAGCGAAAACGACCCTAAGCGAGCAAGGTGACGTGAAATGAAAGGGCGCTGACCTTCTGGTCGCGCCCTTGAAATTGAACGTCAGATTGCCGCTTAGGGGCGTTTGCAGCGTCGAGCAGTTACGCGGTTTGGTAAAACCGCGTAACTACAGAGCCTCGAGTGCGTTGGCGATGCGCTTCATGGCGGCATCGGCGGATGCTTGGTCGGGCGCCTCGGCCAGCACGCGGATAACCGACTCGGTTCCGCTCTTGCGTACGAGCACACGGCCCTCGCCTGCCAGCGCAGCCTCGGCCTCGGCGATGGCGTTCTGCACGCCCATGTTCTCGAGCGCGGCGTCCTTGTCCGCCACGCGCACGGCCACCTGCGCCTGCGGTAGCAGCTTGCACGGAGCCGTGAGCTGCGAGAGCGTCTCGCGCTCGGCGCGGATCACTTCCATCACGCGCAGCGAGGTCATAATGCCGTCGCCCGTGCGCTCGATATCGCCAAAGATCGTATGGCCCGTCTGCTCGCCGCCCAGGCTGTAACCGCCCTCGCGCATCTTGGCATACACGTGGCGGTCGCCCACACCGCTGGTCACGGCACTTAGGCCGGCAAGCTCCAACGACTTGATCAGGCCAAAGTTGCTGGCAATCGTCGGAACCACGGTACCGCCCGAAAGGCGACCGTGCTTGTTCAGGTACACGCCGCACACGTACAGGATCTGGTCGCCATCGACCACGCGGCCGCGCTCGTCCACGGCCAGGCAGCGGTCGGCATCGCCGTCATAGGCAAAGCCCACGTCCAGGCCCTGCTCCACCACGTGGCGCTGCAGACGCTCCATATGTGTGGAGCCGCAGTCGACGTTGATGTTAAAACCATCAGGCGCGGCATTGATCACGCGCACGTCGGCGCCCAGCGCGTCGAACACCGGCTTGGCCACCGAGGATGCCGAGCCGTTGGCGCAGTCGATGCCGATCTTGACGCCCTGCAGCGAAAAGTTCGCGCTGGCGATGAGCGAGGCAATGTAGCGGTTGCGGCCCTGCATGTAGTCCACCGTGGCGCCGATGTGGTTGCCCGTGGCCAGCGGCACCTCGCTCTTGCCATCGACGTACTCCTCGATGAGCTCCAGTACGTCCTCGTCCATCTTAAAACCGTCGCTATTGACGAGCTTAATGCCGTTATCGCAAAACGGGTTGTGGCTCGCGCTGATCATGATGCCGCAATCGAAGCAGCCTTCCACGGTCTGATGCGCTACGCCCGGCGTGGGGATCACGTGCAGCATATAGGCGTCCGCGCCGCTCGCGACCAAGCCGCTCACCAGCGCCGCCTCAAACATATAACTCGAGCGACGCGTGTCCTTACCCACGATGACGCGCGCCTTGCGCTCGCGGTTGGCGCCGTAATACCAGCCCACAAAACGGCCAATCTTATAAGCGTGCTCTACCGTCAGCCCAACATTGGCCTCACCGCGAAAGCCGTCGGTGCCAAAGTACTTCATGCGCTCTCCTTACAAAATAGGGGCGAACAGATTGCCTGTCCGCCCCAAAATGGTACTCGATTATCTGCGCTACCAGAAAAACCCTACGCCGACGCGCTGTCGCGAGCCGCCTGGCATGTAGGAGTCTGACGCAGCGTAAGCGGCTTGTCCCCCGCCTCGGCTGACGTGGTCAGCGTATATGTGATCGTCGTCGTCTCGCCAGCATGCAGGTCAACGGTGCCCGAATAGAAGGGGATTCCATGCCACGTAGCGGCGCCAAGACCAAACTGGGTGCCCTCGACGGTCAGATCAGTAATGTTGCCGCCCGTCGGGGCAAACAACGAGACATTCAGACGCTCGTCGTCGCGCGCGGCATCGGGCGCGCTCGCCGCGACGTAGTCGGGCAGCTTGCCGGCCTCCTCCTGCGTCATGATGTTCGTCAGGGTAACGGCGATGCGATACGAGCATGTGCCGTCACCGTTCTTGATGCCCTGGCCAATCTGCGTATCGGCATTCAGGTACCAGTCGAGCTTGGAGAAGCTCAGGTTGTTAAAGTAGACACCAGCAACGGGATCTTCACTCGGGTCATCCGGATCGGGCAGCGAGGCGTCGATGTTCATCTCCTTGATAGCGTTCTGCTCGTCATCGTTTTTCATCCACGCGATCAGGCGGCCCTCTTCGGCACCGCGCTCAACGGCGCTGACAAGCTTCGTAACATCGACATCGCCGATACCGCCAAGGATCTTGTCGAAGGCAGCGCTGGCGACGGATGCAAAGATGCCGTCCGACTCCTCGACCGGATAGTTCCAGTACACATCGTGCATGAGGACCTTTGCGGCGTTGGTGCCGTCGACAACCGTTCCGTCGGGCAGCGACACGTTACCGACCAGGCCCAGCAGATACTGCAGGAACACCGGGTCGATGCCGACGACGCCATCAACGTCCTGCCCATATTGGGACTTCCACAGCGCGGCGACACGCTGCGAGTTGCGGGGCCAATCAGGCGAATAGGTATTGCCCGAGTTGTACAGGTTACTGTGGTTGCCGAACAGCGCCTCATCCTCTTCGTCGACACTCTCGACTGCCTCATCCTCACTGAGCCCAATGCGGGGAACAAACTCGCCAATCGACATCTGGCCGTCGGTGACCGAAATCAAACCTTGCGAACCGCCAAAGCCGCCGCAGGCACGAATTTCGACGTTGTTCATGGCGTACACAAGGTAGTTACGCGTCTGGCCGTTGGCGCCGAGCATCTGGGGAAGGACGGGGGCGACCTTCTCCGCCGCGTCAACCGCGCCGTTGAGGGTGGCAAAGCCGTCCTTGGCCTTATCGACCAGCTCGGTCACCTGGGAAATATGAGTATCGCCAATGCCCTGGATCTTCTCGTTGGCGCTCTTGAACACCTTGGAGCTATCGGAAAGCGAATCGGCAACGGCCTGCAGCGCGGACACGTTAATCATGCCGTCCTGAAACAGCTTGCCGGGCGTGGCCTGCGAAAGGTTATCGGCCATGGGAACCAGCGCATTGCTCGAGACATCGGACAGGGCGTCGATCATGGTGCGGGCCGCATTGATGTCGCTGCCATACACCGGGATAAACGAAGCCGCCGTCCACAGCGGGCTCGAGGTCTCCGCCTTCATGCTGTCGCAAAGCTCATCAATCTTCTTCGCGTCGTCAGGCAGCGTCGAAAAATCGCCCGACGTGACCTTGTCCTTAAGGCCACCGACAATCTCGACGGCCTCCTTCGCTTCACTCTTTACGGTCTTTGCCGAGTTAAGCAGCATAAAGCCGCTTGCGCCAAGCGCAACGAGAAGCACCGCGACTACAGCGGCAATAATGGCGCCGGTGTGACGCTTTTTGCGTTCGCCCTTGCGATGGCGATGACGGACCAGACCGTCAGAGGTCGAACTCGACGAAGCGTCGCTACCGTAGTTCAAGCCAAAATCGTAATAATCCTCCTTGGAACCCGAGCCCGCAAACTCGGCACCGCTATCATCCAGGCGGGCAAACGTGCCAGTCTCGGAGGCGCCGGTATAGATCGTGCCAAGGTTACCCGTAAGCCCCGCGCCACCGGCAGAGGGAGTATTGTTGGCAGCCTTGCCGGCATTAACGTTGCCGGCGGCATTCGCGGCGTTGGTAGCACCTGCGTTGTTCGCGGGTACCGAAGGAGCCCCACTCGGCTGCGACGTGGAGGTTGCACCGCCCGCAAAGACATTCCCTCTTGCACGGCCGGTCTTTTTTGCCTTTTGTGACTGCTCGTACAGAGCAGTAAACATCGCCGTCTCGCCCGGGGACACGCGCTTACCGGAACCGCCCTGTCCAGTGCCGCCCGGCGTGCCGGCCTTACCAGCCCCGTTCGGACGCGGCGGAACTGCAGGACGGCCGCTATCGCTGCCCTTAAAGTGATTACCAGCCATAAAGAAATCCTCGCAATTGAGTCGCAATGAAAAAGTCCATAACGTTACTAGTTTATGGCATTTTGGGCATCGACAGCTAAACTCCAGACACGGACATCAATTGGCGAAAATGCGGCACAACACCTTTTCCGTCTTGGCGGCGGCGCCAGCTACACCGTGAGGAACATCATCACGATGATCATGGCAAAGCCGATAAGGTCGGTCGGCAAAAACACCGTGCCCAGCATAACGGCGCTGGTGATGGTCGCCGAAACCGGCTCCACAGTTCCGATGAGACTCGCACGCACCGAGCCGATGTCCTTAACGCCCTGCATATAGAGCATGTAAGCAAAAAACGAGCCGATAACCACGAACACCGCGAGCGCCTCGACGCCGGCAGCGTCGAATGCCGGCATATGCGCCCAAGGCTGCACGAAGACGCACGAGACCACGCCCGCCGTGAGCATTGCCGAGCCCGTGACGATTGGGCTGCCGTATTCGGGCAGGATCTTGGCGGGAATCACCGCCATACACGTGGCGCTGACCGCACACATAAGACCTGCTGCCAGGCCAAGTGGCGAGATATTCAGGCTGGTGGGGTCGCCGCCGGTGGCGATTAAAAAGGTTCCACCCAGAGCCAGGCCAATGCCGATGACTTCGCGAGTACGCGGCATGCGGCGATCGGTCACGCAGGTGTAGCCCATGATGATAACGAGCTGCAGGCACTGGAGCACCGTCGCGGTTCCGGCGTTCGTCAGGCGCACGGCCGAAAGATAGCAAAACTGGTTGAACAGCAGACCAAAGGCGGTAAAGAGCAGCAGCTGTTTGCGATCGGCGGGTGTGGTCCAGAGCTTAATCAGGCGCTCGCGGTCGCGCGTAACAACCACGGCCATAAAGAGTAGACCGGCGAGAATCTGACGCACGCTCATAAGCCACAAGGTGTCGACGTGGTAGGTATCGAACAGAAAGCTCGCGCTGGTGCCCGAGAAGCCCCAAAACGAACCGCCCACCAGCGTAGCCAAGACGCCCGTGATCATCTTGCGCGTCGAAGCGCTGTTCAGGCGGTCGCGCCATGCGCGACGGGTGTTGCGGCTGAGCTCGTCGGTGCCCTCGGGCACATCAATGTTCGATATATCGGTCATCGGCACCGAAGCCCCTGCGCCTTCGACCTGCTCGACACACTCTTTGCTCATTCCACTCCCCCGAAACAGTCTGGAAGCAATTCGGCTTACCTTACCACGGCGAAGGCACCAGCCGAAGGCTTGTCCGCTTATCGGTAGGACAATTCCGCAGGCGTCTTTCCATAGCTCGACACCGCAATGGCCTTGCATTATGCGACAGCCAAATCGCGGCAGCAGGCTCTTTTGAAATGGATATGACAAGACCCCCGAATTCCACAATGTAAGCGATTTTTAAAAATGTTCTTGCCACCGAGTTCAGGCTCCGTTATATTATCCCTTGCGCGCTTGCGCACCCTTGATCGGGCGTTTAGCTCAGGGGGAGAGCGCTTCCCTGACACGGAAGAGGTCAGAAGTTCAAATCTTCTAACGCCCACCAAATGTTCGCAGCTCAGAGACTATGTCCTCTGGGCTGTTTTGTTTTATGTCGCCAAATCCGCTGGCAGTTCCAACCGTCATCGCAACGTAGCATCAATTCACCTGACGAATGGCTGCCAAACAAATTCAATACCCCAACATCAACAATAGCCAGGCACAAAACTGCGCCGCAAGCTGCTCCAACCGCCCAACTGGCCAAAAGCCGACCATCTACTTGCCGATCTATCCATCGGCATAACCAATCAGTCCGCACCGCAACTTCTAAGCAAAACGCCGCGATGTCTGCGCCCTACGGTATCCTTGAGCCACTTGCACCTGCAGCACCAAGGAGCCGCCATGCGCACCGAGCTCGATGTCCCCTTTTCGCACAAAGAAGAAGCCAAGGCGCTGGGCGCCAAATGGGACCGGACCAAGAAGATCTGGTATGTACCCAGCGGCGTCAACCCCGAGCCCTTTGCCGAGTGGCTGCCCGGTGTTGACCGATCTGACCCCTCAGCGCCGTATATATATCTAGTACTGGGCAAGCGCGAGTGCTGGAAATGCCACGAAGAGACCTCGGTCGCGGCCTTCGGTATTCCCTATCGAACCGATGACGGCAAGGGCATCGCCATTGCGCACGCGCCCAACGAAGCCGGGCACATTACCATCGACACGGCCAATGCCAACGCGCTCGCCATTGTTCCCGCTCTTGGCTGCGTCCCGGGCGAGATCCGCGACTATCTTTCTAAGCGCTGTGGCTACAAACCCGTAGGCGCACGAGCCTCCAAAGCCCCGTCGCTCGGCAACACGTGCACCAGTTGCGACGCGCTGCAAGGCAGCCACTATCTGTTCGAAGAACCCACGTCCCCGTTTGCCCTCACCGCCATCAACAAGCTGCCGGCACTGGAGTTTGTGCGTGTCGAAGTTGCCGGCGTCTTTGGCGTCCCGGCCACGCGCACCGACTTTGACCAGGCGCTCTTTACCTGGGCACGCGACCATCACGCCAAGTTCCACAAGCAGCTCGGTGAGGGGATTTATTTATAGGGACAGAGATGCCTTCACAGCCAGCTCCTCCGCATCACCTATCCCTCGTCGCCGGCGTCGTACACGATATCGAGGCCACAAACAGGGCATTTCTCCTGATACACCGGCATATGAACGCCTGTCCGTTTTCTCACTTCGTCGCTAAGTCTGTCGCACGCATCGATGAACCGAATGTCGAGGCACGGTATTTGCGAGCCGCAGCAAGGACAGGCGACGACAAACGACCCGCAATCAACTTCTACGCTCGGAAACATTTTGTTGTCTATAAGGGCGCACGGCAGTTTTCCGTACTTCCCCATCGCAATATCGCCTCGCCAGCTCACGTTCGCTCCCCTCTCGCTATACAAATCAGGAAGAGCATGCACCGGCAGGCGTGTGCGAGATTGCATCGCCACGCGATCCGATCAAACAGCACGATCGAAAAAGACCGCCAAAGCCAAATTTCATCGTCGGTCGCACCCTGTCCGGCAAACTCAATATCGACGGGTATGTGCTTCAGATAACTCATGTCGGGCGCAAAACGAGGGTCCGGTCCGCCTTTATGAACAGGACCGTGCAGAACAAACCATCCGTTTTCGGGCTCGAACCGCTCAACAAACGCAAGGCCGAGCACCTTATAGCCCACCTCGGTTGCAAATATGACTCCGACTGGGACGTCACATTCCATGCAGTTGAGCATTTTACGGTTGTAATTCTGGTCTCGAAAACCAACGGTACCCGACGCTTGAACCGAGTACTTAATGACCCACGTACCATCGTCCAAATAGAGCGGAGGCACATTGTTGATGCTCTCGGTTTGCCGCTGGCGCGCTTGTACCCCGCTACCCCACTCCCCTGTATACTGATGTAGCACGTGTTTCATCCGGGCTTGTTGGACCGGGTCGTTCATGGGAGGGTCTTATGGCTGCTTCGAATCCGCCTAAGGGGAGCGTTTCTTCTTCGTCCATCAAGCCGGTTACGCGCAAGGCCGTGCGTTGCCAGCGCGAGGTCGCTTGGCTTGTCACGCAGGCGGCGGGCAGGCTTGTGGCGAGCACGGAGGACGTCAATGCTCCCACACCGAGCTTTGTGCTGGCAGCGGCGCTTGATCGAGTACGCCAGCTGGAATTCGCCGCGCAAGAAGACGGCAGCCACCTTGACTACCAGAACGCCATGGCGCCCGACCTGCAAACGTTCTGCCACATGGCCAAGTTGCCCGCCGCGCCCAATGCGCTTTCGGACGCAGGCTACATGTTTACGCTTTCGGGCGCGGACCTTATCCGCGACATCTACGCATACTGCAGCGAGCTCGCCGAGCGCAGCGTCTTTGGCACGGCAGAAATCAAACCGGGATATGTCATCAAGCTGGTTCTTAGGCTGTTCTTGATGGACGGGTTCGGGGCCATGCCGGCGTAAGCCGAGTCTTTAGCATCACCGTCGACTGGGCAACAACCGCTTTACCTTAGTGGGCGCCAATCGAGGGTCGATTATTGGGTCGCCTCGTCCACTAACGCATTTATTCCACGCGCTCTGACAGTCTATATTTGCGGTTGCGGCTTGTCGACGGCGCCGTCGGCTCAAGCTCACCCTGCTCAATGAGCGCATTGACGCGTGCCCTAACCTGGGAAACCGTGAGTCCCGTGCGCTCCGCCAGTTCGCGCGTCCCCAATTCGCCGTAGCGCTTGAGTGCCGTCATAATCAAGTCCCCGCCATGATCGACCGGCTCGATCTTTGGACGGTAAAGTACGACCTTGAACCGATCGAACCCCGGGCAGAACAGGGGCTCGGCCAGACCATGCGCGCGCATGGCATCGATCATCATCGGGATGCCCGAGCCATTGCCCTCAGCCGGCGAACCTGCGCCATCCGGCAGCGGGACAATCGACATGAGTTTCACGAGCGTCGCGTTACGGCATCGGGAGCTGCCGTCAAACAAGTTCTCGCGAGTCTTTCCCCCGTAAAGGCCGCCAGGATTCGTCACCTCGACACGATCGTCAAAGACGTCGACGGCAATCGATTGTCCACAGAACCGATCCCCGTATTCTCGATGGATTACGGCGTTGGCGATTGCCTCGCGCAGAACCTCCTCGGGAATCTCCAGCGAGTCGACACGCGAGACGCCTTGGACGGTCGAGGTTCGCCGCAAATTCTTGGCGACGGCCGCGACAGCATCCGAGATCATCTCGCCCAACGTTCCCTCACAGATTGTGCGGTCCATAAACCTTAGTGGCCCCGCAGCTCCCTTTTGAGTTCCCACGTGGACAGCCACATCAATGAAGAGCTTGGGATAGAACTGCTGAGGGTAAACGCCCGCGGCAAGGAGGCCGGCCTTGGTAACATTGCCCTGGAAGTCGAGGAAATTCAGACGCTCCATCTTTGTCTTCTTGTCCGCCGCACCGCGCATCGCTCGAGGCGTCAACGAATAGGCACGCTCTATCGTGCGGTCGACCAGCGACTCGTCGAGATCGCCCACACTCGTGCCGGGCACCGCATCGCGATCGCTAGGACTCGTCCGTTCATATGACGACAGTGCCAAAACCTCGGTCGACGAAAGCGGGACATCTTTGTCATCGATGCGTTTGTAGCTGCCACCTTGAGCGCCCCGCTCCATGACATAGCAAGGCTTGCTCGACGGGTCAAGCTCCTCAATCGCGATGACTAGAACCACGGTGCCCTGGAGCTCCACGCGCTCAATGGTGTATTTGGGCGGATTGGCCAGCTTTCCGCGACCGCCAGCATCGCCCATGCCCGCCACGAATTGGTTGAGCACTTTCTCGGTCTCAAAGTTTGCAACTGGGACAAAACCCGCGCGCTCGCTCACTCCGAGTACGATGATGCCGCCGGCGGTGTTTGCGAAAGCGCTGACCGTTTCCCATACGTCGCGGGAAAGCGTCGTGGCGCTCTCCTTGACCTCAACGTTAAGATCGTCCGAGCCCATGCGCCTTAAAGACTCGAGCAGACCGGTCAGTTCGTTTTCGTTCATCTGCACGTCCTTTCGCTCGGTTCTGCGAAGAATGCCGCGAATAGATTTCCTTCGTCTCTCAGTTATCTCTCGTAATTATCTCTCATCTTTCTGTTATCTCTCATATTAGAGAGGAGTGAGAGATGAAAGATAAGATGTCTGTCATCTGTTTCATTTAAACATGTTTTCGCTGGTAAAACAATCTATATTGAGACAATACCATGGTTGTCTGTCTCTTTGCAGCATTGTTATCTCTCATATTTATCTCTCATCTTTCTGTTATCTCTCGTATTAGAGACGAATGAGATATGAGAGATGTGCGGGCGGCGGATGAGCGTGGATTTTGGACGGTCGGGAAATGAGGGTGGATATTTGGACGGTTTTTGGGCGTTTTGAGGCTGATTCCGTCCGAAAATCCACTCTCATTCGATAGGCGTCCAAGTTTCCACGCTCGTGCGGTGAACGCGCGGGGCCTTTGTCCAATCCGCTGGCATCGTCTTCAGTTCGTCGCAGAGCCGCGGCCCCATATGGGTATACTCTCGGGGATTCGACTCGATTCGCCCCCGCTGGGGCGTCAAAGGAGACTGCATATGCCCACCACCTCAACCGACCCGCGCGCCGCTGCTGCCGCGCTGCTGGTGCCCGGCGCCACCTGCCACGGCTTTGCCGTCGAGCGCTGCGAGACCGTGCCCGAGCTTGACTCGGACGCCTACGTGCTGCGCCACGCCGCCTCGGGCGCTCACCTGCTGTACCTGGCGTGCGACGACGAAAACAAGGCCTTTGCCATTGGCTTTAAGACGCCGCCGGCCGATTCCACCGGTGTGTTCCATATTCTTGAGCACTCGGTGCTGTGCGGATCGGCCAAGTTCCCCGTCAAGGAGCCGTTTGTCGATCTGATCAAGAGCTCCATGCAGACGTTCCTCAACGCCATGACCTACCCCGACAAGACCATCTACCCCGTTGCCACCACCAACGAGCAGGACCTGTACAACCTAATGGACGTGTACCTGGACGCGGTGTTCAACCCGGCCATCTATACCAAGCCCACCATTTTTGAGCAGGAGGGCTGGCACTACGAGCTGGACCTGCCGGAGGGCGCTGGCGGCGACGGCAGCGCCGCCAGCCTGCGCGAGGGCACGCTGCGCTATAACGGTGTAGTGTTCAACGAGATGAAGGGCGCGCTGTCCGACCCCATGAGCGTGCTGGACGACGCCGTCAACGCCGCGCTCTACCCCGACACCGCCTATGCGCACGAGAGCGGCGGCGATCCGCGCGCGATTCCCGCGCTCACCTACGAGCAGTTCCTGGATACGCACGCGCGCCACTACAATCCTTCCAACTCTTATATAACGCTCTACGGCGACCTAGATGTGGACCGCGCGCTGGCGTTTTTGGACGAGCGTTATCTGTCGCAGCCGAGCGCTGCGAGCCGCCGCATGGACGCTGCCGTTGCCGCCGGCGAGGACCCGTCCGCGCTGGCACCCAATCCGCTGGGCGTGCAGACGCCCGTGACCTGCGAGTACAAGCGCGTCGAGATGGCCACCACGCCCGAGAACGCCCTGGTGGGCCTGGGCCTTGTGCTGGGCAGCGCACTCGACCGCAAGCGCACGATCGCGGCGGATATCCTGTTCGAGGCACTGCTGGGCTCCAACGAAGCACCGGTTAAGAAGGCCATTCTGGCCGCCGGCCTGGGCGGCAACGTGGTGAGCTACACCGCGGCCGAGTGCCTGCAGCCCTACGAGCTCATCATGCTGCAAAACGCGCAGCCCGGCGTGGCGCGCGAGCTGCGCCGCGTGTTCCAGGACGCCTGCCGCGACCTGTGTGAGCACGGCGTTCCGCGCGAGCGCCTGGAAGCTATCATCAGCAGCAACGAATACGACCTGCGCCAGCGCGACTACGGTATCGCCGACGGCGTGGCCATTGCGTGCGACGCGCTGAGCACGTGGCTCTACGATGACGACGCCGCGACGCTGGCACTCAAGTATGGCCCGGTGTACAAGGAGCTGCGCGGCGAGCTGGAAGGCAGCTACTTTGAGGACCTTCTGCGCGAGCTCGTGCTGGAGAACGACCACATGGCGCTGGTCGAGCTGGTTCCGGTGGACGCCGCTGAGGGTTCGGAGGGCGCCGAAGCTGCCGAGCTGGCAGCCAAGCGCGACGCCATGACCGATGCCGAGCTGGCCGACGTGGTCGAGCGCACGGCTGCGCTGCGTGCCGCGCAGGAGGCCGAGGACACGCCCGAGGACAAGGCCACGCTGCCGCGCCTGCGCGTGTCCGACATTGGCGAGGCGCGCCCCGAGCCGCCGCTGGTCGTAGACACGACCGCGCCCATCCCCTGCCTGCGCCACGGCATCCCCACCAACCGCCTGGCCTACGCCATGCAGTATTTCGACCTGAGCTGCGTCGCATTTGAGGACCTGCCCTATGTGACGCTGCTCTGCCGCCTGCTCAAACAGCTGCCCACGAGCGAGCACTCGGCCGAGGAACTCGACAATCTGCTCGCCGGCAAGCTGGGCTTTTTGAGCTTTACGACCGAGGTCATGACGCAGCCCGAAGTGGACGGCGTGCGCCCCTACCTGCTGGTGAGCGCCGGCGCCCTGTCCGAGAAGATCGATGCGCTGGCGAGCCTGCCGCGCGAGGTGTGGTCGAGCACGCTGTTGCTCGATGCTGACGCCGACCGCGTGCGCGACGTGCTCACGCAGATTCGCATTGGGCTTGAGCAAGGCTTTATCAACAACGGACACTCGGCGGCACTCGGCCGCGCGATGAGCTACACCTCGCCTTCGGCCGTGGTGCGCGAACAGCTCTCGGGCGTGGACTTCTACCTGTTCCTGCGCGATCTGCTCGAGCACTTTGACGAGCGACTGGACAATCTGCGCGCCAAGCTTGCCGAGCTGGCAGACCGCATCTTTGTGGCCGACGGCTGCCTGGCGAGCTTTACCGGCAGCGATGAGGACTTTGACGCGTACTGGGATGCCGCGGGCGACCTGGGGCTTGGCGCAGGCGACGGCGCCGATGCCGGCCGCAACGTGCTCGTGGTGCCGACGCCGCGCGACCGTCACGAGGCTTTCGTCATCCCCAGCGACATTTGCTTTGCGGCAAGCGCGTGCGACCCGCGTCGCTTGGGACTCGACGTGACGGGCGCCTGGGCGGTTGCCGCCAACGCGCTCTCCTACGACTACCTGTGGAACGAGATCCGTGTGAAGGGCGGCGCATACGGTTGCGGATTCCGCGCGGCTGGCGAGCGTCAAACGGCGTTCTACACCTACCGCGACCCGGCGATCGATCCCTCGATTGAGCGCGTGGCGCGCGCAGGCGAATGGCTCGGCAGCTTTGAGCCCGACGAGGCCGCCTTTGAGGGATTTATCGTGAGCTGCGTGAGTGGCATGGACGCGCCGGTGAAGCCGTACGCGCTCACCAAGCGCCGCAACACGATCTACCTGGCCGGGCTCGATCCGCATGCGCGCGAGGAGCGTCGCGCCCAGATGCTCGCCGCCACGCCCGGTGAGCTGCGCTCGCTCGGCGCCGACGTGACGCGCATTGCAGCCGAGTCGCCCACCTGTGTCTTTGGCGGTCGAGACGTCATCGCCAAGAGCAACGCCGGCTTTAACGTAGTCGACCTGCTGGGCTAACCACAACAAGCAAAACCACTACAAAGGGGACAGGCCCCTTTGTAGTGGTTCGAACACTTGTTCTATACGTACACATGTTCTATAGTATGGGTGATTGCATCGGATCTAAATTGCAACTAGGATATAGTTGCAGAATGTGAGGCGGGATGACTCGAGCCGATAAACTCATCGCCCAACCGTTTAGCTGCCCTTCGACGTATCGGTATGCCGATTTTTTAAAAGTCATGGCCTCATATGGCTTTGAAATGGACAGCAAAGGCAAGACATCCGGATCGCGCATTCGCTTCTACAGGCCCTCAGATGGCAGGATGTTCGTGATGCACGCGCCTCATCCATCTGACGAATTGACAGCGGGGACAATTCGAAACATCGTTCGATTTCTGCAGGATGTCGGAGGCAGTCATGAGTAACGTTTTGGCATACAAGGGCTATTTCGCCCCAGTCGAGTTCGATGCCGAGCAGCATGTACTAACAGGTATGGTCGCCGGCATTAGGGACGCAATCGTATTTGAAGGCTCCACGGCTGAAGAAGTGGAGCAATGCTTCCACGACGCCGTCGACGATTACCTTGAGTTTTGTGCCGAAAAGGGCAAGGAACCAGAGCGGGCTTTTAAGGGCTCGTTCAATGTGAGAACAGGCTCCGAGCTTCACAAGCAGGCAGCACTGGCGGCGGCAAAGAAGGGCGAGTCACTCAATAAGTTTGTGACCGAAGCAATCGCCGCGGCGTTATAGCGTTAACGCATGGGCCAAAACCACCACAAAGGGGACAGGCACCTTTGTGGTGGTTTCGACATTTGCCCAAATAAAACCTGCCAAAATAAACCTGTCCCTTTTTGGTAGGTTTGGGAGAGGAAGCCGGGATGGACAAGGCTGAGTTGCGGCGGGCGGTGATTGCTCGGCGTGATGCTCTTGATTTGGACTTGCGGGCGGCGAAGTCTGCTGATATCTGTGCGCGGCTGGTTGAGCTGCTGGGCCGCTTGGATGCCGCGGCGCCGCACACCGTTGCCGTCTATGCCGCGATGGGTTCCGAAGTCGACTCAGCCGCGTTTGCCGCAGCTGCCGCCAAACGTGGCTGGCGCGTGGCCTATCCGTGCATGCTCTCGGCAACAGACGCCGCAGCTTGTGGCCAGCGCATGTGTATGCGGGCAGTTGCTGCCGGCGACGCGGACGCGGCTCCGTTTATCGCCCACCCCACGCGGGCCTTTGCGGCCACGGACATCGACAGCAGCCGCTTCCCTATCGTGCCTGCCGAAGCTCTCGACATGATCGTCGTGCCGCTCGTAGCATTCGACCGCACCGGCATGCGCCTAGGCTACGGCGGCGGCTGCTATGACCGCTACCTGCCCATGCTCTCGCCCGTATGTCAAATCGTCGGCATCGCCTTTGACGAACAGCACGTCGACCACATCCCCACCGATGCCCACGACCTGCCGCTGCCCAACATCATCAGCGCCTAATCGCCGCCACATCAGCCACGGCTACAGCAGCACCATCGCAGTCTAGTGCTCCTCGCCGGCGCGAGCCAGGTCGTAGGGCGTGGTCTGGTAGACGTAGTAGTTGAGCCAGTTGGTGTAGAGCAGCTGAGCCTGGCTGCGCCAGACGTTGCGCGGCTCGGCGGTGGGGTCGTCGTTCGGGAAGTAATGCGCCGGCACCTGAGGGTTGAGCCCGCGCTTCACGTCGCGCTCGTACTCCAGGCGCAACGTATCGGTATCGTACTCGGGATGGCCAAAGACAAAGAAGCGACGACTGTCCGTCGACTTGACGATGTACAGCCCCACCTCGTCGGACACGGCCACGACCTCGAGCTGCGGCTCGGCCTCCACGTCCTCGCGGCGCACATCGGTGTTGCGCGAATGCACGGCATAGAAACGGTCGTCAAAGCCGCGGACCAGCGGGCTTTGCGGCTTGACCAGATAATGCTCGAACACGCCGCTCGCCTTTGCCGGCAGGTCATACTTCTGAATGCCGTAATGATGGTACAGACCGGCCTGCGCGCCCCAACAAATGTGCAGCGTAGAGTGCACGTGCGTGGTGGACCAATCCATGATCTGGCAGAGCTCGGGCCAGTAGTCGACCTCCTCGAACGGCATCTGCTCCACCGGCGCGCCCGTGATGATCAGGCCGTCGTAGTGGATGTCGCGGATGTCGTCGAACGTGCGGTAAAACGTCTCCAGGTGGCCGGCGCTCACGTGCGTGGCTTCGTGCGTTTTGGTGCGCAGCAGGTCCACCTCCACCTGCAGCGGCGTATTGGAGAGCTTGCGCATGATCTGCGTCTCGGTGGCGATCTTGGTGGGCATGAGGTTGAGGATGAGCACGCGCAGCGGACGGATGTCCTGGTGCAGCGCGCGGTACTCGGTCATGACAAAGATGTTCTCGCTCTCGAGCTGCGCGGCGGCAGGGAGGGCGTCGGGGATGCGAATGGGCATGGATGCTCCTTACGAGTCAGTTGCAGCTATGGTACAACGAGCGGACCCATCCGCGCGAGCACATCGCCCAGCGATGCCGTCAGCGGCCCAAATCACTCCAAAAGTAGAGATTACGGCATGTCCCAAAAATCTGCGGCGCTTTAGCCTAGCAAAGTGGCAACAGGACGCTACAATGGTTCGACGCGAAAAACTCGGCCGAAAGGATACATATATGTACCAGACGCGTAAGATCGGTGTGGTCGGCCAGGGCCACGTAGGAGCACATGTCGCCAACAGCCTGCTTATGCAGGGCATTGCCGATGAGCTGTACCTGTGCGATATCAACGAGGCCAAGGTGACGTCCGAGGTCCAGGACCTGCGCGACTCCCTTTCGTTTGTCCCGTACAACACCAAGATCGTCAACTGCTACGACCACTACGAGGAGCTGGCCTGCTGCGACGTCATCGTCAACGCCGCCGGCAAGGTCGCGCTGGCCGCCGGTAACCGCGACGGCGAGTTGTTCTTTACCACCGACGCCGCCCGCACCTTTGCCAAGCGCATCGTCGACGCCGGCTTCGACGGCATCTTCGTGAGCATCTCCAACCCCTGCGACGTCGTATGCACCGAGCTGTGGCACCTGACCGGTTACGATCCCAAGAAGATCATCGGCTCGGGCTGCGGCCTGGATTCCGCCCGCCTGCGCACCGAGATCTCCAAGAAGGTCGGCGTGAGCCCCAAGTCCATCGACGCCTACATGATCGGCGAGCACGGCTTTAGCCAGCTGGCTGCCTTTAAGGCCGCAACCATCGCCGGCAAGAGCCTCAACGAGCTCCAGGCCGAGAACCCCGATAAGTACGCCTTTGACCACATGGAGGTCGAGGAGCTCGCGCGCAAGGGCGGCTATGTGACCTACCAGGGCAAGCAGTGCACCGAGTACGCCGTCGCCAACTCCGCCGCGCGCGTCTGCGCTGCCGTTCTGCACAACGAGCACGCCGTGCTTTCGGCTTCTACGCTTATGACCGGCCAGTATGGCGAGGAGGGCATCTTTACCTCCCTGCCGTGCGTGATCGGTGCCGAGGGCGTCGAGGAGGTCTACACGCTCGACCTGTCCGAGCACGAGCTCGAGGGCTTCCACAAGAGCTGCCAGCACATCCGCGACAACATCGCCCAGCTCGACTGGTGGGACGCCGAGGCCTACGACGCCAAGTAGGCCGCTGGCTGCCGCAACCTTGCGAATCTAAGCGCGATACTAAGCGGGCCGCGCCGGAAATCCCCGGCGCGGCCCACTTTTTTGACTCACGCAGTGCCCTTGCGAATCGAAGGTGAATGGTTTTCCCGTTACCTAGTACTGCTCGATGCCCATGTAGCGACGAACCTCGGGGCTGTGGTCGAACACCTTGCCGCGGGCGGCGCGCAGCTCGCAGCTCATGTTGTAGAAGAAGATCGGCTCCAGGTACGAACGCACGCTGGCAGGCACGTCGCCCACGCCGTACTCGAGTGCGTCGAGCACCATGACCGTATCGGTGTGCGTGTTGAGGAACGCCAGCGCGCGCTCCTCCATGGGGCGGCACTCGCCCGATCCGAGCTGTACAAAGTAGAACACGCCGGGCTCGGTGGCTTCGAACGGGCCGTGGAAGTACTCGCCGGAGTGGATGTAGCAGCAGTGCTGCCACTGCATCTCCATGAGCGAGCAGATGGCCATGGCGTAGGTCTGGCTAAAGTTGGGGCCGGATCCCAGGATGTAGAAGAACTCGTGCTGCTGGCAGAGCTCGGCAAAGCGATCGCCCAGCTCGGCATTGACCTTCTCGCGGGCAGCGGGCAACAGCGCATCCATCTGCTTAAGGCCGGCGTACATATCGGCGAGCGCCTCGTAACCCTCCTGCTGGTCGAGCAGCTCGGCAGCCATCAGGACGCCGATGCCTTGCGGAACCTCGGCCTGCGGCACGCCTTCGCCCCACGGATAGACCCAGGTGGTCCACTTGCCGTTATCAATCTTGGAGCCCTCGCAGTCGGTCATGGCCACGACCTCGGCGCCGGCTGCCAGCGCCATCTCGCAACCGTCGACGACCTCCTGCGTATTGCCGCTGTGGCTGCAGGCGATGACGAGTGACTTCTCGCCAAGACTCTTGGGGGCCATCAGGCAAAACTCGCGCGCCGTGTAAACCGTCGAGGTAAACGTGGTCGCCTCGCGCTTGAGCAGCTCGTTGGCCGGCATCAGGTCGATCATCGAACCGCCACAGGCGATCCAAAAGACGTTCTCGATCTTGCCTTTGCGCTCGATGATTTCCTGAATCAGATCATGTGCGTTCATCCTGATGTTCCTCCTTGTGGGGCGGCTTTGAACGACGACAGCCCGTACCTGCTGTCGTTCTATGTTGTTCTATTTATAGCACGTGTAACAACGCCCGTGAAGGCATCTCAGCAAATTTGTTCTATGTTGTTCTATCTGTGGACGTTAGATGTCGAAGACGTAGCGCGAGCCCACGATCTTTTGGCGGCCGAGCAGTAGAGGGCGCCCGTCCGCGTCGGTAAAGTACGCCTCCATATAGAAGAGCGGCTCGCCGACCGGCACCTCCAGCAGCGGGGCCGCCTGAGCATCGGCAAGCGCAATCTCCACAGTGCAAGGGTCGGACTTGAGCGGTGCGCGGCCCGAATGCTCGGCAACGAGCGCAAAGATCGAGTTATCGGCGAGGTCCTTATCGGCCAGCGTCTGCAGATAGGGATGGTCAGCCAGCACAAAGGCGTTGTTCTCGAGCATGACGGGCACGCCGTCGGCTGTGCGCACGCGCTCGACCACGATGAGCTCGCAGCCGGGCTCCACGTCAAAAAACGCCGCGTCCTCGCGCGTCGCCGCAACCACCGTGCGCGACACCAGGCGCGCTCCGGCCACCATATCGTTGGCAGCACAACCCTCAGTAAAGCACTGGACGTCGCCCTTCTGGCGAATCTTGCGCTTGAGCTTGGGAGCGCATACAAAGGTGCCCCTCCCCTGCTGGCGGTTGAGGTAGCCCGCGCGCGACAGCTCCTCGATGGCGCGGCGCACGGTGATGCGTCCCACGCCGTAGGACTTCGCGAGCTCCATCTCGGAAGGAATACGCGAGCCGGCCGCGTACACGCCGCGCGCGATCTCGCCCTTTAGGTCGTCCATAACCTGCTGGTACAGCGGCACGGCGGACACCTCGGCGCGCTCGGAACGTTCGGTCTTGCTATCGGCTGCCATCATTACGCTCCATCCCGCGCATGCTCGGACTCAAATTCTTCAATCGCCGCCATAAACTGCTCGCCAAAGGCGTCGGCCTTTTTCTCGCCAATGCCGTTGACCTGGATCAGCTCCTCGCGCGTTTGAGGGCGCAGGCGGCACAGGCCGCGCAGAGCCTTGTCGGAAAAGACCATATACGGCGCCATCTCCAGCTCGGTCGAGATCTCCTTGCGCAAGGCACGCAGGCGCTCGAACAGCTCGGCATCGTCGCCCACGCGCGGGCGCTGATCCAGCTCAGCCTCCTCGCGCAGCAGATCCACCGCGCGGCGGGCGCGGGCCGAGGCCTTGCGCTTGGACGCGCGACGCTTAACGGTAAAGGCGAACGCCTCGTCCTCGACCTCGCCGGCACGCGGGCCCAGCCCCACGACCGGGTACTGCCCCTGCGAGGTGGCCAAATAACCGCGGCCGCACAGCTGCCCGATGATGTCCTTGATGCGCCCGACCGATTCGCTCGACAGCTCACCGTAGCCGCGATCCTCGTCCAGATGCATCTGGCAGATGCGCTCGGTGTTGCCGCCGTGGAGCACGTCGGCGATGAGCGACTTGCCAAAGCGCATGGGACGCGTGGCCACATAGCGCACGGTAGCGCGGGCCATATCGGTGACGTCCTCGACCTCGAACTTCGTGAGGCAGTTGCTGCAGTTGCCGCAGCCCTCGGCGTCGTCCGTGGCGGTGCTGCCCGCACCAGCCGCGGCAGCATGCTCGGCCGCGGCCTCGTCGCCAAAGTAGCGCAGCATGTATTCGCGCAGGCAGCCGGTGGTATTGCAGTAGCCCTCCATCTGGCTGAGCAGGCGATATCGATTCTGGAGCGCCCACGCGCGCTGCTCGTCGTCGAGCGCCTCATCGGCAGCATCGCCGCGGTCGATCAAAAAGCGACGCATGCGAAAATCGTTACCGTTCCACAGCAGATGGCAGCTGGCCGGGTCGCCATCGCGGCCGGCTCGACCCGCCTCTTGGTAGTATGCCTCGATGCTCTCGGGCACGTTGTTGTGAATCACGTAGCGCACGTTGGGCTTGTCGATGCCCATGCCAAAGGCGTTGGTGGCAACCATCACCTGAATGTCGTCGTCGATAAAGGCTCGCTGGCTCTGGCGGCGGGCGTCGTTACCCATGCCGGCATGGTAGCGGCCAACGCGAATGCCGCTGGGGCCCAGCGCTTCGGCAAGCTCGCCTGCCAGCGCGTCGACCGTCTTGCGGGTCGAACAATACACGATGCCGCTCTCGCTCGAATGCGCGATCACGTAGTCACGCACCCAAACGGTCTTGGCCTTGTCACCCATCTCCTCACAGCCAAAGTAGAGGTTCTTGCGGTCGAAGCCCGTCACCACCGTCGCGGGGTTTTGCAGGCCGAGCATCTGCTGAATGTCCGCACGCACGCGCTCGGTCGCCGTGGCGGTAAAGGCAGCCACGATGGGGCGCTGCGGCAGCGAATCGATAAACTCGCGAATCTGCAGGTAGGCGGGGCGAAAATCCTGGCCCCATTGGCTCACGCAGTGGGCTTCATCAATGGCCACGAGCGGCACGCCGATGCCGCCGTCCGCCGCGGCCTCCTGCGCAAAGGCTAAAAAGCGCGGCTCGAGCAGGCGCTCGGGCGCCACGTACATAAGCTGGTAGCGGCCCTCGCGCGCCCGCTTGAGCACGGTGTTTTGCTGGGCCGGAGTAAGGCTGGAGTTGAGATAGCTGGGTCGCGCGCCCGCCGCGAGCAGCGCACGGGTCTGGTCCTCCATAAGCGACAGCAGCGGACTCACCACAAAGGTAATGCCGGGCAGCATGAGCGCGGGCACCTGGTAGCAAATGGACTTGCCGGCGCCCGTGGGCATAACGCCCAGCGCGTCGCGGCCAGCAAGGATCGCATCGACCATGCGGTCCTGCCCCGGGCGAAACGAGGTGTAGCCAAAATAGGCGCCGAGCGTGTCGATCGCCATCTGCTGCATGCTATCGGTCATGGTTTCCTAACGTCCAAGTCATCTGCCGCCGATTATACGCCGCCACGCGGACC
>CAUCNB010000004.1:0-64070 GCA_958444075.1 uncultured Collinsella sp. | reverse complement strand
TCGTTACCGACCGCCTGGCTCGCTACTACGAGACGGTCACCAAGCACAACCTCAACTACCGTCGCTACTATCACCAGTTCGATTACTAATCGGCGACAAATTAGCTACTGATCAAGAAGCACCCTGCCCGGGCGCATGCGTCCGGGCATTTTTATGCCGAAGTTCGCAAGAAAGGGGAATCGAATGAGGCAGTTTATCGTGGCGTCCCATGCTCATTTCGCGTCTGGAATCGTCGAGAGCATCGGCCTGCTTTCCGGCGAGCGCGAAAACGTCCATGCGCTGTCTATGTATGTCGACGGAAACGAGGACCTGGTCAAGGAGGCTGCGGCGATTCTGGACGACTTTGCCGCGGACGATGAGGTCGTCGTTTGCACCGACCTCTTTGGCGGCAGCGTCAACAACGAGTTCACCAAGATCGTCCAGACGCGCCCCAACACGCACCTTGTGACCAATATGAACCTGCCGCTCCTTATTCAGCTGCTGTTCGTGCCCGACTCCACCCCGATCGATGAGGCCATTCGCCAGATCGTCGAGGCGGACGACACCAAGGTCAAGTACGTCAACGACCTGCTGGGGCAGGCCGAACTCGATGAGTTTTAATCGTTAGGAGCACATCATGATTCAGATGATTCGCGTGGACTATCGACTGCTTCACGGCCAGGTTGCCGTTAGCTGGACCTCGGCTCTGGGTGCCGACTGCATCCTGTTAGTGAGCGACACGGTCCTCAACGACAAGCTTCGTCTGCAGGCCCTGTCCCTTGCAAAGCCCGAAGGATGCAAGGTCGTCGTCAAAAACACCGAGGATGCCATCAAGGCGCTCCAGAGCGGTGTGACCGACAAGTACAAGCTCTTCGTGGTTTGCGAGACGATCCAACAGGCCGGTGCCGTCGCCAAGGCGATGGGCGTCAAGAAGATCAACCTCGGCAATGTGGCCTTTAGCGAGGATGCCCGCCAGGTCTCGACGAGCGTATTCCTTACGTCCGAGAACGAGGCCTACGTGAAGGAGCTACTCGGCGAGGGCCATGAGCTGTTCATTCAGATGATTCCGGCGGATGCGAAGACTGATGCCGCAAAGGTCATCGGTTAGGGGCTGTCATGGTTATCAAGACGATCCTGATTTTCCTGATTGCCCTTTTGGGCTATTCCGAGTGGCTGACCGGTACGAGTTACCTTCAGCGCCCCATTGTGCTCGGACCGTTGGTCGGCCTTGTCATGGGCGATGTGGTGACCGGCACCATTATGGGCGCCACGATGGAGCTTGCCATGGTCGGTGCCATCTCGGTCGGTGCGTACAACCCGCCCGATACGATTTCCGGAACCATTCTGGGCGTGTCGCTTGCCATGCAGGCCGGCGCGGACGCTTCGGCGGCCCTGACCCTGGGCATTCCCATCGCAACGATCGTCCTGGCGCTCGATACGGCCCTGGGCCAGCCGGTCATGCTGCTGCTGGTGCACCGTATCGACAAAAACGTCGAGGACGGAGACACCAAGGCCATCACGCGCAACATGCTCATCGCCGGTTACGCGCAGAGCTGGTGCGGCCTGCTGATTATTCCTCTGGCATTCTTCTTTGGCGCCGATGCCGTCGCCAGCCTGCTCAACATCATCCCCGATTTCGTTCAGACCGGCATGGATGTCGCCGCCGCCTTCTTGCCCGCACTCGGCTTTGCGATGCTGGCGCAGATGATTATGAACAAAACGGTGGCTCCGTTCTTCTTCGCCGGTTTCTTCCTCGTCGCCTACTTTGGCATTAGCACGACGGGCGTGGCGATCTTTGCCGCGATCATCGTCGTCGCGATGACGGTTTTGGGTGACAAGAAAAAGGCGGAGCAGCCCGCAGTGGCAACCGAGGATCCTGCGATTGGGAGTGGGTTCGATGAGTTTTAAGTTTGAGTCTTCTTACGACGGAATGATTTCCCGCGCAGACCTCAAGAGGCTGTTCTGGCGCTCGATTCCCTATGAGCATTCCTGGAACTACGAGCGTATGGGCCATATCGGCTTTATGTGGGCCCTTATGCCGATCCTTCGCAAGCTGTATCCGCAGGATGCGGACTTTAAGGCCGCCCTTAAGCGCCATATGGAGCTCTATAACGTCACGCCGTACATCTCGACGCTCCCCATGTCCATTGCTGCCGCAATGGAAGAAGTCAACGCCACCGAAGATAACTTTGACACGAGCGCGATCTCTAATGTCAAGCTTGCTTTGATGGGACCGCTGTCCGGCGTGGGCGATGCCTTCTACTGGGGTACGCTGCGAATTTTGGCAACGGGTGTCGGCACGTCGCTGGCGCTGCAGGGCTCTATTCTTGGCCCGATTTTGTTCCTGCTCGTGTTCAACGTTCCCCACTACATCATCCGTTACCTGCTGACGTTTGTGGGATATCGCTTTGGCTCGGACATGATCAGCAAGGTCCAGGAATCGGGCATTATGGACACGATCGTCAAGATGGCCTCTATCATGGGCGCCATGGTGATCGGCGCTATGACCATGGAGATGGTCACCGTGGACATTCCGCTCATGGTCGGCGCGGGCGATGGCGCTCAGACGCTCGCCGAGCTGCTCAACGGAATCTTCCCGGGCTTTGTCACGATGGGGCTGTTTGGAATTGTCTATCTCATGCTCAAGAAGAAGATGAATCCGCTGCTCATCATGCTCGTGATCCTACTCGTGAGTATCGCCGGCGCGTTCTTTGGAGTGCTTGGTGTTCAGTAGGGTATCCGTCATAATTAAAACAATATAAGAGGGGGCGTCGCGCACATTGTGCTGCGGCGCCCTTTTGCCGAAAGGTGGACAAGATGGAGTATCCGCAGCTTGCCGTCATGAATATCAGCCATCGTTATTTTGACCTTGAGGAATTCTTTTCTTCGGCGGCGGCCTCGGGCTACGCGTGTTGCGAGCTTTGGACCGGGGCGATGCATCTGTATGTCGATTGCCATGGATACGATTCGCTCGAGCAGGTGCGGGAGCTGTCACAGCGGTATGGGGTTCGGATTGTGGGGCTTTGTCCCGAACAGAACAACCCCAAGCCGTGGAATATCGCGGCGCGCGGGAATGAGGCGCGTGCCCGTACGCTCGCGTACTTTAAGAACGTTGTGGATATCGCGGCGGAACTTGGAGCCGAGCAGGTCATGGTCTCGAGCGGCTGGGCATTTTTGAACGAGCCGATCGAGGACGCGTGGAGTCGCAGCGCTTCGATGCTGCGTGCGATTGCCGAGCATGCGGGAGAGCGCAGCGTGCGACTGGTGCTCGAGGCCCTGCAGCCGGTTGAGTCGATGATCGTGAACTCGGCGGCCGACACGAAGCGTATGATCGAGGCAGTTGATCATCCGGCGCTTAAGGCGTGTCTGGATTTGGGCGCCATGGCGGTGGCGGGGGATACCATCGACGATTATTTCGACCTGCTTGGCGATGATGTCGCCCACGTGCATTTTGTCGATGTTGCGGCAGATGGCACGACGCATCTTGCCTGGGGTGACGGCGACCGCGATATGCGCGCCGACCTGGATAGGCTGGTGGCGCGCGGCTATCGCGGAGTTGTTTCGGCCGAGACCTATGACGGGCGCTATTTTGCCGACCCCGCAGCTGCCGATGCGCAGGTAATGGCAGAGTATCGTCGTGCGATTGGCGCTTAGGTGGGGTTGGGCTGCGGCAATCTGCCCTATGTTTCCAAATGAATACGGTGTGAGCGGCTGTGACGGATTTTCCCCGCAAGCACTCTAGTATGCTAAAGTACCCAGAAGACCGGCGGAGCTATGCCGGTCTTCTGTTCTATACGAAACACAGCATGAGGAGGCTCACCAGATGACGGCCACACCGTGGGGATTCCGGGACATATTGCCCGAGGAGGCTCAGGCGCGCGAGGAGATCGCATGTACGGTGAAGGGCTGCTTCAGGGAGCATCATTACCTGCCGGTCGAGACGCCGCTGCTCGAGGACAAGGGTTCGCTCGAGGAAGGCGGCCGCATTGCGGACACCCCGTTTAAGCTCTTTGATGATGACGGTCGCCTGCTGGTAGTCCGTCCCGACAACACGCTGCCGATCGTTCGCCTGGTTTCGACCCGCATGCGCGCGGCCGATCTGCCGCTGCGCCTGCGCTACGAGGCGCCGGTGGTTCGTGAGTGCCAACGCAATGCCGGCGGCTCGCGTCAGTTTACGCAACTGGGTTTTGAGCTTATCGGTGTGGGCGACACCGCGGGCGATGTCGAGATCGTCTCGCTGGTGGCGGAGGCGGTGCGCAAGCTGGCACTTCCCGATGCGCGCATTATCGCGGGCAGCGTGCGTCCGTTTAAGGAGTTGCTTGCGGCCTGTGAGGACCGCGAACTGGCTGCCGAGGCGTTGCGTTGCGTGCACGCCAACGACTTTGTGGGCCTCGATGCCCGTGTGGCGGCAAGCGCCGAGCCCGAGGCCGTCAAGGCTGCCATTAGCGAGCTGCCGCGCCTGCACGGTGGTGCCGAGGTGCTCGACCGCGTCGATGCGCTGCTTGAGGCTGCCGGTATCGCCGCGCCGCTGACGCGCGAACTACGTGCCCTGGTCGAGGGTCTGGCTCCCGAGGATGCCCAGGTACTGTCGTTCGACTTCTCCATCATGAACTCGTTTGATTACTACACGGGTCTGGTCTTTAAGGCCTATGCCGGCGGCCTGCCCGATCCGGTGGGTTCGGGCGGACGCTACGACTCCATCTTTACCGGTGCATTTGGCGACGGCATCGAGGTGCCGGCGGCGGGCTTTGCCTTTTCGATTGAGCGTCTGGAGGCCGCGCGCACCTCGGCCGAGGACGCTGCTTCCGATGGTGACCATGCCGTGGGCCGCGGCACCGAGGGTCCGCTGCGCATCGCCGTGCCCAAGGGCTCGCTCAAGGCCGACACGCTCGACGTGCTCGAGGCCGCGGGCTTGGATGTCTCGGAGCTGCGCGATCCCGGCCGTCACCTGATCGTGCGCGGCCGCGACACGCGTGTCGGCGAGGGTACGGTCGGCGATATCGAGTTTGTCATCGTGCGTCCCAGCGACGCGCCCGCTTTTGTGGGCTGTGGCGGTGCCGACTGCGGCATCTGCGGTTGGGACTCGCTTATCGAGGCAGACCTCAACCTGCTGCAGCTGGTCGACCTGGGCTACGGCCTGTGCACGTTTATCGAGGCGGAGCCCGCGTGGCGCGCCGGCCAGGCCGAGCGCAACTATGCCCGCCGTGGGTCGCTTCGCGTGGCCACCAAGTATCCGCGCATCGCGAGTGCCTGGTATGCCGAGCGCGGCGTGAACGCCGATATCGTCTCGCTGCACGGCAACATCGAGCTGGGCCCCATCGTCGGCATGACTGATCGCATCGTGGATATTACTGCCACGGGTGCCACGCTGCGCGACAACGACTTGGTCATCACCGGTCGCATTATGGACTGCACGGCCCGCTTCTTTGTCAATCCGGGCGCCGCACGTCTGGATCCGCGCGTACGCAATCTGGCAGATCGCTTGGCGGCAGCCGTGAAGGACAAGCATTTTGAGCCCGTTGCGGGCTCGGCACAATAGCGCGAGCACGCACGGGCGCCCCAACGTCCGGGCGGCGGGCCGACTGACGCCGCTGCCCGGTCTCTCGTTTTTCGAACATAACCTCGACCGATAGGGGATACCGATATGAAGACTATCAAGCTTGCTCCCGGTGAGTGCCTCGTTACCAACCAGCTCAACCGCAAGGGCGTGCTGCCGCAAAACATCGTCGACGCCGCCCGCGATATCGTGGCAAACGTGCGTGCCAACGGCGATGCCGCGGTGCGCGATTACTGTCAGCGTTTTGATGGCGTTGAGCTGCAGAGCTTCCGTCTGCCGCAAGAGCAGATCGATGCCGCGCTCGAAGGCCTCGATCCGGCCTTTGTCGCCGCGTTGGAGAAAGCTGCACGCCAGATCCGCGAGTTCCACCAGCGCGAGGTCGAGCAGAGTTGGTTTACCACGCGTGCGGACGGCACGATGCTCGGCGTTAAGGTGACCCCGCTCGCGGCGGCCGGCATCTACGTGCCGGGCGGTCGCGCGCAGTATCCTTCCACCGTGCTTATGAATGCCATTCCCGCCAAGGTCGCCGGCGTCAAGCGCGTGGTCATGGTGACGCCGCCGCAAAAGGACGGCCTGATCAGCCCCTACACGCTCGCCGCGGCAAAGCTTGGCGGCGTGGACGAGATTTATATGGTGGGCGGCGCTCAGGCCGTGGCTGCGCTGGCGTACGGTACTGAGACCATTCCGCGCGTCGACAAGATCACCGGCCCGGGCAACGCCTTTGTCGCCGCGGCCAAGCAGATTGTCTCGGGCGACGTGGGTATCGACATGGTCGCCGGCCCCTCCGAGGTCTGCGTGCTGGCCGATGCCACGGCCAAGCCCATGGTGGTTGCTGCCGACCTGATGGCGCAGGCCGAGCACGATCCGCTGGCTGCCTGCTACCTGGTGACCTGCGACGAGCAGTTTGCGCGCGAGGTCGAGGCGGGCATCGATATTCTAGTGGCGCAGTCGCCGCGTGCCGAGATCACGCGCGCCTCGCTCGATAACGAGGGCACCATCGTGGTGGCCGCCGACATGGCTGCCGCCATCGAGGCCGTGAACACCGTGGCGCCTGAGCACCTTGAGCTGCACTGTAAGGACGCGATGGGCCTGCTCGGCGGCATTCGCAACGCCGGCGCCATCTTTGTGGGCGCTTGGAGCTCCGAGCCGCTCGGCGATTACGTTGCCGGCCCCAACCACACGCTGCCGACCGGCGGCACGGCCATGTTCTCCAACCCGCTTTCGGTCGAAGAGTTCGTTAAGCGCTCGAGTGTCATTTGCTATACGCCCGAAGGCCTGCTCTCTGATGCTCCCGCTACGCAGCGCCTGGCCGAGGCCGAAGGGCTGTGGGCGCACGCGCTTTCCGCCGCTCTGCGTCGCCGCGTGCTGGAGCAGGGCGAGGATGCCGTGAGTGCCGAGTCGCTGGCTGCGGCCGACCTGACCAAGGTCGCCTGGCCGGGCGACGCTGTGGCGACGGTCGCCGAGGGTGTGGACCTGGCGGCGGCTGCGGGTAGTTCCGCCGGCGCGGTCGTCGAGGAGGCCTAATATGGCCGAGCTGACGCCCCGCATGAAGGAGCTCGTCCAGCCCTACTTGGCCGGTATTGAGCCCTACGATCCCAACTTTACGCCTACGCGCATCAACCTTTCGGCCAACGAGAACACCTATCCCGTGCCGGCCGGCGTGCGCGAGGCGATCGACGCGGCCTTGGCTGCCACGCCACTCAACCGCTATCCCGATCCCATGTCGAACGACCTGCGCGACGAGCTGGCCGCCTGGCATGGCGTGACGCGCGAGAACGTCTGCGTGGGCAACGGTGGCGACGAGCTGCTCTATAACTACCTGCTGGCGTTTGGCGGCGCGGGGCGGACCCTGCTCAACTGCCCGCCGTGCTTTAGCGAGTATGCCTTCTTTGCGTCTCTGTGCCAGACCGAGGTGCGCGACGTGTGGCGCGACCCGGCGACCTTTGAGCTCGACCAAGCGGCTGTGCTCGCAGCGGCACCCGAGTGCAACTTGGCGATCGTGACCTCGCCCAACAATCCCACGGGCGACGTGGCGCCGCTCGACTTTGTCGCGGCCCTGTGCGATGCGTGCCCCGGCATGGTCATGGTCGACGAGGCCTACGTTGAGTTTGCGGACGATTCGTTTGGCGCGGCCACCACGGCGCAGGGGCTTATCGCCGAGCATCCCAACCTGGTGATTCTGCATACGCTGTCCAAGGCGTTTGGCGCCGCCGGCGCGCGTCTGGGCTATGTGATCGCGGCGCCCGAGGTTATCGATGTGTTCGCGGCGATTCGCCAGATCTACTCGGTCAATGTGCTGAGCCAGGCCGCCGCGTTTGCCTGCGTGCGCGCCCGCGATGCGTATGCGCCCGTGGTGGCGCAAGTTACATCCGAGCGCGAACACGAGTTGTGCGCCCTGCGTGCAATGGCTGCCGAGGGCATGCCCGTGGAGGCATGGCCGAGCGCGGCGAACTTTGTGCTCGTGCGCACGCCGCATGCCACGCGCGTGCGCGAGCGTCTGCGCGATGAGTATTCGATTTTGGTGCGCGACTTTAGCTACGCGCCGGGGCTCGCGGACTGCCTGCGCATTACCGTGGGTACCCCGCAGGAAAACGATGAGGTGCTGGCCGCGTTTGCCGCGCTGGTGAAGGAGGAGATGTAGATGGGCCGTTATGCCGAGGTAACCCGTAAGACGGGCGAGACCGACATTGTCGTCAAGCTCGACCTGGATGGAAGCGGCGTGTGCGATATCTCGACCGGCGTGCCGTTTTTCGACCACATGCTCAACGCCTTTGGCCGCCATGGTCTGTTCGATCTGACGGTGCATGCGGTGGGCGACGTGGAGGTCGACGCGCACCACACCGTCGAGGACACGGGCATTGTGCTGGGCGAGGCGTTTTGCCAGGCGCTGGGCGACAAGGCGGGCATTACGCGCTTTGCCGATGCGGCGATCGCCATGGACGAGACGCTCGTGATGGCCGCCGTTGACATCTCGGGTCGTGGGCGGGCCTACTGCGAGCTGCCCGTGCCGACCGAGCGTGTGGGCACCTTTGATACCGAGCTGGCCGTCGAGTTCTTCTACGCCTTCGCGCGCGACGCCAAGCTCACGCTGCACGTGCGCGAGCTTGCGGGCGACAACTCGCACCACATTATCGAGGCCGCCTTTAAGGCCGTGGGTCGCACGATGCGTCACGCCTGTGAGCTTGATCCCCGCGTGCAGGGCATCCCCAGCACCAAGGGCTCACTGTAACCGCCATATAGGCAGAAACCACCACAAAGGTGCCTGTCCCCTTTGTGGTGGTTTTGGACGAAGAGAAGGGGAGGGTCGCGTGGGCGAACCGGAGATCGTGGTGGTCGACTACCACAAGGGTAACTTGTCGAGCGTCGTGCGCGGACTTGTGCGCGCCGGTGCCGCCGCCTGCACATCGGACGATCCGGAGCAGATCCGCAACGCCGACGGTCTGGTCATCCCGGGCGTGGGCGCGTTCTATGACGCGATCGCCTTTATGCGCCAGAGCGGCGAGGCGGACGCGGTGCTCGATGCCGTTGCCGCCGGAACTCCGCTGCTCGGCATCTGCCTGGGCCTTCAGCTGTTTTTTGAGCGCGGCAACGAGGGCGTGCCTGCGGATGAGGGCGCGGCTGCGGATGGCGGCGCCCCCGAGCAGGCCGGCGGCCCCTGGGTCAATGGCCTGGGTATTATGCGCGGTTCGTGCACGCGCCTGGAGTCGAGCCGCCTGAAGGTCCCGCACGTGGGCTGGGACCAGGTGCACATGACGCCCGCCGGTGCGGCCGATCCGCTGCTCGCCGGTTTTGCCGAGGGCGCCAACATGTACTTCACCCACAGCTATGCGGTGGCCGACGATGCCGATGCCGCCGATGTTCTGGCGCGCACGCACTACACGCGGAGCTTCCCGTGCATCGTGCGCCATGGCAACGTGTGGGGCTGCCAGTTCCATCCCGAGAAATCCTCTGCGCTGGGTCAGCGCATCCTTAAGAACTTCGTGAGCATCGTCGAGGGGGCCGGCCGATGATTCTGTTTCCCGCAATCGATCTGATCGGCGGCAAGGTTGTGCGCTTGGAGCGCGGCGACCGGAGCCGCTGCAAGGTATATTCCGACGACCCCGTGGCCGTCGCCCGCTCGTTTGCCGAGCAGGGCGCAAGCTGGGTGCACGTCGTCGACCTGTCCGCTGCCTTTGGCGAGGACGAGGACACATGCGCTGCCAACTCGGCGGCGATTAAGGCCATCTGCGGCGTCGACGGTCTGTCCGTGGACGTGGGCGGCGGCGTCCGCTCACTCGCGCGTATCGACGAGCTGGCCGGCTACGGCGTACATCGCATCGCACTGGGCACGGTGCTCGTGACCGAGCCGGGTTTTGCTGAGGTGGCGGCCAAGGGCTTTGGCGAGCTGCTGGTGGCAGATATCGCCGCGCGCGACGGTCAGGTCAAGGTGAACGGCTGGCGCGACGGCGCGGGCGTGGCGCTCGACGATGCCGTGGCGCAGCTTACCGAGCTGGGCTTTAAGCATCTGGTGTATACCGACATCGCGCGTGATGGCATGCAGACGGGCATCGACGTGGCGGCATATCGCCATGTGGCCGGGGTCGCGGGCTTTCCCGTCGTGGCTTCGGGCGGCATCTCGACGCTCGACGACATCCGCGCACTGGCCGCGGTGGGTGAGGGCGCGATTGAAGGCGCCATTACCGGCCGCGCGCTCTATGAGGGCAACTTTACGCTGGCCCAGGCGCTGGCCGCCGCCCGAGGGGAGGAGTAGCCCATGCTTACCAAACGCGTAATTCCCTGTCTGGATGTTAAGGACGGCCGCGTGGTCAAGGGCGTCAACTTTGTGAGCCTGCGCGATGCGGGCGACCCGGTGGAGCTGGCCCGTGCCTACGACCGCGAGGGCGCGGACGAGGTCGTCTTCCTGGACATTACTGCCACGAGCGATAACCGTGCGACGACTATCGAGATGGCGGCGCATGCGGCCGAGGAGCTCGCCATTCCCTATACCGTGGGCGGCGGTTTTCGTGACTTGGCGGGCATGCGGACCATGGTTGCCGCCGGCGCCGACAAGGTGTCGCTTAACTCTGCCGCCGTGCGCGATCCGTCGTTGATCAGCCAGGCCGCCGCGGCGTTTGGCAGCCAGGCCGTGGTCGTGGCGATCGATGCCAAGCGTGTCGGTTTGCCCGGCGCATCCGGTGCTGACAAGTGGGAGGTCTTTACCGCAGGAGGTCGCAACGCTACGGGTATCGACGCGGTGGCGTGGGGCGAGGAGGCGGCTCGTCGCGGCGCCGGCGAAATCCTACTGACCAGCATGGATCGCGACGGCACCAAGGCCGGCTTCGATTTGGCGCTCACCCGCGCCGTGGCGCGCGCGGTGCCAATCCCCGTCATCGCGAGCGGTGGCGTGGGCACGCTCGAGCATTTCGCTGAGGGCGTGATCGAGGGCGAGGCCGATGCCGTGCTGGCGGCGAGCGTCTTTCACTTTGGAACCTTCAGCATTCGCCAGGTGAAGGAGTATATGGCGTCGCAGGGCATCCCTGTGAGGTTGGACTTCTAGTGCTGCGGCTTGTCCAGGCACCGCATCTTGCCGCTCAAACCGTCGCTCGCGTACCAAAGTACGCGTCGCTCCTCTTTCGCGGCAACCTGCGGCACCTGGACAACCCTCGCCGACCTGTGGGGTTTCGTTTGTTACTTGGGAGAAATGATGACTGAGGTAGTAGAAGCTGCTGATCTTAAATACGACGCTCACGGGCTGATTCCTTGTGTGGTTCAGCAGTATGACACCGGCGAGGTGCTTATGGTTGCTTGGATGAACGAGGAGTCGGTGGGGCTGACGCTCAAGACCGGCACCACGTGGTTTTGGAGCCGCAGCCGCCAGGAGCTCTGGAACAAGGGTGCGACGAGCGGCAACATGCAGGAGGTCAAGGAGCTCTGGGCCGATTGCGATAGCGATACGCTACTGGTCAAGGTCGACTCGCCGGGTCCGGCCTGCCACACCGGCAACCGTACCTGCTTCTTTAAGCGCGTGGAAGGGGGAGTGCGATGAAAGTCGTGACGCCGTTCGAGGTCGCCGACTGCAACACCGAGCTCCTCCGCGCGGGCGTGCCGTGCCACGTGCACCTGACTGATGCCTGCGGGGCGCAGTCGCTTTGGCTCGAGGCCGAGGAGGAAAGGCTCGATGAGGCCCATGCCGTCATCGTCGAGTTCTTTGAGAAAAAGGGCGCAAAGCCTCGGTTCGATGAGACCGGTACCTACTTTACGCTGCAGTAACGAGAGGAAATAACCATGGGAGTCAGAACAGCTAACGTGCAGCCGGGAAATATCGGTGAGACACTGACGGGGCTGGCCGAGGTGATTCATGGCCGTCGCGACGCGTCGCCGCAGGAGAGCTATACCGCGCGTCTGCTGACCGACGTGGAGGATGAGCTGCTCAAGAAGCTTGCCGAGGAGGCGAGCGAGGTGATCATGGCCTGCAAGGATAACGACCACGACCACATTCGTTACGAGGCTGGCGACCTGATCTACCACTTGCTCGTGACGCTCGAGCGCTACGGCATCACCCTCGACGAGCTTGCCGGCGAACTCAACGCCCGCCGCCACTAGTCGTTTAAGAACGTTCCCAATGACTAGCTAGGCCAGGGGCGTGGGTTGCCATTCTCCGGTGGGGTGGGGGATGTCGAAGGTTCGATAACCGCAGCCGTAGGCGTGGGCTTGTGCCTCACGGATGTTCCAGCAGATATCGCAGGCGCGGTGCGCGTCCGAGCCAAAGGTAATGGGCACCTCGGCATGGGCAAAGCGACGCAAAAGCCCGGCCGCGGGGTAGTAATCGTCGAGCCCCTTGCGCGGCGCGGCGGTCGAGACTTCGACACGGCGACCCGTATCGTGGGCGCATTCGGCCATCTGCTCCCAAAACGGCGCCGGGTCAAAATCGGGCGCAAAGCCCTCCTTCGAAAAGCGCATGACCAGGTCGGGGTGAGCCATCACATCAAAATTGAGCGAGCTTTCGCAGGCGTGGCACCAGTCGTCGACATAACGCTCCCATACGCCGCGCACGCCTAAGTTTTCCCAAACATGCAGATTGGTGTCGTCGTCAATCCAGCCGCAGAGCGAATCGGGTGTATCGGGGCGAGCGACGCCCTCCGTCCCCGCCGTGCCTGCGGCGCCTGCCGCAATATCGCCCGGGTGGCCAATCCAATGCACACTGCCCAGGCGCACGACGGCGCCCTGGGACCAACGCTCAACCAAAGGCTCGCAACCTTTGTACCAATCGCATTCAAAACCGTAGATAAAGGCGAGCTCCGGCGCAATCTGCGCGGCGAGCTTGCGGGCGTCCTCAAAGGCCAGACGATGTGCTGGCAAGTCGCCCTCGACGACCTGCACCTCGCAGTTAGCATCCATGCTGGCAGGCAGGGTGAGGTGGTCGGTCGAGACCATGACGCGGCAGCCGGCCGCAGCGGCGGCGCGGATGTTCTCCTCAAATGTGGCATGGCCGTCCGAGAACGAGGTATGGGTGTGGCAATCGATCAGAGGGCATGCGGGCATGGCGACTCCTTTGCATTTGGCGAATTCGCTCCATTGTAACGGCGCTGTCCCCGACGCGCCGGGCACGTCGGGGGCCGAAATCGACCGGAAAGGGCAGGCGGCGCATGAGGTTGGAGAGCCGTCCCGCTTGCGTTTTCAAAACGTGTACATCAGCCTCCAAAAGCTGCAAAAAATGACATGTTTGGAGGCTGACGTACACGTTTGGATGGGGGCGCGGCGCGTGCCGGCGCCGGCGACTACTTGCTTCGTGCCGCCGCACGTTTGGCCTGCACTGTTACCATCGCGTGTCTCACGGCGGTGATGGGGCAATAGCGAATCATACGCGGTCCCGACCAACGCATGACCTCGCGGATCTTCTCGCGCATGGCAGGCCGGTAACAATGCGAAGGACATGCCGAGCAAAATGTCTTGGTGCCCATGTGCGGGCAGTGCTCAATGCGCGCGATGGCGTATTTCTGCAGCTCGGCGCATTCGGGGCAGAGCGTAATGGTCCGAAGGCCGAGTTTCACGCGCACGGGCTTATCGTCGCCAGCCTGCTCGACCGCATGCCTGCCACCATGATGCCCACGACACCACAGCGCAATCATCTGCGACACCATTTGGGCCTCGCGTTCACGTTTGCGTGCCAGCTCCGGTGTGTCGACCGGGCGCGCCATTAGCTCAGCCTCCCGTGCTCGACCGAAAGCGAGAAATCGGCAAAGGCGCAGGTGCTGGCACGGTGGCTTACGAGCACAATGGTCTTGCCGCGGCGCTTGAGCTCGTCGATCGCCTGCATCACGGATGCCTCGTTGAGGGCATCGAGCGCGCTCGTGGGTTCGTCGAGCAAGATGAAGGGTGCGTCGTTGAGGAAGATGCGCGCAAGGCCGATGCGCTGGCGCTCGCCGCCCGAAAGCGAGTCGCCCAGCTCGGCAACGGGCGTGTCGAGTCCCTGCGGCAGACGGTCGATGAGCGTGGTGAGTGAGGCAGAGCGGCAAGCGTCGAGCAGCTCGGCATCGGTGGCGTTGGCGTGCGCGACCAGCAGGTTCTCGCGCACGGTGCCGCAGAACAGATGTGTGTCCTGGGTCATATAGGCCTCGTGGCTGCGCAGGCTCGCCGTGTTGATGTGGCGGGCATCGACGCCGCTCACCGTGATGGTGCCGGCTGCGGGGTCCCAAAAGCGCATGAGCAGCTTAAGCAGCGTCGACTTGCCCGAGCCCGAGCGCCCCATGATACAGGTCATGGTGCCGGGCGCAAAGGTGCAGGTCACGTCGTCGAGGATGAGACTCGCAGCGGTGTCGTTCGCGACCTGCTCTGTGGCGTCCGCACCGACCGCGTCCACGCCGCTCACATAGCTAAAGCTGACATGCTCGGCTGCGGCACCGGCAAACTCAACGTCCTGTCCATCGGTGACCTCGGCGCACTGGGGCCGCTCGTCGAGCAAATCGAGCACGCGTGCGCCCGAGGCGAGCGTCTCCTGCAGTGAGGCGCCCAGGCGGCTCACGGCCATCACCGAGCCAAACGACGACACAAAGGTAAAGACGGCGACAAACGCTGCGGCAAAGTCAATCGTTCCCGCAGACACCAGCTGCAGCGCACGCCCGAGCATCACCAGATTGGCCGCAAGAATAAGCGCATCGGCTACGGCCTCGCTGGCCGCCTGGCGGCGCTTGAGGCGCGCGTCCACGGCGCCGACTTGCTCGGTCAGCTTGCCCAGGGCACGGCTGCGATCGGCGCCACCGGCAAACTGGATAGTCTCGGACGCGCCGCGTAAACTGTCGAGCACAAAGGCGCCCAGCTTACCGGCGCCCTCGCGGCTCTGGCGGCCGGTGGTGCCGCATGCCTTGGCCGAGGCCAGGGGCAGCAGCACGCCCAGGACCGCGTAGGCCACGAGCGCGATGCCCGCGAGCTCGGGGCTCACAGCCAGCAAAAAGCCCTCAAACACAACGGTGCAGACCAGAGCGATGGCAATGGGCGAGATGGTGTGCGCGTAGAAGACCTCGAGTAGCTCGATATCCGAGGTGACCAGGCTCACGAGCTCGCCCTTGCCGCGGCCCTCGAGCTTGGCGGGGGCGAGCTGGCGCAGGGCGCCAAACACCAGGTCGCGAATGTATGCGAGTAGGCGGAACGCGATGTAGTGATTGCAGAGCTGCTCTCCGTAATGGAGCGGTCCGCGTGCGATGCCGCAGGCGGCGCAGGCCGCGCATGCTGCGGTAAGACCAAGCCCCAAGGCGTTGCGGCCCAGCGCGGCCATAAGGCCGAGGGCGCCAAAGGCCGGCACGAACGCGGCGGTGAGCATGCCAATGCTGCCCAGCGCGACGGCTAGCACAAGCCAGCCGGCAAGCGGTCGGACGAGCCCCATCATGCGCCACATGATGGACGGCGCCGAGCGACGGGCGCGGCCGGAGTCAGGCGCCATGGCAGCGGAAGACGAGCCAGCACCGTTGAGGCCATCGGTACAGGCGGCGCTGCCGTCAACAGCCTCAATTGCGCCGGCATCCTCGGCATCACCCTCCGCATACGCATATGCCGAGAGCTGCTCCTGGCTGTTCCACATGCGCGCATAGGCGCCCGCGGTGGCCAAGAGCTCGCCGTGAGTCCCGCGCTCGGCAATGCGGCCACGCTCCAGCACCAGAATCTGGTCGGCGTCCACGATCGTCGACAGGCGATGCGCCACCACGATCACGGTGTGCTCGCCGGCGAGCGATGCAATGACCTCGCCGATTGCGGCCTCGCTTGCGGCATCGACGTTGCTCGTAGCCTCGTCAAACACATAGATTGGCGAGTCGTGCAGCAGGGCGCGGGCCATGCACACGCGCTGGCGCTGGCCGCCCGAAAGGTTGGTGCCACCCTCGTTAATCACCATGTCGAGCCCGCCGTTGGCCTGCACAAAGGCCGCCACGCGCGTGCGGTCGAGCGCGCGCAAAAGCTCGGTATCGGTGGCGTTGGGCTGGGCGAGCAGCAGATTGTCGCGCAGGGTGCCGGTAAACAGGTAGCCGTTGGTGGGCACCAGGGTGACGGAGCGCATGAGTGAGGCGGCCGTGGCATCGCGCAGCTCGACGCCGCCGATGCGAACGCTGCCACGGTAGGCACCCTTGCGGCCCGCGATAATCCCCGCGAGCGTGGACTTGCCGCCGCCGCTTTCGCCCACGAGTGCCACGAGCGAGCCGTGCGCAATGGTCGCGCTGGCGCTGTCCAGCACCGTGCGGTCGCCGTATGCATAGCTCACGCCCGCGAGCTCGATATCGCCGCGACCGTCAAGCTCAACATCGCCGCGCTCGGGCTCGGGCGTATCCAAAATGCCAAACATGCGGCGCGAGGCGGCCATGCCGTTCATGGCCGTGTGGAACAGCGATCCCAGGCGGCGCATGGGCAAAAAGAACTCCTGCGACAGAAAGACGATGAGGAAGGCCGCCTCAAAGCCAATCTTGCCCGTGGCGAGCTGCAGCGCGGCTACGATAATGCCGAGCGCGGCGCCCATATAGACGACCAGGTCCATAACGCAAATGGAGCGCAGCTGCATCACCAGCAGGCGCATGGTCGCTGTGCGGAAACGCTCGGACTCGGCGTTGATGCGCTCGTGCCAGCTGCGATCGGCCTGGTAGACCTTAAGGGTGGTGAGACCCTGCACGGCCTCCAGGAACATGCCGCCCAGATCGACATAGCTGCCCCAGTACTCGGCACCGATCTTTTTGGCGTTGCGCATGACCATCATGATGGAGACGGGGATGACCGGAACGCAGGCGAGCAGCAGCGCGGCAGGAAGACCCGCCTGGCCCACGAGCAGGGCGAACAGCGTGATAGGCGCTAGGCCGGCAAAGAAGAGCTGCGGCAGGTAGCCGCCAAAGTACACCTGGAGCTGCGTGGCGCCCTCAACACTGGTCTGGACGGCCTCGGCGGTGGGGACGGTCTCGGTGTAGGAGGGGCCGAGTGCGGTGAGCTTGTCGTAGACGAGCGAGCGCACGCGGCGGACGGCCTCGAACGCGGCCCTGTCGCCGGCGCGTTGGGCCAGGTAGATGGAGGCGGCGCGCGCGATGATGGCGGCGGCGAGCGGCAAGGCCGCCTGTGCGAGGGCATCGACGGCGAGCGCGGCGGAAAGGCCGTCCGTGACGATGCCGCCCAAGATGCGCGCAAGCACCCACATCACCGTGATGTTTGCCATGAGCGCGATCCACTTAAACAGGACGCTTGCCATAATGTAGGGCGTTGCCTGCGGAACCAGGGAGAAGAGCCGCTTCTCGAACATGAAACCTCCTATGCCGTAACGGTGCCGGTCGGGGTCCTCGGCAGCCGCTTAGTTAGCCAAATGCAACTAGAGTAGCATCGTGCAGCCTGTAAGTATGCCGAGGGTAATTTTTTGGCCGATGAACTGCGCAGAAAGTTCAAAATTGTTGAGTGTAGTGAACTTTGTGGTGGACGGAGTGCGGGCGCAATTCTGATCGTGCGCGGCTCCGCTCCAAAACATGTACGTCAGCCTCCAAAACCGACAAAAAATGACATGTTTGGAGGCTGACGTACACGTTTGGATAGGGGCGAGGGCGGCGACGGACGAAAGTCACGCTTGCGCCACGTCCGATGTGCTAGCGTTTGGGTGAATAAAACGAGCCCGCGCGGAAAGGATCCGGACCGTATGCAACGTGGAAGTACATCTCCGCTGTCCCGCGAGACCGATGCGCCCGAAACCATCGTCAAGCTGGAGTGCGACATCGACGATGCGTCGCCCGAGGTACTCGCCTATGCCACCGACCGCCTGCGCGAGGCGGGCGCCCGCGAGGTGCACTGGCTGCCTCTCTACTGCAAAAAAGGTCGCCCCGGCTGGCAGCTGCAGGTAATCTGCGCCCGTGAGGACATTGACCGCCTGCAGACGATCATCTTTTTGGAAACCACGACCAACGGCATCCGCCGCCAGGTTATGGAGCGCGTCTGCCTGCCGCGCCGCTTTGAGCAGGTGGCGACGCCTTGGGGCGAGGTGGCCGTCAAAGTAGCCACCCTGCCCGACGGCAGCGAGCGTGCGGCGCCCGAGTACGAGGACTGCGCCCGCCTTGCCCGTGAGTGCGACGTGCCGCTCCAGTGCGTGATGCAGGCGGCACAAGCCTCGGCACTGCGATTTGAATAGCGCGGCCGGTGGCACGCCACGTCCAGCCCCATCAACCCCACCCGAAAGGACCACCATGAAATACCTCATCGCTTCCGACGTTCACGGCTCGGCATACTGGACCGAGCGCCTCTGCACCGCCATCGAGTCCGAACAACCCGACCGCATCGTGCTGCTGGGCGACCTGCTCTACCACGGTCCGCGCAACGATCTGCCGCGCGACTACGCCCCCAAGCGTGTGATTCCGCTGCTCAACGCCCTGGCCGACCGCATCATCGCGGTGCGCGGCAACTGCGACGCTGAGGTCGACCAGATGGTCCTCGACTTTCCCGTCATGGCCGACTACGTCACGCTGTTCGACGAGGCCGGCCGCGGGCTGTTCCTGACGCACGGCCACGTCTTTGGCGCCGGCATGCACAACAGCGTCGACCACGTGCCCGCGCTGCCCGAGGGCTCCGCGCTCGTCTACGGCCACACGCATATCAAGGTTAACGAGGCAAGCGAGGCACGCCCGGGCCTATGGCTCTTCAACCCCGGCAGCGTGAGCATCCCCAAGGACGGCAGTCACAGCTACGGTATCTACGAGGGCGGCGCGTTCCGTCACGTGATCCTGGAGGAGAAATAATCATGGCGCAGCACATGGCTCGGCAAAATGCCGAGGGCTCGCGCGATCTGTCCACACTGGTCGACGCGTCGGCCGAGCTGCAGCATCTGGTGCAGACCATCTGGCGTCTGCGTCAGCCCGATGGCTGCCCGTGGGACCGCGAACAGACGCATCAGAGCATCGGCAAGAACATGATCGAGGAGGCCTACGAGGCGCTCGATTGCATCGAGGCGGACGACGTGGCACATCTGCGCGAGGAGCTCGGCGACGTGCTCATGCAGGTGGTGCTGCATGCGCAGATTGCGGCGGACGCCGGTGAGTTTACGCTTGCCGATGTGGCACGCGATATCGACGCCAAGCTCATCCGCCGCCACCCACACGTGTTTGGCGATGCGGACGCCGATAACTCCGACGAGGTACTCAAGATTTGGGACGAGGTCAAGCTTGCCGAGAAGGCTGCCAAGGACAAGGCCGTGGCGGCAGGCGAGGCTGCGCCCGAGGGCCTGCTCGACGGCGTGCCCACGCATCTGCCGGCGCTGATGCAGGCCCAGAAGGTGTCGCGCAAGGCGGCTGCCGTGGGCTTTGAGTGGGAGACGGTCCAGGACGTGTGGGACGAGGTCGCCGAGGAGCGTGCCGAGTTTGAGGCCGAGGAGCCTGGCTCGCCCGAGCGCGAGATGGAGTTTGGCGATCTGCTCTTTGCTCTGGTCAACGTCGCGCGCAAAGAGGGAATTGACGCCGAGAGTGCCCTGCGCGCCAGCACGGCCAAGTTCCGCCGCCGCTGGGCCGCGATGGAGCAGATGGCGGCCGACGCTCACGTGGATCTTGCCGAGCTTTCGACCCACGGCCTCAACGACCTGTGGGACGCCGCCAAGGCAAACGAGTGACCTGCGCCTCACGCAGCATTCGTTTGCGTCAGCGCCTCACAGAGAGGTCTCTACAAGCAAAAAGCCATATACAACGGAAGATGTGCCAGCTGTGCTTCGGCATCCCACTCGAGTTGTTTAGGGTGCAACACGTAAGCCATCCCAATCTTCTTGTTAAAGCGCGCGCGGAATCGGTCGAGGGAGATGGTTCCGTATCTGCGTGGCGACTTAACTTCGATGGGGCTGATGCGCGGCTTTCCGGCGGCATTGACATAGGGTCGGGTAACGAGGAAGTCGATTTCCATGCGCTCCTCCCCCTCCTTCTTTCCGCTTTGGGAATAAAAGAAGAGCCTGTGTCCATTGGCCTTTAGAGATTGGGCAACGTAGTTTTCGGTAAGCATTCCTTCGTTCAATCCGATGTCACCGCGAAGCACGGCCCTGTAAACGTCTTCATCGGTATCGTTGTTGTCAGAGAAGGCAAGCGTTACAAGCAGGCCGGTGTCTGCCATGTAGCACTTGAGGGCCGTTTGCTCCATGCTGAGTGAAAGGCCCACGCTCGGTTCGCTTGCGGCATAACAGATATTGGCAATTCGCGCGTCTGCCAGCCAAAAGAAGGCTTCTTCGTAGGTGCGCATGCGTGCGTTTTTATCAAGTGAGGAAAGCTTGAATCGTTTTTCGTGCCTAGAGAGCTGACCCGGGATGCCATCGAGTACGGAGACGACTTTGAATTCGTAACCGGTTGCAAAACGAGAGATATCGTTGCGATAGAGCTGGACGATTCGGCGCTTCGAAGCGTCGACGGGCGCAAAAGCGCGCTGTTCAACATAGATGGATACCGGCTCAGGCATGCCGCCTACGAGCATGTATTCGCGCATAAGGGAGAGCGCTCTGCGATGTAGGGCATCGGGGAGCGGCTTCATCTTGTTAAAACTCATGCGAATGAGATCGGCCAGCCCCTTTTCGTCCATGCCCCAAAGAAACTCCTCAAAGTCGAGGGGCTCAAGTTCCAGAGACTCTTCCTCGGATGGGATGACGATATCTTTAATGTGCTGCTTGATGCTGAGCAGGGATCCAGTTTCGATGTAGTCGTAACGTCCGTCTGCAACGAGATACTTGATGAGTCCGCGTGCTTGCGGGTACATCTGGACCTCGTCAAAGACGATAAGCGTCTCGTGTTCATAGAGTTTGACGTTATAGAAAACCGAGAGATAGAGGAAGAGCGAGTCGAAGTCAGTGCGATAGTCCTCAAAATATTGCTTAACTTCGGCAGGTGCTTGAAAGAAATCAATGACAAGGCAGGACTTGTATTCGGTTTCTCCAAACATGCGGGCAAGCGTGCTCTTGCCGACGCGACGGGCTCCTTCAATAAGAAGTGCTGTTTTACCAGCGCTTTCATGCTTCCATTTTAGTAGTTTGTCATAGGCTTTTCGTTTAAGCATGGCTACCTCGTACACGATATCCAGAACTTTTATAACCTGATTATGCACGATATCCAGAACTTCAGACCCTTAGAATTGCACGATATCCAGAACTTTGCACGATGTAAAAGCACATTATTGGCTCTTTCATTCGCAAGCCAGGTAAAGACGGTATGTCGATAGAAGAATTTAATGGGGGGGGGCGACCTCTAGAGATGAATGCTCGGTGCAAAAACAAGCGCCCCCAAAGAATGATTTCTCCAATTCATATGTATCCCTTGGCTAACTTGGGGCATAATGCAAAAAGTGCGACATGGCTAACTTACGGAGGCGCACCGATGGTGCACAGTCGGCCAGTCGCTTGCATCAACTACGTTTCCAAGTGAGAGGGAGACAACATGAGCGATATTTTGGATGTCTACGGTCGCGAGGTGCTCGACAGCCGCGGCAACCCCACCGTCGAGGTCGAGGTCGTGCTCGAGGACGGCAGCTTCGGCCGCGCGATGGTGCCTTCGGGCGCTTCGACCGGCGCCTTTGAGGCATGTGAGCTGCGCGACGGCGACAAGGGCCGCTATCTGGGCAAGGGTGTCTCGCAGGCCGTCGAGCACGTCAACAACGAGTGCGCCAACGCCGTCGTGGGCCTCGACGCCTTCGATCAGCGCGCCGTCGATGCCGCGCTAATCGCCGCCGACGGTACGCCCAACAAGACCAAGCTCGGCGCCAACGCCATTCTGGGCGTATCGCTGGCCGTTGCCCGCGCTGCGGCAGAGTCGGCGGGCCTGTCGCTGTACCAGTACCTGGGCGGTGTCAACGCCCATCTGCTGCCCACGCCCATGATGAACATCCTCAACGGCGGCGTGCATGCCGACAACAACGTTGACTTCCAGGAGTTCATGATCATGCCCGTGGGTGCTCCGAGCTTTGCCGAGGGCCTGCGTTGGTGCGCCGAGGTCTACCACACCCTCAAGGGCGTGCTGCACGAGGCAGGCCTGGGCGGCGGCGTGGGCGACGAGGGCGGCTTTGCGCCCAACCTCAAGACCAACGCCGAGCCGTTCGAGTACATCACCAAGGCCGTGGAGAAGGCCGGCTTTAAGCCCGGCGTCGACTTCATGTACGCCATGGATCCGGCCTCGACCGAGTTCTACAACGCCGAGACCGGCATGTACGAGCTCAAGGGCGAGGGTGTTGAGTACACGAGCGCCCAGATGGTCGATTACTGGGAGAAGCTCATCGACACCTATCCCATCATCTCCATCGAGGACGGCATGGCCGAGGAGGACTGGGACGGCTGGGTTGAGCTCACCCGCCGCATTGGCAACAAGGTGCAGCTGGTGGGCGACGACCTGTTCGTCACCAACACCGAGCGCCTTAAGAAGGGCATCGAGCTGGGTGCCGCCAACGCGATCCTGGTCAAGGTCAACCAGATCGGCACGCTCACCGAGTCGCTCGAGGCCATCGAGACCGCCAAGGAGGCCGGCTACGCCTGCATCGTGAGCCACCGCTCCGGCGAGACCGAGGATTCCACGATCGCCGACCTGGTCGTGGGCGTCAATGCCGGCCAGATCAAGTCGGGAGCCCCGTGCCGTAGCGACCGTATCGCCAAGTACAACCAGCTCATCCGTATCGAGGACGAGCTCGAGGGCAGCGCGCGCTACGCCGGCAAGGCCGCGTTCTACAACATTCGCTAAACGGGCGAATTTGGCGAGGAGGAGGCTGACTCGGTTCCGCCCCGCCTTGGCTGGACGCCGCAAAGCGCTGTGGGCGCTGGGCCATATGGCTCAGCGCCTTTTTTATGTCGAGCAAAGGCTGGCGAAGGCGGTGCGGGCGCTCGTGCTATAACTAAAGGACTTAGCGCAAACAAACCTCAACCGCACAAGGCGCACATGGATCAGATTTACGACAACAGGTACTATTCCGCCGGTTCACGCGAGCCGTCGCCTCGCCGTGCACGCACGGTGCAGCTCGGTGGGCCCGCCTACGCCGGCGTCGACCGCCCCGTGCAGCGCCCGACAAGTACCTCGCGCCCCAATGCTCAAGTGAATACTTCGACAGATGGACCGGTGCGCCCGGCACGTTCGTCGCATACGTCGCGTCCCTCGACTCAGGCACACGACAAATCGAGCAGGCCCTCGAACCGTTTTTCGGGCTCGGACTTTATGCGCTACGCCAACGACAACGCGGTGGTCAAGGCGATCTATGACTTTACGCATGGCTCTCTGCGTCCGCTGTTTATCGGTGTCGTGGTGGCGCTGGTGCTCGTGAGCCTGTATTTCCCCGTGCGCGACCTGTACGTGGCAAAGCGTTCGAGCGATATCTTGGCCAAGCAGGTCGAGATTCGCCAGCAATACAATGATGAGCTGCAAAAAAGCGTCGACAAGCTGCTCTCGGAGGAGGGTATCAAGGACGCGGCGTCCGAGGACCTGGGCCTGGTGATGCCCGGCGAGAAGAAGATTGACGTGCTGGGCTTGGACGACGATTCGGACTCGTCGTCGAGCAAAAAGTCCTCAAACGCCAAGAAGGCCAGCGAAGTGGCCAAGGAAATCGAAGAAGTCGGCAAGGACGCGCCGTGGTACATCCAGGCGCTCGACATGCTGTTTGGGTTTAACGGCGTCGAGGGCCAGACGGTCGTGTCCAACGGCAAATAGCGCCCGGAGGGGAGCCCGCAATGACAAATTGCAAACGCTATAAGGTAGCCGCGATCGACCTGGGAACGGTGTCGTCGCGACTGGTGCTGGCGCAGGTCGAGGCCGGGGCGATCGTGGAATCGTCCAAGCATACCGAGATTACCGACCTGGGCGAGGGCGTGGACGCGACGGGCCGCTTTTGCGAGGCGGCCGTTGAGCGTGTGCTCGCTGCGTGCCGTACGTTTGTGGACGAGGCGCGCGCCTTTGGGGCCGTGTGCGTCTGCACCACGTGCACGAGTGCCGCGCGCGATGCGTCCAATGCCGCGTTGCTGCTGGACGGCCTGCGCGAGTTGGGGCTCGAACCCCAGGTGATTCCGGGCGAGGTCGAGGCGCGCCTGACGTTTTTTGGCGTGGCGCACGACTTTGCCGGCGAGCGCATCATCGTCGCGGATTCGGGCGGCGGGTCCACGGAACTCGCGACGGGCGTATACGCTCCGGAGCGCGGTGTCTTTGCGCTGGAGGGAACGCGCTCGCTGGACATCGGTTGCCGTCGCGTGACGGAGCGCTTTTTCTCCGCGTTGCCGCCCGCGGATGGCGAGCTTGCTGCCGCTGCCGCGTGGGCAGGCGAGCAGTTTGCCGCCTATTTTGAAGGCCTGCCCAGCGACTTTGAGCGCGCCGAACGCCTCGTTGCGGTGGGCGGCACCGTCACCACGCTCGTGGCACTCGTTCACGAGCTGGAGCCGTATGATTCGAGCTTTGTGCACCTGCGCGAGCTTTCGATGGAGCAGGTTTCGGCTGCCATCGAGCGTATGTCCGCGCTGGATGTGGAGGGTATCGCCGCGCTACCGGGTGTACAGCCCAAACGCGCGGGCGTGATTCTGGCCGGCGCCGTGGTGATTCGCGAGCTCATGCGAGCCGGCGGCTACAAGACGCTCACCGTAAGTGAGAACAGCCTCCTCGCCGGCATGGCCGCCACCATCAACGAGGTTCTCGACGGCGCGACCCCCACCATCGCCTGGACCCCGAGCCTGAGTGCTCTTTAACCGTCTTCCTCTGAGTTGCGGTGAAATGCGGACTAAAATCGCCCTTTCGGGCCCCAACCAGTCCCTATTCCACCGCAACTCAACAGCCGGCACCTAGGGACGTTTTTTCTGCCGGCACCTGGGGACAGTCCTTGCTGAGCGCCTCCGCAGCCTTTATGCCAGTTTGTCGATTTGCCCAATTTCCCAAAGCGGAATATTGACGAGCGTGTCCTCGTCTCTATATGCCGCCAGAGAGCTCCTCACGCAACGCTCGAGTTTGAATTTTTCGCAGGCTATTTTCAGACTCTTCGCTTTAAGGTTCTCTGCCGCCTTGACCTCAAGCGGAAGCACGGTTCCCGCATGGTCGATGGCAAAGTCGGTTTCGGCATTGCCAGAGGTAGAGGACCAATACACGGGAGTTTTGTCCTGGATCAAAAGCTCCTGCGCGACGTATTGTTCGGTCAGCGAACCTTTGAACTCGGTAAAAACAGCGGATCCGTTAAGAACGATGGCCGGAGAGAGACCGGAGAGCGCTCCGAGGATGCCGGTGTCGATGCAGAACAGTTTGAAGCCCGAGAGGTCTTCGTAGCTCGAGAGCGGTGCCTTTAGAGCGGAAACACGTGGCACCTTATGAACGATTCCGTAGTCCGTGAGCCACTGGAGGCTTTCCTCAAAATCGCGTGCGCGCGCTCCAGGGCGAAGGGCGCCATAGACAAACTTCTTGTTCTCCTTGGCAAGCTGGCCGGGAAGGGATTTCCAAACCAACCTCATGCGCTCGACGATGCGGGCGGGTGCATGTTTGCCAAAATCGGATTCGTAAGCCTCGATGATTTGCTGCTGAAGCCTTCGGGCTTCAATGAAGTCGCGTGTCTCGGCGAAAGCGGAGACAACTTCGGGCATACCACCGACAACAAGGTATTCCTTGAGCAAGTGCACGAGCTTTTCGGTGACGTTTGCTAGAAGGTTCATGTCTGCGGCAAGGATGGCGTCGGCGAGCGGGTTGCCGTCGACGGCGCGAACGAACTCGGCAAACCCCATGGGACGCATGGTGAGCTGGTCGATTTTGCCGACGGGAAATGACTCGTTTTCGCGTCGGAGCGCGAGGCCCATATAGGAACCGGCTGCTACGATGTGGTATTCGGGTGCAAGCTCGTTGAAGTACTTGAGCGAGGTGATCCCGCGTGGCGCCTCTTGGATCTCGTCGAAGATGATGAGCGTGTCTGTCGGCGTTACGGTTTGGCCACGTAGGAGCTCTATCTGGGAGATGATGCGCTTGGGGTCGAGGTCCCCATCGAACAGCGAGCGTGTGCTCGGCTCGAGCATAAAGTCAAAACGAATGACGTTTCGATACTGCTGGCTTGCGAATTCGTTAAGAAGCCAAGTCTTTCCTGTCTGGCGGGCTCCCTTAAGCAAGAGAGGTTTGCGATTCGCCCTTGATTTCCAAGCGATAAGTTCACTCATAAGCTGTCGTTGCATATTGCCTCCCAACCCTCTCGGCTAGTATAAGACCATTTGGGCGTTTCCATCGGAAAATGTGCGAGACAACCACGTTTTTCCATCGGAAAATGTGCGAGACAACCACGTTTTTCCATCGAAAAATGTGGGAGTACCAATCTAAGTTGCGGTGAAAAAGTTCTTAAATGAGCTGGTAACCAGTCAAAACAGGAACTATTCCACCGCAACTTATCATCCGTGTCGGCATCCACAAGAAACGAGCCCGCGTCTCCGGGGGACACGGGCTCGTAAACAATGCGTGGTAGGGGCGGTGGGACGTCTGCGAATTTGCGCAGCAAATACGCACCGGCCTCGGTCGCCTGCCGGCGCCCTCGCCGGCTCGCTACAAACGCTCCGCGTTTGCTTAACGCTCGCCCCCTCGCGGGTTCGAGCCCCACCGGCGTGCAAAAGAAACGGGCCCGCATCCCTGGGAGATACGGGCCCGTAAAAGCCAATGGTAGGGGCGGTGGGACTCGAACCCACAATCCTTGCGGCGAGAGATTTTAAGTCTCCTGCGTATGCCAATTCCGCCACGCCCCCGTGAGACTAGAAGTCTAGCACAAGCCGCCCGTTACGCGTTGACAGCCATCGAGTGCTGGCCCGACTTTTCCAAGTACTCGGCAAACTTGGCCTCGTCGCCCTTGTTCTTGTACTGCAGGGCCAGCAGGTATTCCAGGCGGCAGCTCTTGACCTTGTCGTCACCGGCCTCTTCGAGCATGCGCTCCAGCTCGGGAATGTCGTTGTGGCGCTTGAGGATCATCGTGTCGTACATCAGCTGGCATTCGTGTGCGACTGCCTCGGCCTGACCGCCCTCAAAGCCCTTGATCTCGTGCAGCAACTCCTTGGACTTTTTGCGGTCCTCCTGGCCAACGTAGTAGTTAAAGGCCTTAATGACCAGGTCGACGCGCTGCATCTTGGGCAGGTTGAGTCCCAGCAGCAGGTCGAACATCTCGCTGGCGCGCTTGTGGTCCTCGCGCAGCAGATAGGAGTTCAGGCGCAGGTAGTCGCGGTTGTAGCGCGGGTACAGCATGCTGGTGAGTTTGTCGTCGAGCAAGCGATCGAACTCGTCCCACTGCTTAGCGGCCATAAGCTGCTGCAGGCGTTTAAACGTGGTGCGTTTTTTGACGCTAAAGAACACCGACACGGCGATACAGATGATAACGACGGCGGTCCAGAGTGTGCGGGAATCGGGCATATTAGGGTCCTTAGTCGCTCATAAAGCGAGCGGTATGACAACACGTACTAGATGTATTATACGCAGCGCGCAAGCAAACTGGCATAAAAGCTCATCGAGGCTAAGTGCCATCGCTCGCTGCGGTACACTTACCTAAAGTAAACCATGAAGGGAGACATTACCTATGAAGAAGATCGTTTTGGCTTGCGGTGCTGGCGCTGCTACTTCCACGCTCGTTGCCCAGAAGGTCGCCACCATGCTCGATGCCAACGGTTATGCCGGCAAGTACGAGATCGTGCAGTGCGCTATCTCCGAGGCCAAGGATTACTGCGACGAGGGCGCTGACCTGCTGATCGCCACCACCGTTGCCCCCGAGGGACTCACCTGCCCGTACGTGAGCGGCGTGCCCTTCATGACCGGCATGAACCGCGTCGCTGCCGAGAAGGCCGTCCTCGACGTCATGGCTCAGTAGGCGCTGACTGTATGAGTGAGCAGAACGCCAACCCGGTCGAGCTTTTTGGCATGCGCGTTGCCCATGTGGGCATCAACGCCACCGACCCGGCAGACGCCTTGGAGATCGCGGAGCTGTTCTCGACGATGATGGGCCTGCCCGTTATCGAGACCCCGGTTTCGTACTTTAACGATTCGCTGGTCGAGGTTATGAAGCAGAACGGTCGTGGCACCAAGGGCCACATTGGCTTTGCCGTCAACGACATCGATGCGGCCGAGAAGTGGTTTGCCGAGCGCGGGCTCGAGGTCAACGAGGAGTCGCGCGCGCTGCTGCCCGACGGTAGCACCAAGCTCGTGTACTTTAAGCGCGAGTTCGCCGGCTTCGCCGTGCACCTGTGCCGCGAGTAGCGCACGAGCTGCTATGGCTAGCAAAAAGGGATAGGGCCGTGTGGCCCTATCCCTTTATTTATGCCGAGGGGCTTCCTACCGCGGCAGGCGAATCGTAAAGCGGCTGCCGACGCCCTCGACTGAGGTCACGCCGATGACACCGCCATGGCTGTCGACGATCCACTTGGCAATGGCGAGCCCCAGACCCGAGCCCTGCGCGCCGGCATCGCGTGCGTTGTCGGCGCGATAGAACCGTTCAAACGCGTGAGCTGCGGATTCCTGGTTCATGCCGATACCCTCGTCCTCAACACTTATGTCGATCGTGCCCGCGCCCGCATCCGGCGTCACGCCAAACGAGATGGATGTGCCCGCGTCCGAATACTTGGCGGCGTTCTGCACGATCACGCGCAGAGCCTGCTTCACGAGCGCCACGTCAACGGGCGCGTCGCAGCGCGGGTCGCTGGTAAGTGCGGCATCGTACGCCAGTCGATATGTGTGCGCGGCATCGATCATCTGCGATTCCTCGCATACCTCGCCGACCAGTGCGGCCAGGTTGGTATTCGCACGCCGCAGGACCGTGCGCCCGGCATCGCCGCGTGCCAAAAACAGCAGCTGCTCCACGAGCTCCTGCATATGCTCGCTTTCGGCTTTGAGCGAGGTGATGGATTCTGCCAGCACGTCCGGGTCGTCTTTGCCCCAGCGGTCGAGCATGTTCACGTAACCCTGAATCACCGCGATGGGCGTGCGCAGCTCGTGACTCGCATCGTTGACAAAGCGCATCTGCTGCAGCTTTGCCTCTTGCATCTGGCGCAGCAGGCGGTTGAGTGCGACCTCGATGCTCGCCAGGTCGGCGTCGCCGGTGGTGACGCTCGGCGAGTCGACGCTTGCGCGCTCGATGGCCTGCTCCAGCGTTTCCATCTTGCCGCCGGCGAGCTGCATGCGGCCGAGCTCGTCCACACGCAAGGCCAGGTCGTTGAGCGGCGCCATAGTGCGGCGCACGCGGCGGGCGCCGCCGAGCATGTTGAGCACGCTGATGACCTGCCAACCCACAACGACAAGGTAGAGAGGCCATAGCGCGACGAGGTCCTGCGCGAGGGGGAAGGTCTTGGTGGTGCGCGCAAACTCGACGGTATAGGTGAGCGTTGTCAGGTCCCAGCCGCGCGCGGGCGTCAGTGACATGCCGTGAACGCTGGCGCTGGGGATCCATCCCGCGGTAAACGCGCCGTTGGGCAGCGTCTGGTTGTAGCCATAGACGAGGATCGCCGCCGCAACAAGCAGCAGTAACAGATCCAGCCAGACGTAGCTCACCAAGCGGCGCCACATATAGCTCCAGTTGATGGCGCGGGCGATGGAGGTGACGCGCTTAGCCTCGTCGTTACGCGCGGCAGACATAGCCCACCCCGCGCACGGTCTGGATGATGCGGGCACCGCCGGCGTCTTCGATCTTGGCACGCAGGTGCGCGATGTGCACGTCGACGTTGTTGGTGTCGCCCACATAGTCGTAGCCTAGCGCCTCGTGCGCAATGCGCTCGCGCGTGAGCACGGTGCCGGCATGCGTCATAAGCAGGGCGAGGACATCGAACTCGCGGGCCGTGAGCGCGATGGGCGAGCCGCCGACCGTGACTTCGCGGCGGTCGGGATCGAGCGCGACCGAACCCACGGTGAGCGCGGCGGGGGAGGGCGCGGCAGCGGTCTGGGCCGTGTCGGTTGCCGGGGACATTGTGGCGATACCGGCGGCCGTGCCGCTCGCTACGCCAGCCCCGGCGCTGGCGCCGCCAACGCCCGAAGCCGCTCGCACGGCTTCCGAGCGCTTCAGTGCCACGCGGATCCGTGCGAACAGCTCCTCAATCGCAAACGGCTTGGTCAGGTAATCGTCGGCGCCGGCATCGAGCCCAGCCACCTTGTCCATCACGGCATCGCGCGCGGTGACCATAATCACCGGCACATCCTTGTGCTTGCGGACACGTCGCAAGACCTCCATGCCGTTGAGCTGCGGCAACAGTACGTCGAGCAGAATCAGATCGTAGTCGCGCTCCAGCGCCAGGTCCACGGCAGTGCGGCCATCGGCGGCGTGTTCCACCTGGTAGCCTTCGTGCTCCAGCTCGAGCGTCACAAAGCGGGCGATTTTCTCCTCGTCCTCTACGATCAGGATCCGTGCCATGCGTGCCCCCGTCTGCGATTACTTGTCGTCGTTGAGATTTTGCTTGATGTCGTCCGCAGCGTTAGCAGCGCTATCCATAAGGTTGTTGATGCTGCCGGGCACGTCGCCGTCGCTGTCGATGCGGTAGCGCATGCCAAAGAACAGGCCAATCAGCATCAGCCATATCGTGGCGCCCCAGGCAAACAGCGCGACGATGGGAATCAGGATGGGGATGTTGAGGATGATCGCATCGCGGCGCGTGGCGATAAACTTGGTGTCCAGACTCAGGCGGAAGAGCTTTTTGAGGTACTCCCACGCGCTGTCCATCTTCTTGGAGAAGTCGGTCTTTTCGCTCGACTTTTCGTAGGCTGCCTGCGCGGCGACCATCTCGGCAGAGGGCTCATCGACTGGCGCGGACTCGGTGGCGGCATGCGCCGACGTGGTCTGGGTCTTGCCCTGCGACTCGAGCCAAATGATGGCATCCAGAACGTTGCCGTCGGCGGCGTCGAGCGCCGCCTTGGCGTCGGTGTAGCTCACGTTGCACTTGGTGCGGATGGTTTCAACTTTTTCGAGGTCGTCCATGACCTGTCCTTTCGTTCGATGGGCGCGACGCCAGGCGATCTGCTCGGGCGCGAGCGTTGCGTTCGGCGGCCTGCGTCGCGCGGCGCCGCCCCGCCCTTGGTCGAACTCTATAGTGCAGGTTATAGATTAAGCGATTCTTGAGCCAAGATTAATGTTGGATGAGTTTTTGGGTGGTGCGGAGGCGGGCAGGGGCAGAAAAGGCAGGTTTTGCGTGGCGTGAAGGAGGGGCGGTCTGATCTTTGGGATAGCTGATAGCGAGGTCTAATACTTTTCCGAGAAGTGAATGAGTGAAAACGGACCCCCGAAGCATCGACACTTTAGAGGTGCCGCTTCCTGCGGTTTCAATGCTGAAATCCCACGATTTTGCCGCCGAAAAATGCGGATGTTTCAGGGGTCCAAAAACAGCCGTTCACTTCGCGGAAAAGTATTAGACCTCAATAGCGGGGGATGGGGTGCCGGTGCAAAACGGCGTCAGAAATGGGGTAAACAAGGCAAACGGATCTAATGGATCAAAAATCACGTTGCAAAAGTATGAAAATATCCTACAATTGCAGCATGAAGTACTTTAGCAACATAGCGGCGATAAGCGAGCTTTCCGAGAGCGAGGGCGTGTTCACCACAGCCCAGGCGGCTCGCATGGACATCTCTCGAGATGCGCTGGCGCACTCATGCCGCGCAGGGCGTCTTGAACGGATATGCCACGGCGCCTACCGGATGTCTGGAACGCAGCGCCGAGACACCGACGAACTCAACGCCTTTTGGAAGCTCACCAATCCCTCCCTTTGCGCGTGGGAGAGAAAACGTCAGTGGGATGGCATCGCCGTGAGCGGTACGACAGCGGCGAACCTGCAGCAAATGGGCGATTTCTATCTGTCCCCCTACAGGATGACCGCGCCCATGCGTATCAATACAAGAAACGAATCCCTTTCTTTTGTAAAGCGCGAGATTGCTGAGCGGGACATCGTTTGGCTCGACGGCCTGCCGGTAACTAAACCCGAGCGCACGCTTGTCGATCTTTGCCTCGATTGCGAGGATCCCTCATTAATTATCGATGCCTATCACGACGCGCTTGGACGTGGACTCGATATACAACGGCTGAAGGATCTTGTAGAGGAGAACTCTAAAACCGCCAAACGACGCGAGCTGATGGCGCCTTTGCTGATGGTACTGAACGGGTAATGCGAAACGGAGGACATGGTGAAGTACAAAACGCCTGCCGCATTGGAGATGGCTGTTAGGAATGCCGCAAGAGAATCACCAATGGATACTAATCGGGCAATCGTCGGTTTCTACTTTCATCGCTTCCTATGTCGCGTTTTTTCAGAAGATGACGGCAGCTTTGTGCTCAAGGGCGGTCAAAGCGTCCTGGCGCGAACACTCGATGCACGTGTCACAAGAGATATTGACTTGGTTGCTCAAGAGGAGAGTCTCGAAGAGGCTATTGTCGATCTGGTGCAGGCTGCTTCGATTGATCTGGAGGATTTCGTTTCGTTCGTCTTTGATCGTGCAGAGCAAATCAAAGAAGAAGATGAGTATCGGTGCGGTGCGAAGGTGTGGTTCACCCCCTTTATGGGAACCAAGAAGCTACAGCCAATTTCAATTGACTTGGTAATTGATGAAGTGCGGGGACTTGAGCCTGAGGTTCTTGCGCCGATCGATCGTCTGAATATCGAGGGGCTCCCAGTCTGCGACTATCGAGTATGCCGAGTGGAGAGTGCCCTTGCAGATAAATTGCTCGCAATGATAGAGATGCATGAGGGCCGTGCTTCATCGCGAATCAAGGATATAGTCGACATCTTGGTGTACGCGAAAACTTGCTTCGTCGATGGGGCTACGCTTGTCGAGAGGGTCGAGAAAGAAGCGTCTGCCCGCAAAGTGGCAATGCCGGAAGAGTTCGTGGCGCCTCTCTGGTGGAAACAAAATGGTTCTGCACAGTACGTAAAGATGGCTAGGCAGGCGGGGGTACTTGATCTCGCGGGGAGTATCACTGGAGCAGAAGAGGTCGTCAATCGGTTGTATGCTCCGTGCTTCGATCGTTCGGAGAATGTGCGCAAATGGAATCCCCAGACTACGGGATGGGAGTAGCCCAGACAGTTAAGCCGGCGGCAGGAGCTGGTCCCGCCGCCGGCTTGGGGCGTTACTGCTGCCTATGTGTTACTCGCAGATTTGGTCGAGCACTTCGGTGATGGTCTTTTTTGCGACTTCGAGGTTGCGCTGGGCTTGGGCGACGGCAGCCTCGGCTTGTTTCTTTGTTTCTACGACCTCGGCAAAGCGATTGATGGATTCGCTGTACTCGCGCGTGCGCGGGTCGAGCGCTGGCGGGACTTCGATCTCGAACAGGTCGGTAGGGCGGATGGCGCGGATGCTGGCTGCTTCAGTTAATGCTTGAATCAGCTTCGCCCCATGGCCTTCGGTAAGGTATCCAACGATTATCTCCGAAAACACTACGCGCTCCTCTTCGGTCATCGTTTGGAACGACGGGCGAATGACGGTGGTGTTATGCGAAGCAACTAGGTGTTGCTTCGCGTCATCGGCGCTGACGACGAGCAGGTTGGACGCGCCGTAGCGACCCAGCATGCGTGGCATGACGATATCTCCAGCGCGGAGCTCATATCGATCGAGAACGCTGGGGTTCACCTTTACGATTTTGGAATCCGAGCTATTTGCACTCTCTACAGCATATGCGGGTAGAAGGTTGCCATCTTGAAAATCCTGAGATGAGATGCGGCGTACCTCGATTGCATCAATGTCGTTTGATGTGGTGCTCTCGCGGGGCATAAATGGAGCTACTCGCGTAAAAGCGTCACCGAGCGTAGCCCTGTAGTTTCGGGTGAGGCTGATAAGGCTGATTTTGCCTTTTGAGAGGGCTGCGCGATGCAGCAGCAATTCACGCGTGGCAAAAGTGGACGTTTCGATAGGCGTTGATCTGGGCGTATTGGTATCAATGCGGGCCCAGTCGGGGGAGATGGAAAAGGTGATATCTGAGTAATACGATGTTTCTGTCACATATCGAAAACGCGGCCCGGATTCGATTGCGCTGCGAAATGCAACGCTGCGATTTCCTGAAGACAATATGAGAAGCGCGCTTGTCATGTAGGGCCTGGGTTCAGAAAGTGGCAAATACACGACGCTCTCGATGAGTCCTTCGCGTATCAGGATCGTGCGCGCCTGCTCGGCTTTATCGAGTAGGTCGGCGGGCAGCACTACGGCTGCGCGAGTGCGATTCGAAAGGGCGAGCGCATACAGACACCAAATAAAGGGACCCCAGTCACAGAAATCGAGGTAGCCGGGCTCTAAGTAATCGATCAAGGCGATACATTCTTTTTCGATGTCGTGTTTGCCCGTACGGTAATACCCCGATGCGTCGATAAACACCGGAGCCGCATCGCCATTGCCCGCGCCCTGCCTGCCGGGTTCAAGCTCGCAAATATCGGGTACGCCGTTGCTGTTCAGGCTGAAACATTCACGAAGCGCCTTACAGTCGATGGCGCCAGGCAGACGGACGGTGAGTAGACGGCTGCCCTGCTCCAGATTAAGCGCGCGTGAGAGGGCGGCGGCGGTGAGACGTGGCAATGATGTTGTTTCACGCATGTATAGAGCCCTTTCTTCTTAGTGGGTTATATTTTAGCAGAAAATTTTGATAATTTCTAATGACGAGAACAGAGCACTGTGCTATTCTCGAAGTAATCCAAAACCAACTCAATACAAACTGCTTGATGCAATCGCTACACAGCCTTTAGGTAAACTGCGCTATCAAGCAGGGTGATTTCACTAACGAAGCTACAGGTTAGGTCGATTGTCATCGTCCATGCCTCAGACCATTCTAAAACATAGAACAGACTTATCGACAAACATCCGCAACCGGATAGGAAGAAGCATTCATGAAGAATGAAGACAGCATTTACGAGGTGTTCCTCAGCACGATCGACGAAGATCTCCGCAGCATGTGCAAAAAGAACGGGAAGGCAGAGATGCCGTTTCCGTATCCGTACTGCGGCGAGCAGGATACCGAGCGCTTGGCCAAGGCACTCGTTGACGTGCTGGAAAAGCACTCGCCCGATATTCCCGGGCTGGTGCCCGAGCAGTATCGAGACGATGTGCACGAGGCCCGCGAGCTTTTGGCCGCAGCGTCGCTCGCTTTGTTGTCGCTGTATTTTCCCCAGCGCGATAACTGCGCGCACTGCATGGCCATCTTAATTGGCATGTTTGAGCACGGAAGCAATCCGCGCTTTAAGTCGAGCGGTGTGCGCATGTTCGAGCAGGTTACGACAGGTATGAAGTACTCGTCTGAACAAGGTGGATATATTCTGTCTCGCTTTGTGCGAAGCATTGACTACAAAAGACCCTGCGACCACGTGCATCGCGATGGCTCGCGCGGTTTTACGGCGGACGAGGACGATGCCGTCATGTTTTATAAGCGCTATCTCAAGGTGCAGAGACACGTATTCGATACCAGTCCGCGTTTCAACTTTGAGCTATGCGTCAAACGCCCGTTTGAGGCTCTTTCGGACAATCGGGAGAACTTTTATTGCATGGAGGAAAAGATGGAAATCGATTTGGCAACTAAGGTACGGGAGCTCCAGGACCGCTACACCCTCAACTTCGCTCAGGCCAAAGAGTATGACCTGCTCGACAAGCTGATGATTGATGCATTGCTTGCATATCTGCGCGACGGGTCAGTCTCAATCGCGGCGCGCGAGAGCTATGTGGCGCAAACCGAGCGTCTGATTGACGGTGCGGTCAAGTTGCCGTGTGCGACGAGCCCCAAGGAGGGCGCAGACGTCGACCGTATTTCCTAGCAATCACGCAGAACTATCGACAAGAAAGGGGCCGTGCAATGTCGGTCATTAAGATGTACGGCTACGAGGCCGCGCAGCAAACGGAGTATCAGACCAAGAAGTGGGCGACCAAGGAGGAAATGCAGACGCTGTCATCCGGCGATGAGCAGCGCGATGTGATCTTGGCGCAAGGTGCCACGGTGGCTTTCTACGAGGGCGACAAGCACTGGGAGACGAGCGTGTCCAACAATGTGTTTGCCTTTGGCGGTACCGGCAGCGGCAAAACGGCGAGTTTCATTTTGCCCAACCTGCTCAATCACCACGAGTGCTGCTATGTGGTCACGGACACCAAGGGCGAGCTGCTGCGCCGTACGGGGAAGGGCTTCGAGGAGGACGGCTACGAGGTAACGGTTCTCGACACCATCAATCCCGAGCAGTCGTCCGGGTACGATCCTTTGCGCTACGTGATGGATGTCGAGGATATCCCCACCACAGTGGCGTCAATCATGGAGGGGGTCGATCCTGACAGGCGTAGCTTTAGGGACGATCCGTTTTGGGACAATGCGAGCGATCTGCTACTTCGAGCGATTATTGGAATCCTGTTCCTCTTAGAGTGCCTTGCCGGCACATTTGCGCCGGACGGGGATCCCGCAGCTCCGCGACGCTATCTTAAGATGAACAACGTCTTTAAGCTGGCGGCACTCATCAAGGTTACGGGAGATGGCGAGGGACGATTTCCGCTGGATCACCTTGTGGAGCAGGTGGAGTCCAAGGAATTTCTTGGCAAGTATGATTCTGCGAACGCGGACCTGTATGGCGTTGAACAGTATCGTGATTTTCGCGGGGCAGCCGATAGAACGCTTAAGAGCATTCTGATCACGCTTAACGCGACCATCTCGCGGCTTAAGACCCCCCAGCTCATGCGCGTCTTTGAGAAAGACGAGATGCGCCTCGACCGTATCGACGAGGGCAAGCGCGTAATCGATCTTAAGGTGAGCGACAACGACTCGACCAATGCATGGCTTGCGAACGTTGCCCTTAAGCAGCTGTTTAACCTGGCCCAGCGCCGCGCTGATTCCAACCCCAGCGGGCATTTGCAGCGCCACGTGCAGTTTATTCTGGATGAGTTTCCCAACGTGGGCCGCATTCCCGATTTTGAGCGGAGTATTGCGACCGTGCGCAGCCGTGGCATTAGCTTTTTGATGTGCGCGCAATCGCTGAGTCAGCTCGATGGTGCGTACGGCAAATCCGCAGCGCTTACCATCCTCGATAACTGCGACAGCTTGATCTATATGGGCGGCGGCAGCAACATCGCGACACAGGAGTACATAAGCAATCTGTGCGGCGAGTCGCTTCTGGGCACCAATTACGTGGGCGCCGAGCGTACTGCCGTCGATGTGCGCGGTTGCGTGATAACCCCGGGCGAGGTGGGGCTTATGCCGCGTACCGACTGCCTGGTCAAAGTAACCGGCATGCGCCCCTTCCGTGCCAAGAAGTATTTTTGCGGCGACCATCCCAATGCGGCCAAGTGGCTGAGGGATTAGTCCTTGCAGCTTCGCGCGCTCCATCTTGCCTATTTGACCGCACGGCTTCCATTGGCCGCTAGCCGTGCGGCCTCGTTTTACTTCCTTACCGATTCCGTTTAGAAGGGAATTACCATGTCCGTTATGTATCGTGAGCCTAGCATTATCAAGAAGTCCAAGGACGGTCGCGTTGCCGCCGTCGATATGGCAAGTGAGCTGCTTAACAGCCGCGTGCTGCTGCTGGAAGGCGAGGTCAACGATGTGACCTGCAATGGCCTTATTAAGTCCATGCTGGTGTTGGAGCATCAGAGCGCCACCGAGCCCATCACCCTCATCATCAACAGCCCGGGCGGTAGCGTTACGGCGGGGCTGGCGCTCATCGACACCATGCAGTCGCTCGACTGCCCCGTGATCACGGTGGGCGAGGGCGTCGTGGCCTCGATGGCCGCGGTGATCTTGGCCTGCGGCGACCACCGCCAGGTATACCGCCACACGCAAGTGCTCATCCACCAGTTGATGGGCGGCACGGGCATGGCGCAGCAGACCGATATCGAGATCGTGGCCCAGCACACGGCGGCCATGCGCGCCGAGCTGGACGAGCTGCTGGCCGAGCATGGCAACCTGAGCGCCCAGGAGTTCCACGAGCTCACCGAGCGCGACTGCTGGTGCAACGCCAGGCGCGCTCTGGAGTTGGGTCTGGTGGACGAGGCGATTGCTCCGAGTAAGAAGGCGCTCTAGCGGGGCTCATGTCTTGTGGGCATATAGAGCGGGGCGAACGATCGCGTAGTTTAACGGCCAGAAAGAGGTTGAACATGAGCAGGATTTGGGATGTCGACGGCATTGAGTGGGAAGACCTGCCCACCGTGAGCGACCTGCTGTGCGCTGCGGACACAAAGATCCTGGCGCGCGAGGTTGCCCTGCGATACGGCGGCAAGCCGGACGGCCGCGGCCGTGTCGATAACGAGCGCAGCTTAAAGCGCGCCCGCCGCAAGGTCAAAAAGCTGCGCAAGGTTGACCCCGAGCCCAGCGACAATATCGTCCTGCTGCCCAAGCACGTCATCAATCGTCGTGGTGCAGGCCACGGCTTTGGCTATTACGACGTGGAGCCGTGCATCTTTACACGCGGCGGCGTTCAAATGCTAGGTGAGGATGTGCTCGCCAAAGTACGTCCGTGGGAATTGATCTTGATGGATGATGAGTCCGCGAGCGAAATGCTGGGCTATCGCGTATGGCTCGGCGGCGAGTGGGGCCTGTGCGAGCGCTACCGCTTTTTGGCCGTGGTGTGCGTTCGCATGCTGAACAGCATCCGGGCGCAAAAGGAGCTGCGCAAGTGCCTCGTGCAGGGCGAGACAGCCTGTGATATGGACGAGGACGAGGCGATCGAAGGGATTCGCCGCGACGTGCTGTATCCCGAGGAAGTGATCAACGCCAAACTCGGCGGCTATTGGGATGCGAGTTTGGGACTCAACCTGCCCTGGAAGAACGAGCACCGGCAGACTTGCACGCGAATCGACAGGGCTATCGATGACCTGTTTTCTAAGGAAACGAAGCGCTGCGCTGCCGAGCTTGGGAAGAAACTTGAGCGAGGGTATGAGGAGCGCAGGGAGGTGCCGTTGTTTCAATCATTCACCGACGAATGAGAAAAAGGCGGCGGCCGCGGTCCCCCGCGGGATTATCCTGGACCTATTACGTGAGCGGTGCGCGGGCGAGGAGCAATCATGGCTGGTCGTGGAAGCAAATGGTCGAGGGAAGAAACCCTTGCGGCTCTGTTTCTGTACCTCGCCCTACCATCGAAAAAGGTTGATGATACAAACGAGGATGTCCAGGCGCTAGCTAAGGCCATTGGCAGAACGCCGGGCGCGGTTGCTCTAAAAATCTGGAACCTTGCATCATTCGATGAGCGTCGACGTGCTCGCGGCAAGGTTGGAATGACCCATGCAAGCAAAATGGACAAGATGGTTTGGGCTGAGTATTCCTCTGCTGGTGATGAGCTTGTCGAGGAGGCGACTGAGGTTTTCCTCAACCGTTTCGATTTTAAAGAACCGCTAAGTGATGAGCTGAAAGAGACGATCGGCTTTGATTTGCCAGAGGGCAAGGAGCGCGAGGCAATTGTTTCGATGCGGGTGAACCAGGAGTTCTTTCGAAATACCCTGCTCGTCAATTACGATTCAAGATGCTGCTTGACGGGGCTAACGAACAAGGCTCTGTTGGTTGCTAGCCATATCAAGCCCTGGAAAGTCTCTGATCCAAAGACGGAGCGACTCGCGCCCGACAACGGCTTGCTTTTGAACGCATTGCACGATAAAGCGTTCGACCGGGGACTAATCACCATTACGAAGGACCTAAAGATAGTGGTGTCTAGCGTGGTCGAGCACGAAACTCCTGAGGACGAGTACTTGTGGCGCTACAACGGAGAGCCGATTACGCTTCCGAAACGATTCGCCCCAAGAGCTGAGTTTATTGAATATCACAACGATATGGTGTTTAAGGGGTAGGGGTCCGTATGGAAAGCCCGAGTTGAAAGCGATTGTTGTTAAGACGTTGCTTAAGCGTCCTCGTTATCCGGAGACATTTTTAGTATTTGAGGGTCGTTATTAATTATTAGGAATGATTTTCGAAGAGTATTGGCTTTATTTGGCTTAACGATGGATATGGGGGTGCGTGCCATGCTTCGCTGCCGATTCTTGGGTTGAGGAAAGGGATATTGATGTGCGCAACGTGTGTTGTGTCCCAGCTAGCGTCTAAACTAAAATCCTTGAGTCTGAACATGGACGGCGCATCGGAGGTTTGATGTCGGTAATTGTTCCCCCCATTAAATGCCAGGGAATTAAAACGAAGCTAGTCCCCTTCATTGAGGAGACAATAAACTGGGATAAGCAGCAGGGGATATGGTACGAGCCGTTTTTGGGGAGCGGGGTTGTGCTATTTAACGTTTGTCCACAGAGAGCGGTGGTCGGTGATCGCAATCAACACATTATTGATTTTTATAGAAGCGTGCAGCGGCATGAAATAACATCAGAGTCTATGCGGGAATACCTTGAACGCGAATCTGTGATGTTGCGTACTGGTGGAGCGGAATACTACTACGAGGTAAGGGACAGATTCAATACAAGTCATTCACCGTATGACTTTATCTTCTTAAATAGGTCCTGTTTTAACGGCGTTATGCGTTTCAATAGGAGCGGGATGTTTAACGTTCCATTTTGCAAGAAGCCCGAGCGTTTTTCCAGGTCGTATATAACTAAGATATGCAATCAGATTGATAGGGTGCAGGCTGCCATGGAAGGCAAAGACTGGGAGTTCAAATCTTGCGATTGGAAAGAGATTATGCGGGCGCCAAGAAAAGGCGACTGTGTTTATCTCGACCCTCCTTATATCGGCCGCGATACAAATTATGTGGGTGAATGGCCAGAGTCTGAAGCTGTTGCTCTGGCTGATGCTGCTCATGCGACTCAGGCGGATGTCTATCTTTCCATGTGGAAAGAGAATAAGTACAGGGTGAATGAGCATATTGAAAACTGTTGGAGTGATTTTGAGTGCTTTGAATTCTCCCATTTTTATCACGTCGGCTCGAAGCAGAGCTTACGCAATTCAATGATCGAAGCGCTTCTCGTGAAGGCCTAAGAAATAACTCTTACTTGGTTCATGTGCTGGAAATGATGATATAGAAGTAGATGGAATAACGTCCCCTAGTCCACCTTTAATCTCGTGTTTCCCTTTCCTTCGTCCACTTTTCTCCTAATAGCCGTTACTTTCTGTCGCCCCGGCTGTCGTTGACGACATCGCCATAGGAGAGAATTCGATCGCGTAGGCTTGAATCAATTTCAATAACGTTTGTTTCGACCCATCTTCTGAATCCCTGAAAGTCGGTGTAACTCTTTTCTTTCGCTGTATATTTTGGATAGTTTCGCCAATAAAGTTCGAATGCATCGTTCCCCATCTTTGAAAAAGGCCCTGAACCCTGAGTGAATGGGCTGATTGAATTCGAGGAAATAGTTCCGATATTTTCGGTATTGCCGCTACCGGTGGTGAAGTCTGAAATGCGGTATTTCTCTTGAATAAAGAATTCAACATTGCTGTAGGGTTCGGGTATTTCTTTTAATTGGTTAAGGGGGTAGCAGGGACGTGCGCTCTCTATTTCGTCGTTTCGGTCGTAGACGAATCCGATTACGTAGTGTTTGCAGAACTGATTATAGGGATAGAGGATGTTCTTCCTCCCATCGCGCAGAAAAGATGCATATGATCCAAGTGTAAATTTATATGGAGCAATGCCTCCTCTCTTTAGGTGCTTTCGATAAGTTGATTTGACATCGACAGCAATTCGATTCCCCTCTTCGTTTTGAGGGGTTAGTACAAAGTCCGGATAGTAGTTTTGTTTGTCTGGGGTCGTTAGCGTAAACCCGAAGTCGTCGGCAATCTCCTTGAGCAACGGCTCGGTAAGCATCTCGAAAATTCTTCCGAGCAGTTTCGTGTCATATCCGATTGGATAGATGGTTTCGTCGCGAAAAGCAAATCCCTTAGCAACCCAATCGACATTATGCTCGGCTACAGTTTTATTGAATTCGCTAATTAAATCAAACATTGTTGTCTCTATTTCAATCGATGCCTGCAGAGAAATATCGATGGGTCGGTTTGCGTTGATTGTAGCTCGCCAATGAATAAAAACAAGGATGCATTCGGTCGCCTTCGGCTCTGCTCGAGGTTGCCAATCAAGGTGATTCAAGTTTGCTGCGAGTGCGCCCTAACAGTCATTACGTCGTATACGAGTTGTGCTAATCTATTTGTGAACGGCGGAGCCCTTTATGGATGGCTTCGCCGTTCACCGTTAAATAGCGGCACTTTCAATCTCTTGGTCATATCGACTGAGTAAAATGTTGATTGTTCAGATTGGAGGCGGCTATGGTTCAACCGAAAATCCAGGGAAATCACCGAGCATATCCAAAGGAGCTGGCGATATATGTCGAGCGTATCCTATTGGAGGAAACTGATGCTGGGCTTGGCAAAGGGTTGAGCGTTTCTGACATAATGGCGGAGCTTAAAGCCCGTTATGGCTATGAAGTTAAGCGCGACACAGTGCAGGGCGTATTGAACGCACTTGTTGATTCTGGATCAAAAAAGCCTTCGCTCTGCAATAATGCGGGCGCCAGTCCGTTAACCGAGATGAATAGTATCGATCTCGACAACAGTTGTCTGAATCCGTTCTACACGGTGATTGCAAGTCGATTGGCTTGTAAGGGCGAGCGGCTGACGAATGGCGATGGGGAATCTGCACCTAAAAATGCGAAGCGCCTGTACAGCATAGAGCGTCAAATTGATAGTGCGCAAATTGAGCATCTGTGCCGTCTCATTGAAGCCTCTACGGGCGTGGGTGGAGCCGACGTACTTGAGCATGCAGTTCTTCGCCTACTGTGCGGCGAAGAAAGACGGCAGATCGAAGATCGTTTGGCTCAAGAAAATGCTCTGCTCAAAAGCGGCAGAATTGCAAATATGGAAGCAACGCTTGCAAATTTGAAGTTATTGGAAAAGGCCATTAGCCAAAGGCAGAGAGTCCGCTTTCGAACTTCTGATAAGGGGCGATTGCATAGTCATACGCCATATCATCTATGTATGCACGATGGCTACTACTACCTGTTTGTGGGCCACAAGGGTGCCGCGAGGTCTTTTGACGCAATTCGAGTTGATAGCCTGCGGGATATAACCATTGCTGGACCATCGGACGATGCAAAAGGTCATTTTGAGGCGATGGCCGAAGAAGCAAAAAGGTTCTCTTGTGCTGGCGTGAACAGGATGTTTAGTGACGACATCGTTACGGTTCACGTAAGGTGTCATAACCAAGCAAAGGAGAAGTATCTTTTAGCCGAATTTGCCGGAAACGATGGGTTTCGGCGCGAGACACAGGACGGGCATCCAAATCCAGAGTATTCGTTTATGGCGTCGTATGATGGCATGAAAACATGGGCAATGAAGTGGCTCGATGTGTTTGAGATACTTCAACCAAAGAAATTGCGCGATGACGTTGTGGACATTATTGGACATAAATGTATCTATGTGAGTGCGAGGACTGATTCAAATGACCCCTGCTGAGAAAAAGCAAGCAATTGGCGATGCGTTAGATTACTGGTATTTGCTTGATTTTTTGAGCCAAGGCGACCAACCCGAAGAGAAAAAGGACCCGCCTAGGCCCAGAAAAGGAATGCTTGATGACTGCTTTGTCCCTGAAGAGCGGGACGACCAGGAGCTAAGGACGCCTTCTGAAGAAGCGAGAGAGCGTACGGATAGTGTCACAAACGGCGAAAACTGGCCGATCTCAACGATTTATTGTCACCTGGGCTCCGTTCCACGCGAAGCGGTCATGACTTATCTTGCAGAAAAACCGGGGAATGAAATCGAAAAAGAGGATGAGTGCATGACGGTTGCACTATTAGGTGTGAGTCCTGATGGTCAATTTGTCAGCTTCGAGTTGTCCTCCTTATTTTGGTGGTTGAAGAGGAACGTCGGGAATAGCCTAAATGCCATCGGTAGCTTTGAGAAAGAGCAGGACGATATTTGCAAGAAGCTCAATCAAGAACTCGTTGGAACAAAGCTGACATATGGTGTCATTAGGGGCATTGTCAATAGTTGCGTCCGGCCAATGATTAAGGGGATAGCCAGCTGCCTTCCCGACGGTGACGGGGCTAAACGTATCAGCGAGTGGTGTTCAAGGCTGCTTGTCGAATATAGAGCAATGAAGCCAAAGGACAGCGGGGACGATGCGTGTCCAACGTTCGACCAATCACTCTGTCACTCATTTTTCGCAAAAGACATTTCCATGATAAATGAGCTGTGCAACAAGTCAGGGTCTTTCGACGATCTTCGTGAGGGATCGCTGTCTCTTGTCGCCGCATACCTTGAAGGTGGCTTGAGGAATGAATCTGCCTGCGGAGAGATCGATCTTCTGGACGGCGAAGACGATGAAGATCTGGCTGATCGTGCAGACTTCTTTTCTGAAGTGTTGGGAGCCGGCGCTACACCTATCGGTCGCTGGCCGAGTAAATACTCCTTGAGTTTGATGCAACAAGTGGCGGTAAATCTTGCGGTTGGTCGTGGCGGTTCGACACGCAAATACCCGGCAAACGACGTTATGTCGGTTAACGGTCCTCCGGGCACGGGAAAAACAACCCTGCTCAAGGATATCGTTGCGGCTAACGTTGTCGAAAAAGCCCGTCTGCTGTGCGAATATGACAAGCCCGATGACGCCTTCGAAGAGGTAGAACTTAGCAAACGGTATCTCAAGTACGCCAAGAATCCTTATCGCTTCAAAGAGGGCAGAACGGGAGATGCGATAAAAAGTCTCAGCATCTTGGTCTGCTCGACAAACAATGCAGCAGTTGAGAACATCGCCAAAGAGCTTCCTGATGGGAAGGCCTTTTTGGAGGGTATTGACGAATCTGAGAAAAAGGAGTTTCTAGAGTCAGATTTGTCCAACATTGTTTGGGGAAAGAAAAACGAGCAGAAACCGGTGGATGATCTCTATTTCTCTTCGGCGCTCGTTGACAATAAAGGCAATCTTCGCGACCCTACGCATCCTGGGCTTATGGTTGCGGCATGTCTGGGAAACCGTAGGAATATTAATAACTTCAGAGATTGCGAGCTTTCTTCGCTGCAGTTTAACGGCGGGCTGGGAAAGGGCGGACGGTTTTCTGAGGCGAAGAAGCTGTTTCTTGCTCAATACAAAAAGATAACCGATCGATTCAACAGAATGGAGGAGCAAGCAGCCGGGGAGCGCGAACTTCTGAACCGCAAGAAGCATTTGTCCCAATTGAATTGTAGGTGTCAAAAGGACGAGCGAGAGATAGTTGAAGAACTGACAACCGAAACGGTATGTCTGTCTCGTCCTTTTGAAGGCAGTTCCGCAGGTGATGTCCGGAAATATCTTGATGACATTGCGAAGGATACTGCTGATTATGAGGCGAGAAGGAATAGGCTTGAAGCAGAATTGCGCGATGCGGAAGAAAAGGCCAGTGGGCTGATCGGGAGCATCTTCAATAGGGGCCGTTTGTCCGATAGCCGCGAGAAGCTCGATTCCTTTATGCTGCAAACCGCACCGGACCAGAGGCTTGTTGCGCTGCGTACGAAATTCGAGAACAAATACGAAAAACTAGAGAATGAAAAGAAGGAACTATCCTCTTTGTGGGTGAAGATCCAAGGTCAAAAGCGCAACAGAGTTGATGGTGCTGAATCTGTTGAGACGATTAATGGGCATTTTGTCGAGTGCATCTCAAAGGGGGATAGCGAAAGCCGAAAAAAGACTCATCTATATAATCCATCCGATGACCCTGACCTAAAAAAGGACCGCAACCTGCTATTTCTCTATGCATTGCAGGTGACACGCGAGTTCATCCTTGAATCAAAATGTATGCGGAATAACATTGCGCTTCTACGAACATACTGGGGAGCCAAAGACAAGGGCGTCGATTCTGGTAAAAAGGAGTTAATAGAGTTCACGCAAGCCGATAGAAGGAGTATGGCCCCTGCGCTCTTTCAGACGCTCAGTTTGCTTACCCCAGTGATTTCTTCCACGTTTGCGTCGATTGGCCGCATGTTTGAGGACATTCAGATTGGGAAAGACCCTTTATTTGGCCTGCTGATAATAGATGAGGCGGGACAGGCGGTGCCGTATGCTGCTTTGGGCGCCCTTGCTCGCAGTCGACGTGCAATGATTGTCGGTGACCCCTCTCAGATTGAGCCTGTGATCACAGGGGATGTTAAGGAGCTCCGCGCTGTCCTCGGTAAAAAAGTATTACTACCTTATAAGGGGGATATGGCTTCGGTCCAGCGACTTGCCGACGCCGTTAACCCCCTATGGCCACCTGCGCAGCAACGGCGAGGATGATCAATGGATTGGCTGCCCGCTTGTGGTTCACCGTCGCTGCATATCACCCATGTTCGATATTTCAAATGAGATCTCGTATCAGGGCTCCATGCTTAACGAGACGGCTAGCCCAAAAAAGGATCTCGCTGACAGCTTTTATCTAAAGTCCTCACAGTGGATCAATGTTACGGGATTTGAACGTGGCAATCGCGATCATTATGTTGATGCCCAGGGCGATAGAGTGTTCGAGATTGTCAAGGACGCTTTTGATAAGGCCGTAGCTACGGCTGAGAAAAAAGCTTGCGAATCGGGCAAGTCCGAGGGAATTGTTATTCCAAGTCTCTATATTATTTCTCCGTTTAAAACCGTTGTCAGGGGGCTTCAGGACCGGCTGTTAAGTGCTAGGACTGAAGTGGCTGACAAAGATGCATGGCAATATTTCGCAAAGCATAATATTGGTACGGTTCATACGTTCCAAGGTAAAGAAGCCCATCAAGTGGTATTTGTCTTGGGGTGTGATACAAGGCGCAGTTGTGAGGGCGCAATCAAGTTTGTAAACCCAAATATCGTGAATGTTGCGGCAAGCCGAGCCAAGTATCGCCTCTACGTAATTGCCGACTATGCAGCGTGGAAGATTAACGAGAACGTTGCAACGATGAAGCGCATTCTCGATACGGCATGGGTTGTGCATTGGGAAAATTACCAGAAAACCGGCGCTATTGAGGAACTCAATGCAGCCAAGGATATGCTGCCGCGAGGAGAATCTCTTCCAAGGGAGACAGCTGGCGCGGACGAGGAACATATCAATGAAGACGACAAGAAAGATGACAATAAAGATGTTTGGTGCCCTGATGTAAACACCGATTCCTATTTGGACAACGTGGGCGAAGCGTTCAAATGCTTTAATCTGGATGCAGAAGACTGTCGAATCATAGGCTTTTCTTCGCGCGAAGCTCTTCAAAGCGCATTCGCTGATTGCGAGTGCGACCAAAATGGCAAAAATAGGGTGCTTGAGAATATCGAGCAGGGGCTTCTTCTGTGCAAGATATTTGGCATTGGCAGTGTTGGCACCGATAGCGATTCAGATTGCGCATTTTGCCTGCTAATGTTCTGCCGTGCGGCGGAGAGATACTTGCGTTTGAAATTGCTGCCGACCTTGAAGGCCATTGCTCCCGATTATGTTGTTGCAAGAAAGCCACTCAAGGAGCTTGAGGGCCTTAACCTCGGTCAATACAAAAGGTTAATTGAAAAAAAGAGTGAGCTACTGGCATCCTCTGTTCGAGTTGAAAATGCTGAATTGACGCAGGCGTCAAAGGGGGACTGGTGGAGGACACTCGGCGAAACACTGGGTCGATTTACTGAATTTCGTAATAGCGCCTGTCACACCGACCGAAAAGAGATGGTTAGCGCGGGCGAGGTCTGGCTGGCGCTTCGATGCCTTTTCGTTGCTTTTCAGCTTGATGAATCTGGTCATAAGAGTGTGGAAATCATGCGAGAGGGTATTGCTTACGAAGCGGCTTTTGCGGGGGCCGAGCGTTTGCCGGTCTGTTACTCAATGGATCAGGCAAGCGCTAAGGGCTATGCCTCGATTTCGAAAATACTGAGAGAGGGTGGCTCAGGGATTAGGGCTGAAGATGCCAACACTATTCTGATGGAACAAGGGTATCTGCGACTTTTCGATGAAGGCGAAGAGAGCGTACAACAATGCAAAGTTCCGTCCGCTAAAGGCTTGGGGCTGGGCGCAGTCTTTGTGTGCGGAGAAAAGAACGGCGACGTATTCTACTACGCGCAGTATCCCCTGGCGAAAGCCAAAGAGATATGCGACCTATTTGAATCTAAGTCGTAATTTGGCCCAAGGCTAAGTGCGCTTTATGGTTTAACCCGCAATCTACCGCTATATAGCGGTAGATTGCGGGTTGCTTTTTATCTCTTTTCACTATTCTGCAGGTGTCAGTTGTTCGAAGGGAGATTCAAAGATGCTTGAGTCCGATTGTATTTATATTTGCGACGAGTCGAGTGAGGCGGATCTCACGTGCACGCTTTTGCAGATGAGGCAGATAGTTGACGAGGCAATTGATCTTGCCTATGAGCTCGAGGACTCCTCTGTTGCTTACAAGGGAGTTGTTGACGGCTTGTTGGCCACGTGGGAGTCGTTGTGCTACCGCAATGCCGCTGTCCATGAGCTTATTCAATCTGTTCTGCTTGAGCGTAATGAGATCCTGCGATTTGATGAATTACAGATGCGTAATGATGAAGTACCCGAGCGGCCAATATGCCGATAGCAACGTTTGTTTGTCTCTGAGGGCAACAGTCTTGTTCAATCCCTCGAAGACAGTGTTTTCTTACATTAGCTTGCGAACGTAGCCTTCTTTGAAAGGAAGATCATGAACACTTCTATCCAAATTTCGGCCAGCACCGTTGAAGCTTCACCCCGCACCGCCAAGGGCGAGGTCGTCAAGCTCGTGCAGGGCGCACCGCTTATTGTCGTTGCTGCGGTTGCCGTTGCCGGCATCGCCTCCGTCGCCGCTCCGTTTTGTGTTTGGAAGGGCGAGGTCGCGCTGTTTCTGAACGAGTCGTTCCACACCAACTGCTCAGTTTCTGCGATCGCGGAGTACGCGTCAGCGGCACCCGGGTCCGATTGGGCGTCGCTGCTCGTGGCCGTGCTCATCGCGGCCTACCCTGCCTACCATGCCGTCTGGCGCGTTCGCGAGGGGTTTGGGCTCAGCTGCAAAGCTCCGGTGTTCAGCAGGCGCGTGTCGCGCTCTCTTGCCGCGGTAAGCGCCTGCCTGCTGCTGGCGATGCTGTTCATGGGCTATGGAACGAGTTGGCTCATCAACGGCAGCGCGATGGGTGACCAGAACCTTGTTGAGTCGGGGCACAATGTATGGACCGTTTCCATCATGATCATGCTGGGCTGCGCCCTGATGTGCCTGTTCAAGTGGTTCCTTGCCAAGGGCCCTGGCCGTAATTTCGGCAGCGGCTTTGCCGTCGAGCTTGTCCGCCTTGCCGACGTCCTGCTGAAGCGCGCGAGCTCGAACCTGGTGTTGTGCTACGTGGCCGAGCTGCTTGCCTGCCTGCTGGCGCTGGCCTTCATTACCGTGGCCTATGTCGTCGTGAGCGTGGCCATCGTGCTTGCGTTCGCAGCCGTGGCCTTAGTGGTGTGCATCGCCGGGCTTCCCGTTATCCTTGCCGCCTCGTGGCGCAGGTAGCGGGGCGACCATGCAAGTTCTTGTCACAGCGTGAGAAAAACTTGCAAGAATCGCAAGTTCTTTTCATGCGATGAGAAAAACTTGCAGGTTGGTGCGAGGACGACGGTCCTCCGCGTGAGCGCGGTTTCGATATTGCTTGTTAATGTGTCCGAACGATTGATTGGAGACAAAATGTATCCGGGCTATGAGTGCAACAACTATCCCATAAGCATTACGGATGAGGATGGTCCGTTCCTTATCATGGAGGCGGAGCTGTCTGGTGACGTCGAGCTCAATGATGAGTTTAAGAAAGACGCCAGCTATAGATATTCGTGTGCGACTGTTTCTGCGGCGATTAATCTTTGCAGGTCGATGACGGACGGCGATGCCGATCCCTGGTATGAAAGCTGGGAGAAGGCAGCTGAGCGTTATCCGCTCGAGAAATGCGAGGAAGCGACAACGCTGTATTGGATTGAGCCGACCGATCCGCACAAGGCGCTGTGCGCCTTCCATCCCCATCCCGATCTTGAGCAGTATGTGGCTGAGACAATTGAGGCTGTTGACACCTATCTGTTGGAGTGCGAGTACTGTCCCTTTACGGTCAGCCACTTAGATCTAAAGGACGTTGACGTCCTGCTCAGCGCTGCTTGGGGATTGGCTCGAGTTCTCAAAGATATTTGGGGAACTTGCGACCCTGATGTTATGGAAAAGATTGAAGATGCTACGTACAGTGCGTATATAACGGTTAGGGACCTGATCGCGGGCGAAGAGGCGGCCAAAGCCAGTTCGAAGTCTGTTGAGGATCTCTAGCTGCTGCGCTGAACGGCGTGCCTGATCGGCAGACTGTCGGCAAAAGTCCGGACAGTCTGCCGGCCTCGGTCGCTACATCGTTCCCTTGCTCGCAGCGTAATGTTCCGCCTGCTTAAGGGCGTCCTCGTAGGCGCGCTGCTTTGCTTCGTACTCTAGCGCGTAGCGCTCCTGCTCCGCTCGCCCGGGAACAGGCACGGTCATGCTTCGCAGGTCCATTGGGGCAAGTTGCACAAGCGCGTCTCCGTGCGAGGTGTCCGCCAGTTTCTTCTGCCCCTCATCGGACGACAGGTATGCCAGGACAAACTGGGCAAGCAGCTCGTCCTCAAAGGTAGCGCAGAACATGGCGTCGCAGGGGACAATGCTCTCAAACAAAAGACCGCGCTCCACGGGGCGCTCAGAACCGACAGAAAAGTGGCCTGGCGTGATGAGGGCAAGCTTGAATGGAGGCCCGACGCGTGATATGAGAAGGCTCGCCTCGCGGGCGTCGATCGGTTTGGCCTTCCGAAAATCTTCGTAGTCTACACGGCTTACATCGTAGATATCTGTATCGGGGACACGCTCAAGTACATCTTCTGCGGCAATGATTGCGCCATCATGAAGATGCTTTAGCGACAGGTAGTAGCAGTCGTGCTGTTGGTAACTGTCTGTCGGATCTGATTCGGGCAGTTTGGTTACAACGCTGCGGGCGGTGCCGCGGTAGATTGGCGCTAGCGACCCAAGGGGGATGAACATTCTCTCGTCGAACGATCCGCTCTTTGTATTGGGTAATAGGGGATAGATGCCGTTGCCCTGATCCTCGAGCCGATGCCAATAGACTGGATTCTTTTGATCGCCGTAGGCTCGGTCGACGGAATCGAGGAGCTGGTGCAGAATCTCATCGGTCATTTGCTTGTCGTCAAAGCTCCTGCCGTCAAAAAGGAAATACGGATCATTGGGCTCGCCGTCGCCAATAAAGAGCAGCGCGCGACCCTCGGCCTTTTTGGCAATGGTGTTGGGAAGAAGCACAATGCTCTTTAGCAGGCCGAGGTCACAAAGAAGGCGACGTCCATCTACGGCTCGCGCCAGATTGAACAGACGGTCCGAAATCTGAATGACGGCCGTGGCATGGGACTGAGAGCAGGCAATGGATGCCGCAAGAAAGATGTAGTACCACTCAGTGACCGAAAGCAGATCGGGGATGCCTGCGCTGCGTTGCAGCTGCTTCGAGCGCGTTCTGAGGAAATCCAGGACTCGCGCATTTGCCGCATCGATAGATGCCGGGAATTGGGATAGCGGTCGTAGCTCGGGGGGCCTGCAGTAAATGAGTGCTGATTCGTACGTGTGAGAGGCTGCGTCCTGCTCGTAGTCGTATAAAAAGATATTCTCTTCGATGGCAGTAAACGTCGACGTCGGGACTTTGACTCGGTTTTTGCAAACGCAAGCGGGCACATAATCCCATTCGTCGGTTGCTTCGTTGTAAACGCGGTCCTCAAACTCAAACGAGGCGGCCGAAGGTCGCTTGAGGTCAATCCCCAAAACAGACCACGAGGGGCCATCGACGTGCTCGCTCGAAAACTCAAAATCGCGACAGCACAGTTCAATGAGCCTTTTCGTTCTCGACGAAGGCTGATATTTCTCGACCATATGAGACACAAGATCCGATAGATATCGGCTCATATATGGCTTGAGATCTTCGTTTAAGCGAAGAGTTGCAAATTCTGCTTTAGTTTTGAGCATGCGCACCTCCTGCATATTCCCTATATTGCGCGGTTCGCTGACTGGCCCGTCGCGGCTCAATTGCCTTCAGTCTACAAGAAGAGCAGTTGCGGCGTTTTTCAGACGGGGCACTCAAATGAAAAAGAAAAAAATCGAATGGTGCGTATGAGGCCGTACGCATTGGGTAATATTTCGCTAGATACTAACACTAAGAGATTTGCATATCTCCTAGTTGTATCAAGCTACAGTGGATAAACCAACTAGTTGTTTCAGCAACGAAAGGACAGCTAATGAACGGATGCGACATGTACAGAATCGAGCCGGACGCCCCCAAGAAGCCAACGGCGATGAATATTTTCGGCATGATTCTGCAAACTGTCTTTGCGGTTGTACTCTACGTGGTCGCCGTCGACATGATGTGCTTGCTGACGACGTGGCTCGGCGGGTTTATGTTCGAGATTAGCGAGAGCAACACGGTGATCCCGCTCCATTCATGGCGCCTGGTGGCGTTTAGGGTGTACTGGGTTGTGCTGGGCGCGGCGTTTGTTGCGGCGCTTGCCCACAAATGGATCGTGTTGTTAACGGGAGGGCGCGAATCCGACATGTGCGAGCTGCTCGGTGTAATTGAGGGTGCCGGCGCATTTGCATCCGTCGTCTGTGCGATTGTCTGTTTGCTGGGCTATGCCGCCGTATTTGATTGGTGGGCCGGCGTTACCGGAAAGATGGCTTCGGATTCCCGCGCCAATGATTACCTGCTTTGGGCTGTTGTCTTAACCATCGGAACGATTGTCGAGTGGCGGATTGTCGAAGGGGTCCTCAAGGCTTTATTCCCTCATGAGTGCTTGTTCCACGGGCTTCGCTTTGCATCCGTCTGCGTGGTTACTCCTCTGCTTGCGCTTGTACCCACCACGCTGGCCATCATCGTGTGCGCGCTGGTGGTGGGCCTTTTTGCCGGGATTCTGTTTGCATCGCTTGCGATCCCCGTGGTTATCGCGGTTATTGGCATTGCCATCGCTATGAGTCGCTAACCCACAACGCAATCCAAATATCTCGCATAAAGAAAGGAACGACCATGTCGGTATTCTCTGACGCTCAAAAGCTTTTGCTGCTTGCCGTACTTACCGCTCTTATGGCTGGTGCCCTGATGTACGAAGTGTTGCATCCCACACTGTTTCCGCTGCTCAAGCAGGGCATTTTGCAGCTGCTCTACCACATTCCGGTCTTTACCCAGCCGGGCAACGTGATCTATCTGGAGTCGGCGACATCGCTGGCACTGTAGGAGTTTATGGGCTCGGGGCCACGTCATAGGTAAGAAAACCAATATAGAAAGGAAAACACCCATGGCTCAGAAGCAGTATCGAAACATCGATCGCTACCGGGACCTGCTCACTCGAATTGCGCCCTCGCGTCTGGTGGAGCAGACGCGTCAGAGTGTTATTGGCCACGAAGGAAGCTTGGAGGCCTTTGTGACGGCGCTGAGCTTTGAGGTCAACCGCTGCGTGATGTTGGCACGCGGCGCCGATCCGCGCGACGTTCTTTCGCCCGCCGCCATTTTGGTGATGGGTTCCACTGGTACGGGAAAGACCCACACCATCAAGGCCGTGGCAGATGCCGCAGGGCTCAAGCTGTTCGTGTTCGATGTCTCCACCATGACGGGCGAGGGCTGGCGCGGTGCCAGCATGATCAACTGCCTATCGCAGGTCGCGGACTATCAGGCTGCGAATCCCGGTGAAATTTGTTTGGTGCTCTTTGACGAGTTTGACAAGGCGGTTCGTGTCGAACCCGATGGGGGAGAAGTTGCATCGAGTTTTAGTCCATCGCAGTCGTTCCTTAAGCTTTTGGAAGGCGGGGAGATGCCGTTCGAATGTGATACCTCCAAGAGTGCGGCTATTAAGACGCTCAACCTCGATCAGGTTGTCTGCATTTTGGGCGGCGCCTTTATGGGCTTGGACGCTCTGGTGCGCAAGCGCCTGGGTGACAAGTCTGGCACCACGGTCGGCTTCGGATCCTCGTATGCCGCCGTGCGCACCGCCGCAAAATCGGCAAACGAGCTGCGAGACAGTGCGACCATCGAGGATGTTGAGACTTGGGGTATTATGTCCGAGCTGTGCGGGCGCATTGGCTCGGTGATTAACTTTAACGCCTTGAGCGTGGACGATCTGGTCCAGATTGCGTATGAACAGTACCTACCCAAGCACAACAATATGATGGGAAATGGCGCCAAGATGGAGCTGACGGCAGATGCTGCTCGCCTTGCGGCGAAGCGCGCGGTTAAGGAAGGTGCCGGCGCGCGCGGCATGCTCCGTCAGCTGCGTCCCCTTATGATGTACGCCTGGAGGGACATGCGGGAAGATACCTATATTTCCCGTGCGACCTTGGTCGTGAGCGACGGGGAACTTGCGGTTGCGTACGAGCGCTCTCATGAGCCGCGGGGTTTTTTGCAGGAAGAGATGGGGGAGAATTCGCCCTTTCTGAACGGGAGGGAGATTGAAGCCCTGGCGCTGGTGAACAGCTGGATGGAGCATGAGGACAAGGACGAGCATAGGCCGTATCAGCCCGAGCTTGCTTGGCTGGCGGATTTGATGGACGGCTCGGCGCTCGACAAGATCGTGCAGGGCGGCAAAGCATTCGATCTTGCTGGGGTCTTGTTGCGCGGCGTTCCGTTTGATGGGCCGGAGCGCATTGCCGCCCACGAGCTGCTTAAGGCGTGCGCCTGCTACAACGACGTGCTCTATGCCGATCAGGACAAGTATCGCAACCTTGCCCAGGTGCTTATGCTCACCAAATTGGTGTACAAAAAATCGCCCGATTGCTTGCTGAGCCCGCTCGATGTGGTTATGAACGGCACGACTACGGGCAACGGTTTTCAGGGTCTTGGCGAGTGGGTCGATGCCATGAGCAGGTCCGAAAAGCCTTCGTTGGAAAAGTGGCAGTACCTGGCGGCCGGGGAGGCCCTGCGGATTTACGACCACTTTAGCAAGCGCCCCGACCAGGTTAAGGAGCTTGCCGCCAAGGTGTCCCTGATGCGCGTCGCCCTTGCAGTGATGGACGTTGAGGAGCGTGAGGCATTGGAGTGCGATCTTAAGAAGCTGCTCGCTTCGTGCGAGTAATCGCCGACTGTTTCTCTTTCTTTTCTTTCCCTTTCTCGGCGGCATAGACGCCGCCACCTCAACCACCTCGCGTGAGTTTTTGTCCGCACGGGATGGTATTCAACACATGCAACAACTAAATCGGAGGTTTGACCATGGCTACGTGGGAACTCAACTGTCAATCGATGCTGTCGTCTGCGGGCGACAAGGAGCTTGCTCCCTATCTTGCACGTCAAAAGGCGATGCGCGAGTTTTTTGAGCGTGCGCTGTTTGTTCCCCAGGATCAGGACGGCGCTAAGGACCAGGACAACAACGGCCTGTACTTTTTGGGCGCCACGACGGGCTCGGGCAAAAACTACACGGCCGAGCAGGTCACGGCCGACCTGATTGCCGGCGGCTGGGATGAGTCGGGCTGTTTTAACAAGTGTCCCGGCCGCCGTACCTTGGTGTTTGTTGTTCCGGGTAAAGACAATCGCGACAACTATGTTGCAAGCGTGCGTGAATTGTTGGCTGGCCAGGGCATGAGTTGTGATGAAGCGGCACGCATGGTGTTCGATCTTCCGCGCGCGGGCGAGAACATTCTGAATTGGATTGAGGCCACCCGCGGCAAGGGTGCCGTGGGCGTGCGCGAAATCTCGTGTCCCATCGAAGCAGATGACGAGAGCTCTCATCGCGTCATTAAGCGAGCATGGCGTAACACTATGGAGGTTGCCGATAACCTTCTGCACATTCTTGATACAAAGAAAAGTCTGGGAAACGTTGTCGATTGTCTGACCCCCAGCCTGTGGGACAAGCTGTCGTTAGCCGATGCGAGCCTGCGTTGGGCAGTGAGTTGTGAACTCAAGAACATTACGCGAGGCATGGAGGTAATCCCTCAGATTTGGCCATCTGCGCTGCTCAACGACGAGAGCATGCCACATGTGATTGCCCTTACACCCCAAAAGCTCGTCAACAGAATCGATACGGTGACCGGTCCGGGCGTTGTGCTCTTTAACGCGGCGGCTGCAGAGAAGTGCCTATTCATCTTTGACGAAATCGACCACATGAAGGCTGACATGCTGTCGACGCTGACGGACGACCCCGTGACGTTTCAGCCGGATGAGGCGCTGCGCATCCTTGATCGTCATTTTAACGGCGGCGTGGTGGACCCCTTGCTGTTGGGAAATCGAGATCAATGGATGGCGGTCTACACACACGCTTCTACGTCGGGCGATCACAAGGGGTCGAATGCCGAGAGGAACAGGGTTTCGCGAGCGAGCGTAGAGGAAGCTGCCGAAGGAATCGCCAAGGATGCCGAGAATATTCAAAAGGCACTCGCCTCCTGCATTAAGGAAATGAAACTGCGCCCGCCTTTTGCGCTGTCTGACGAGGCAAAAGACGAGCAGCTTGCCGGTCGTCGTCTGTTTGGCAGTGATGATGTCTCGGTGGGCGATAACTCGGTAAACCCGTTGTGCTACAAGCTCAATGAGGACGGTACCCGCAATATGATTACGGCTCATGGGGCGAATGGACAGCCAACAGTCAACAAGGCGGTGCGCCGAGCTCGCGGTATCGTCAGGATGGTGGTGGGTCATCTCGGCCGCTGCGCTGCGCTTATGGACAGCCTGTATTACGGCAGCATTTCGTACAAAGACGATCTTTCGCGCAAGAACATCATCGATGCGCTGGGCATTAGGAACGATCAGACCAACGAGAAGTATTTTTGGGATTCGTTGATGATGGCGCTGTTCTTTAAGAACCGTAAGAACGACGATATTGATGCAGCCGATGACTCGATGTATGCGCGCGGCGTCGGCTACCTGGTGATGGAAACCACGCTCGACCACATGTTTACCACGCACCTAACCAGCCATGGCATTGAGCGCATGCCCGAGGCGTACTTGGCCTCCATTGCTGCCAATGCACCCTGCGTGTGCATGAGCGCAACTTGGAGCGCATCGACCGTAAAGAACTTTAACCTGGATTACCTCGATGAGGTTCACGGCGTGGTCCGCAAGGATACGTGGATTGGCGAGCTCAACCAAGAGATCGTGCGACAGACCAAGCTGTTTAACAAGCAGGCGGCAAAGACGTACGACGTTGACGTTGCTTGGGTTGACGAAGACAAGAATCTTGCCGGTATGGCTGCGTTGGCCGGCGGCGCCTTTGGTGGGGCCATCGTATCGCCCGACGAGACGTACGAGCGCGTGATGGAGTTCTTTGACCAGGTCGGCGTAAGTGAAGGGCTTGCGGTGCGTCTGCGTTTAAAGATCGCCGACAGGGTGGGCACAAGCGACGTCAAGAGCATCGAGTTTGAATTGAAGCGTCTAAGCAAGACACTCGTTGCCGTGAGCACCTGGGCACGTGGCGTTGCACGCAACGAGCATCAGGCAGGAGCCATCTTTACGACGCGCCACATGGGAAACCATGGCGACTTTAATAGCTTGGCGCTGGACCTTGCCCGAGAAATCGTTGCCGAGCTGGTGATTCGGAACGTTAAGTGCCCCGAGGCGTCGTACGAGGAGTCGCTCAAGGAGGCCAAGGGTATGGTGCCGTGCTTTAACGCTGCAGAATGGGATATCGGTTGGGGTGACGCTCAAAACCGTCTCGAGATGGGCCGGCCAACCCTTATGCTCATCAATTTGTCGGCCGGTGGCTTTTCCAAGAATCTTAAATACAAGGTACCGGAAAGTTTGTGTCGCACGGTACGACAGGTTGATTGCGGCTTCGAGGATGCCGACCGCCGTCCCAAGATGGACCTGGACTTTCTGTACATTGAGTCGCCTACGAGCCGTCTGACGTCGGAAGTCGAGATTAGCTCGGCGACGTTTGTTCAGCAGGCGTTGACAGGTGTGGTTGAACAGGAAGAGCTGGTGGCGCGCGGAGAGGTCCCGTTTACCGAAAAGCGTCATAACGTACGGCTGCTGCTGTCTGGCACCAAACGGAATCTGCCGGTTCGCAATACCCTCTCTTATCAGGTCGAAGGTGCTCGCATTGTGGCGCAGGCCGTGGGCCGCCTGATGCGCACGAGCGTAAAGATGCCGCACGTGCAGGTAATGCTCGACCGCAAAATCGCCGGCGATTGCGACTTTTCGTTCCTGCACGATTTGCCGATGGGCTACGAGCTGGAGCAGGTTGTTGGCGCCTGTGCGGCTGTCAACAACCACATGGCAGACAAGAAGCAGCACGCTGCTAACAAACAGCAGAACCTTGCTGCCTTTAGGAACAACCTGGCAAAAGAGAAGCACGAAAAGCTGGCATGGAAGGTTGCCTCCCTCGATGCGCGCGAGGAAGATCTTGCCGCCTTTGACGATGAACGCGACTTCTATCTGCATCATTTCTGCCTGCCGTGGGAAGAGCTTGCGAGCTATCCGGCGCGCCGAAGCACCGCGTTGCGCATGCCGTATGCCACGAGCGGTTATGCGTATGCAGAAGGCGGTGCGTGCAAGGTGCCGCACTTTGAGTTTCCTAACTACGATGGCGAGCCTGTCGAGCAGATTGCCGCCCGTCTGGAGGAGCGCTGTCGCTATAACGAGGGCTTAAAGGGCGCGAAGGTTCGCCAGGTAAGCCAGATGGCTGCTCGTGTGTCCGAGCTGCTCTCAATTCGCGAGGTGCGCGAGCGCTGGTCGCGCGACGGGGTGCCTACGACGTTGCAGCCGGCGGCGACGGTGCACATGACGCCCTATATGTTCCAAGCGGTATACCTTGGAGAGCTGGGCGAGTCTGCCGGCAGGGCCATCTTTGAGGCGTATTACGACGGGTGTTATTCGCTTACTCGTGGTGATGCGGCCCATGCCGAGACAGGCGGCGATTTTGAGGTGCTCGATGCCGCCGGCAACAAGACCGGGGTGTGGATCGACTTTAAGCACTATCGTATCGGCGCCTATGAGGCCTACAGGCGCAACGGCGGCGATGCCACGGATGCCGAGCGCTTTAAGGCCAAGGCCCAAAAAGTTGGGGCGAAGCGCCTGTTGATCGTCAATGTTTTGGCCGATGAAGCGGCGCTGGAGCTCCGCCAAAAGACAATCGATGACGAGGGGATGGTGTTCTCCTTCCCGTATATGGCCGCTGACGGTGCAATCAGCCTGGAGATGATGGAGGCGATCGGCCGTGCAATCGAAGCATAGCCAGCCGTGTGGCCTGGGCGACATCGCCGTATCCGAGTTCGATTTGCAGCTCGATGCCGCTGCTGCCGAGGAGCGCTACTCGGTCTTTTGGTGCAATGTAGGCGATGCTGGCAAGCATGCCGTGGCGAACTTTATGGCCGATGTGTGCCAGACGGGCAAGGTCGTCGCGCTCACGCAGCTTGCCGATAACCGCGTCTTTCTCATGGTCAAGGCGGGCGCGCAGACGGGCGATCTTAATGCCTCGCTTTATCAGGAGCAGGTGGTTCCGATTAAAACTCATTGGGACGAGCTGGATGATTACGTAGCGTTGCGTCTGCTGTTTAACTCGTGCTCGCAGTTCGAGGGAATTGAGGACGAAGTTCCCAATGACACCGGGCACCTGTATGTCATTAGCGCCAAGGGTGCCCGCCGCGATGCTGTCGAAAGCGACGGAAGGGGACCTGCCAAGATCGAAACGGTTGAAATCGTTATCAACGAAGACTGCACCTTCGAACTCAAGATTCGAACGTTTACCAAGCGCCGGGTGCTTATCGGTCGTGCGGCAGGCGACGAGTTAGAACTCAAGAAGATCAACAGCCAGGTGGGTTACAGGCTGTCGCCTGTGGCTACGGTGGTGCTGGCCCACGGACAAAGTGACGAGTACATCCTGCGCCGCGCCAAGGGCGATAAGCCGTCCAAACGTCGCGACCTTACGTTTTCTGCCCAGGCGGAAAAAGTCGCCTATACCAAGAAGGGCATCCTGTACCGAGAGCTGCAGATTCTTGAGCGTCGGTACAGCGATTTTGCCCAGGTGTCGCTCAGAGAGTATCCGCGTAAGAGCTTCTACGAGGTTTTGAAAAGCGAGCAATATGACCGCGTGGTTGCGGAACGTTCGGTGGGGCAGCGGGTCGTGGTGTCGTTTGCGCGCAAAGGGCTTGCCGGGGTCGCGCGCAAACTCGCCGATCGACTCATCGATACCTCCTGGGATGTGCGCGCGTCGTATGACGGCGGAGTTGTTGATCCGTTGGCTTGGAATCTGGTTGTTGTGCCTAACGAGGTTGCCGAGAACGATGGCTATGCCCTGCACGCTGGGGTGGTGGAACAGCATGTGACGCCGGATGTGTGCGAGCCGCTGTTTAAGGCGGCGTCGAATGCAAAGGTGCGCGGCGCACAGGAGGGGATCCTGGGGGCCATGCTCAAAGAGCTGCTGGTTAAGCAAGATGTTGCCGACGGACGGGTGAGGGCGTTTGACCTTGGCTCTTTTGGCGTTGGGTCGGTGACGGTCTGCGGCGTGGCCAATGTTGCGCGCAGGGAGAAGGATAAGGTTGAGCTAGATGAGCGCCTTGCGACGTTGACGATCGGTGCGGACGGGGCCATGGACTACGCCTCACATCCGATCGAGGACGGTCCCGTGGACGAGATGGAGCTTGAGCTGCTGACGGCCGAGGGTAAGCTCGACAAGGACGCCTATATCTTTGACGTGCGGGCGGGCGGACGCGCTATGCTCGCACGCGTGCGGGATACGGGCTTGACGACCTTCTCTAGCGACTTCGTGAACTTGGTGCGCGATTACCAGCTTACGGGTAAGGCGGGTCGTAAGAAGGAGTTTTTCGAGAGTTACAACTCGCCCTATTACGGCATTGGAACGTTCGAACGCGCAGGGATGACCTGCTACTTTGTCGGCGTCAACAACGGCACCAAAGAGGATGTGGCAACGGCGATCCATGTACGCTCGATTGAGGTGCTCGAAGGTGATGATCTGTCCGAGCTGCTGGTTCAGCTGGTCAATGTGGGGCTTTCGCGCTACGGAGCTCCCTCCAGGTGGCCGATTCCGGTCAAGTATCTCAACGAGTGCGCTGCGCGTGAGGGCGCGGTGGGGGATGTCGGTGGCGGCAAGTGATGGTGTCGCGCAATTATCGCTCCTAGAACTTTTTGAAATTATGCTTGCATTGTAAAAGGGGAGAACATATACTGCAGCCATAGCACATCAGATGGGGTCTCAAAAAGAGACCAAGCAAATGAGTTTTCAGTTTATGTTAAGAGGTACTTGAGCATGACCAGCAGAATTTTCCCCCTTTACAACGACAATACCGACCATATCGATCTCAATACCATCTGCGGTTACAGTATTTGTTCTAAGGCCGAGAACTACATGTTTGCTCAAGATGATTCAGAGCTTAGCTCCGAAGATTATGAGTACATGAATGATATTGAGCGCGAGCGGGAGTATGAGCTCGGCATCCGCTGATGGATGTGGGCTTGTCTCCAACTCCTCCGATTTAATTACCCCGTTATCACCTCTTTTTAGCGGGGCAAGTTAGATCGACTATCTGTGTCAAACAACGGCTCACCGTGGGAAGGAATCGGCAATGAGCAAGAACATGAACAAGGACATGAACGGCAAGGCCTTGGGTAAGGCCAGGGCGGCTGGGCGCGTGGCGACGGTTGCTGCGGCGACGATTGCCATGACGGGCGGCTCGCTGCTGTCGCCTCTGACCGCGGCGGCGCAGGGTGCGGATGGCATTGGCGCCGCGGGCGCAACGGCTGCGGTGATGTCGCCGCTGACGAGCGCTGCGGCCGCCGGTGCTGGCGTGGGCGCCGTGTCTGCGGCGCAAAAGGTCGCCGATCTGCAGGCTGCAGTTGATGCGGCGCGCGCCAAGGCTGCTAACGCCAAGGCCGATCTGGAAGCGGCTGCTGCTCCCTACGATGCTGCCGCCGTCAACCAGCAGCAGGCGCAGGGTGCCTATGACGCGGCTTGCGATGCGAGCAAGAGCGCGGCTTCTGCTGCCTCGGCCGAGCTGGAAAAGCAGATGGGTGCCGCGCAGGATAAGGCCGATCTTGACGTCAAGGCGCTTGAGGACGCTCGGGCTGCGCTTGATGCCGCCAAGAGGAGCCTGACGGACAAGGACGAAGCCCTGGCTGTCGCCCAGAAGGCGGCTGCCGATGCCCAGTCTGCGTTTGAGGCCGCACAGGCTGCTGCATCCGATGCCACGCCCGAGGCCGTAGCCGCCGCCCAGGCTGCCGCAGAGCAGGCCGCGAGTGATTTGGAGTAGGCAAAGCAGTCGGCAGCTGATGTGCAGGCTAAGCTCTCGGATGCTCAGGTCGCTGCTGCTGACGCCGCTGCCAAGCGGCAGGACGCACAGGGCAAGCTTTCGACAGCTCAGCAGGCAAAGGCCGCGGCAGATGCGGATGTGGATGCCGCGCAGGCGAGCTATGACGCGGCCAAGGCCGATCTGGACCGAGCCGAGCAGGGCGCTGCGGGCCCAGAGTACGAGGCCGCCAAGGCAAAGGTGACCGCTGCGTCCGAGGCGCTAACGGCCGCCAAGGCCACGCAGTCGCAGCGCGAGAGCGAGCTTGCTGCCGTCGAGCAAGAGGTGGCTGCCGTCGAGGGCGAGGTGCAGGCTGCTCAGCAGACACTCGCCGCTCAGCAACAGGCTGCTGCCGCTACCCAGGCCAAGTTGGATGACGCTGCTGCCGCCAAGACGGCAGCCGATGCCGCCCTTGACCAGGCTAAGGCCGATCATGCCTCCGCGCTTACGGAGTTGGCCGATGCCCAGGCCAAGCTCTCGGCAGCCAAGGACGAGAAAGACGCTGCCGATAAGGCGCTCGATCAAGCGAAGGCCCAAAAGCGGCAGGCCGACCAAGCTGTGGCTCAGGCCCAGGCCAAGCTCGATGCCGCGCAGGCAACGGCGAACGCATCGGCGGGGAACTACCGCCAGGGTGCTATCGCGTTCTTTAAGAGTGTGGGCGCCGACGATGCGGCGAATATCATCCTCAACTGCAAACTCGCTAACTACAACAAGGTGGGCGAGGAGGTCGACGCGACAAGTCTGACCAATATGAAGCAGGCGGTCGTGTGGCTCAAAGCGTGCAACGAGTATCGCGCAAGCGTTGGCCTAGGCGAGCTCAAGGTGACGTATGCCATGATGGCGACTGCCATTGCCGATGCGAACTTCTCGGATACGAAAGTCGCGCACGCTCAGCAGTTTAACGTGGGCGAGAATGTGGCGTGGAACTACGGAAGCAATCCGTTTAAGCAGTGGGTCGATCAGGAGAAGGCCATCTTTGATGCTGCCGCCGCCTCGCTGGGCGCATCGGGCCTTACGGGAAAGGCCGCTTACGATTTCTATACGGCGCATAGCTCCCAGATTGATAACTACGCCGCACTGCACGGTGGATCAAACCCTTCGGTCGGCCATTACATCAACGTGATCAACCCCGATTACACCGTGACGGGCATGGGCGTTTGCACGCGAGGGACGCTGTACGGGAGTACACAGGCACAGACATTTGTATATTCTGGTCAATGGTACAAGCCGTATAACCTCAATCCGATGACGGTTGCTGAGTATGAGGCTGCGTTGAACGCGTGGTGCGACTCTCTGGCAAATCCCGAGCAGGGCGTGGACGCGGCGCGCAACGAGCTTGCTGCGGCGCAGGGCGTTGCCAACGATGCCGGCAACAAGGTGGATGCAGCATCACAGACCGCTGCGGCAAAGCAAGCCCAGGTTGAGCGCGCTGCCGATGACGTTGATACCGCGGCTGCCAAGGCCTCGGAGGCCCAGGCCGCTGTGGAGCAAAAGCAGGCTGCAGCTGATGCCGCCGTGCGTGCCGTGAGCTATGCCCGCGTCGATTTGAGCGCTGCCAACGCCGCTGTCGCGGCGGCGCAGGATGCCGTGGCTGCCAAGTCTGGCGAGCTCGACATTGCCAAGGGCAAGGCGGCTGCTGCCAAACGCGCGCTGGACGCCGCTCGTACCGGTGTTGACGAAAAGCAGGATGCACTTGCCGCGGCCCAGGATGAGCTGGCGGCATACTCAGCCGATATCGCCGCTGCTCAGCGTGCGTTTGATGCGGCATCGTCTGCACTCGAAGACGCTCGTGCCAATCAGCGCGTGGCGGAGGCCGAACTTCTTGCCGCCCAAGGCGATGCCGATCAGGCAGGCATCGGTGCTGCTGCCACTCAGGCGGAGCTCGATATGGCCCAGCAGGCTGCGAGCGATGCCGACGCCGTCATGGCAACGGCTCAGGCAAAATCTGATGCAGCTGCCGGGCGTGCCTCTCAGCTTAAGAATGCCGCTGCGGCACTTGCCAGGGCCACAGAGGGCAAAGCCACTGCCGATGTCGCGCTCGATGCTGCGGAGGTGGCCGTGAGCGATGCCGAGTAC